>CACKXQ010000005.1 GCA_902604245.1 uncultured Pelagibacteraceae bacterium | reverse complement strand
AGGTCGGCAAAGACGTAACAAATTTTAAAAAAGGAGACCCTGTTATTCTTCATCCTCTAATATCTGGCACAGATGGGACTTGTCTAGATTGTAGAAGAGGTAATGATATGCATGCTGAGGCAGGAGCATTTCCAGGATTGAGTATGAAAGAAGGAGGTTATTCTGAATTGCTAAAAACTAGTGTGAGAAATTTAATTAAAATTCCTAAAATTCTAACCCCAAAAGATGTAGCACCATTTTCAGATGCTGGACTTACAGCTTATAGAGTTGTTAAAAAAGCAACTAGGCTTTTATTGCCAGGAGATAGTTGTGTAGTTATTGGCGCTGGTGGTTTGGGTCATATTGCCATTCAATGTTTAAGAGCAATGTGTGCAGCTCATATTATTATTGTTGAGAAATCCCAAAAAGCACTTGATCACGCAATGTCTTTAGGTGGAGATCATGGAGTTTTGATTGATGGTAATGAAGTAGAAAAAGTAAAAGAACTTACCAAAGGAAAAGGTGCTGAGGCTGTCATAGATTTTGTTGGTGAGAAAGGATCAACATCAATGGGTTTAAATATGACAAGGCCTGGTGGTTACTTTTATATTGTAGGATATGGTGAAGAAATTAAAATACTTGCAGTAGATGTGATTTTTACTGAAAGAAATATTATTGGAAATTTAGTAGGAACGTGGTCTGAATTATATGAACTAATGGAGTTGGCTGACAAGGGGTTGGTCAAACTTTCAATGGCTGAATATAGATTAGACGATGCTAACAAAGCGCTACATGATCTTAATGATGGAAAAGTCAAAGGTCGTGCAGTGTTAGTTCCATAAATAACAAAAGAGAGGAAATGAAGATGAAGACAATAAAAACTTGCGTAACTGCTCTTATATCAGCTTTGTTGGTATTTAGTCCTGTTGCGTATGCTGATAAGTGGAGTGATCAATTTCCACATATCAAAACTACTGGGGATATTCCTGGTGAGTGTTCTTACGAGTCAATGTCAAAAAAAGACTACTCTGGTAAAACACTAAAAATAAATACACATGCTGTGCCAGTAATGGGTGAGCCAACAGCTCTTCATGCTGAACAGTTTGCTAAGTTAACTGGAGCGAAAGTTGATGTAACTCATACACCAGCTGGAGATCTATATGCAAAAGCTATGGTTCCTTTCCAAGCAGGTCAAGCTCCTTACGATATAGTATTTGGATTTTCCAATTTCATTAATGATTGGAGAAGATACTTAGAGCCAGTGCCAAAAAAATATGTTGAGATGAAACAGATGCAAGACGTTACTCCATCTCATATTGGAGTTGCTTCTTGGGATGGTGTTATGTATCAGTTTCCAGTTGATGGAGACAGACATTATCTTAAATATAGAAAAGATGTCATTGATAATCCTGAATATCAAAAAAAATATAAAGCCGACACTGGTAAAGAGTTAAGAGTCCCACAAACTTGGAAAGAGTATGGAGAAATGGCTGCATACTTTAATGATTGGGACTGGGATGGTGATGGTGAGAAAGAATACGGATCAGCAGAAGTTATGAAAAAAGATGACCTTATGTATGCTGCTTTCTATTCTAGATCAGCTGCTTATTCTAAAAATCCAAAAACACCAGGTGGTTTTTTCTTTGATTTAGATACAATGACTCCACTTATTAATAATCCGGGTTTTGTAGAAGCTCTTACTGACTGGGTTGCTGCTACTAAATATGTTCCACCAGGAGGAATTAACTTCGGTCTAGGTGATGAAATTGGATCATTTGGTGGTGGACAAACTTTATTTAGTTTTTCATGGGATGACGCATTTGTTGCAGCGATGCAACCTGACAGCCCAATCAACAATAAAGTTGGTGCTGCACAATTACCAGGTGCTATGAAAGTTTGGAATAGAAAATCTAATTCTTGGGATGAAGGTTTCAACCAAGCTCCTTTCTTCGTATGGGGATGGGCAGTTGGTGTTGCTAAGAAAAGTAAAGAGAAAGAAATGGCATTTGACTATTTGTGTTTCTTTGCGAACGAGGCAAATCACCAAGCTGATATAGGAATTGGTAGATTTGGAGTAAATCCATTTAGAAATGACGACTTTAAAGCTGAAGTTTGGACACAAATCGGATGGGACAAAGATATTGCAGAGTCATATGTAGATACTCTTGCAAAAATGGAAGAAAGTAAAAATAGAGTTTTTCCATTAAGAGTTCCAGGCACATTTGAATTTAACGCTGCACTAGCAACTGCTGCAGCAAAAGCTTTAGCCGGACAATTATCACCACAAGCTGCTTTAGATGAAGCTGCTAAACAGTGGAATGATATACTTAATAGAGTAGGAAAAGATAATGTAAAAAAAGCTTACTCTGTTGGTGTAGCAATGGAAGATAATAAGCTTTAAAAATACTTATTGTGGCCGTCAACTCGACGGCCACAAATTAAATAAATCCAAAAATTATATTTATGAATTTTAAGCACAAGTTTGTTTTTTTATTTCCAGGTTTATTTGTGCTAATAGGAATACTTATATTTCCTATCATTTTTACAATAAGATTAAGTTTGTCAGGATGGAATAGTTATACGCCTGAAATGAATTTTATTGGGATCACAAACTATATAAGACTGTTTACAGATGACCCAAGATTTTGGGAGTCTTTTTTCAGATTAAGTTTTTTATCCGTAACAACAGTTATACTTCAATATGTAATAGGTTTTGCTTTAGCTCTTATGGTTTGGAGAGAAATAAAATTTAAAAGGTTTTTTAGAGTAATTTTCTTAATTCCAATGATGACTACGCCAGTTATTATGACAGTAATTTGGAGAACTTTTTTCCATGAGTCTCTTGGGCCAGTAAATGACCTTTTGGGAAATTTAGGGGTTAAACCTATTTTATGGCTTAGCGATCCAGTTATAGCTAAGTTTACTGTAATTATCGTTGAAGTATGGCAATGGACGCCATTTATGTTTTTATTACTACTTGCTGGACTATTATCTCTTCCAAAGGAACCATTCTTAGCTGCTGCAATTGATGGGGCAAGTCCTTTTAGAAAGTTTGTTTATGTTACATTTCCATTAATGGCCCCTATTTCTATTGGTGCAATTATCATAAGATTAATTGAGGCCTCAAAAATAATGGATACTGTTTTTGTTTTGACATCAGGAGGACCTGGAACCGCAACAGAAACTTCAAGTTTTTATATTTATATTAAAGGATTGAGAGAGTTTCAAATGGGTTATGCTGCAACTCTATCTTTCACTTATTTAGTTATAATGATCATAAGTCTTACGATCATAGCAAAAGTTTTAACAAAATTAATGATTAAGGAATAATGCATAAACTTTATACTTTTTTAAAATATACATTTATTACATTATGGACTGTATTTATAGTTGCACCTTTTTTGTGGGCTATTTCTACATCTTTTAAAGATTTTCAATCTGTAAATAGTAAGGTTACTTATATTCCATGGTTAGATTTTGAACCAACTTTAGAAGGATGGCGTGTATTAGTTAAATCACCAGCGAGAGGAGGTGTTGATATCGTTGAACCGTACTTTAATAGTATTTTTGTTACATGCACTGCGAGTTTAATTAGTATTATTCTAGGAACACTTGCTGCATATGCTCTTTCAAGATTTACTTTTAAAGCAGGATTTGTCAGAAATAATGATATTACGTTCTTCTTTATATCTCAAAGAATTATGCCACCAATTGTTTTATCGATACCTTTTTTTATATTTTTAAGTACTATTGGTTTATTAGATAGCTTACTTGGTTTAGTAGTAGTTTACATTGTATTGCTAATGCCTATTGCTGTTTGGATAATGGTCGACTTTTTTAACAGGGTACCAAAAGAGTTAGATGAGACTGCATTGATTGATGGATGTAACCCCTATCAGGCATTTTATAAAGTTGTGCTTCCAAACTCAATTCCAGGATTAATTGTTGCTGGGATGTTTTGTATTATATTTGGTTGGATAGACTTTTTCTTTGCTTTTATTTTAACATTTACTGAAGTGCAGTTGCTACCAGTTAAAGTTGTAGCATTAAACTCATCAATTACTCCATGGTGGAGTTTGTCAGCCTCAGCATTAATTTCAGTTGCACCTTTGATCATTGTTGCTTTTGTTGTTGAGAGATATTTATCTAAAGGGAATTTATCTGGAGCATTAAAATAATGAATTTAATCGGAAAAAATATAACTTACAAACCAGATAACCAGTTCCACTTGAATGATGTATCATTCGATTTCAAAAAAGGAAATCTCTATACCATTTTAGGGAGAACTTTGTCTGGAAAAACGACATTTTTAAAAACAATCGCAGGCTTGCTTAACCCAGATACTGGAGAATTATTTTTTGAGGACAAAGATTTTAGCAAAATTCCTGTTTGGGAAAGAAATGTGGCAATGGTTTATCAGCAATTCATTAATTACCCTCATCTTAATGTTTATGAGAACATAATTTTTCCCCTTAAACAAAGAAAACTAAGCGAAGAGCAAATTAAAATGGATGTAGAAGATGCACTTAAGACTGTAGGATTAGTTGGTTTTGAAAATCGTAAAATTCAAGAATTATCAGGTGGTCAACAACAAAGAGTAGCATTGGCCAGGTCTCTTGCAAAGAAGGCAAAGATACTTCTTCTCGATGAACCATTGGTTAACCTTGATTATAAGTTAAGAGAGCAATTGAGAGAGGAATTTAAAAGAATATTCTCTGAGGGCCTGTCTCAAGATACAATTTTAATATACTCAACAACTGATCCTCAGGAAGTAATGGAGTTAAATGGTGAAGTAATAGTATTACATGAGGGTAGAGTTTTACAAAAAGGAGATGCCAAAGAAATATTTGAAAATCCAAAGAACCTTAAAGTTGCAGAAATCTCAAACGATCCGCCAATGAATATTTTAACAGGCAGTAAAAGTTCAGATCAGTTAACCTTTGAAAATATTTCAATAAATTTACCAGCATATTTAAAAGATTTAAAGAGTCAAAATTATTATTTCGGAATTAGAGCTTCAGAAATAAAACTTGATAAGGAAGGAGAAGAGTTTGAAATAGAACTTGCAGAAATAAGTGGTTCAGAAACTTTACTCCATTTAAAAAAAGGAAACTCAAAAGTTATAGCTTTAATTGAAGAAGTAATGAATTTCAAAATTCATGAGAAAGTAAAAGTGAAATTCAATGCAAATAAATTCTATGTATTCAATAATAATGAAGAACTAGTTTCTTCACCCTATGGAGCTCATAATGGCTAAAATAGATTTATCAAATATATCTCACACTTATAATCCTAGTGATCCCAATCCAACATATGCGCTTAATCCATTTTCTATGACATGGGAAAATGGAAAGAGGTATGCAATTTTAGGACCATCAGGATGTGGAAAAACAACAATGTTAAATATAGTGTCAGGACTGGTTAAACCATCTAAAGGAAAAATTTTATTTGACGAAAATGATGTAACTAATCTTATAACAGAGGAGAGAAATATAGCACAAGTTTTTCAATTTCCAGTTATTTATAATACTATGACCGTTTATGACAACTTAGCTTTCCCATTAAAGTGTAGAGATTTTTCAAAAGAAAAAATTGAGGAAAGAGTTAAATCAGTTTCAGACACCCTTAGACTTTCGTCTTTTTTAAATTTACCAGCAAGAAAGCTTACAGCAGATCAAAAACAATTGATCTCACTTGGAAGGGGACTAGTAAGAGAAGATGTTGCAGGTGTATTAATGGACGAACCCCTAACAGTAATTGACCCTGATTTAAAATTTAGACTTAGGAGAAACTTAAAAGAAATTAATGAGCAATATAAAACGACTTTAGTCTACGTCACTCATGATCAAAATGAAGCTATGACATTTGCTGATAATATTATTGTTATGGATCAGGGAGAAATAGTTCAAGTGGGACTTCCAAAAGATCTTTTTGAGAGACCAAAAACAACATTTGTAGGTTATTTCATCGGATCTCCAGCCATGAATATTTTTGAAAGTGAGGTATCCTCCGACTATTCAGTAAAAATTAATAACATAGAAATTAAAACAAACTCTAACCTTTCAAAAATTAAAGAAAAAAATGTAAAGCTTGGAATAAGGTCAGAGTTTATAAATGTTGCTGAAAAAGATGGACAAAATACAATTAAAGCATCACTTAAAAGAGTAGAAGATTTTGGAAATTTCAAACTTTTAACTGCAAATATGGGCGATTTTGTTATCAAATCTAAAGTAAATAGAGAGATGCCAATTTCAAATGGAGATATCAATCTTTATATCCCGCCTGAAAAATGCTGTGTTTATATCAATGAAAAGTTAATTTAATACAATCCAAGATTGTATTTAGTCGATTAGTCCTAAATTTTTAAAATGACTCTAAGTTACATTTGTGTTTAATTGTCGACAGTTAATTAACTATAGAGGAGAAATAAATGATTAAAGACAAAAAGTTGAAAGGTAAAAAATTACCTTCAAGACGTAAGTTCTTTAAAGCTGCTGCTGCGACGGGTGTTGCTGCTGTAGCTGCATCATCTTTAGCTGCTCCAGCTGTTGCTGCTGAAAGAATAGAAGCATCAATGGTTGCTACTTGGGGAAGAGATTTTCCAGGTCTAGGAACAGGGGCTCAAAGATTTGCACAAAGAATTGCAGATATAAGTGACGGTAGAATCCAAGTTACTTACTATGCAGCAAATGAAAGAGTTAAAGCATTTGACTCTTTTGATGAAGTTGCATCTGGTAACTCACAAATGTATCATGCTGCTGACTACTACTGGGTTAAAAAAGATCCAGCTTGGGGTTACTTTACAGCGGTACCATTTGGTTTTACTTACACAGAAATGAATGCATGGATTAGATTTGCAGGTGGTCAACAGTTATGGGATGAACTAGCTGATAAATTTGGTCTTAAAAACTTTATGTGTGGAAGCACAGGAGTTCAAATGGGTGGATGGTTTAACAAAAAGATTAGAAGCCCTAATGACTTCAAAGGTTTAAAAATGCGTATGCCTGGTTTAGGTGGACAAGTAATTGGTAAACTTGGAGGATCTCCAGTTTCATTACCTGGTGGACAAATCTACGAAAACCTTGTTTCTGGTGCAATTGATGCAACAGAATGGGTAGGTCCATGGAATGATGAAGCTATGAAATTCCAAGAAGCTGCTAAATACTATTACTATCCTGGTATGCACGAGCCTGGATCAATGTTAGCATGTGGAACAAATAAATCTTGGTTCACAAGCTTAAACAAATCAGATCAGTTATTGATTGAAGCTGCTGCAGCAATGGAAAACGACGTTATGATGTCTGAGTACAATGCTAAAAACGGTGCTGCTTTAGCAAGATTGATCAATGATCATGGTGTTAAACTAGAGAAGTTTAGCGACAAGGTTTATGATGGCTTTGCTGGTGCTGCTAATGAAGTGTTTGAAGAAACAAGAGCTAGCAGTGGTCTTGCTGAAAGAGTTCACTCGAGCTTCTTAAAAGCAAGAAAAGACATTGGATCTTGGACTAACTTGTCTGATTCACCTTACATTTCTCAAAGAAACAGAGCTTTAGGAATGTAATTGAGCTTAATTTAATAACTAAAAGGGCCCTTTTTGGGCCCTTTTTTTATTTTAAAATTAAGTATTACTTTTAAAAAATTTAAAATCATATGGGTCCAGAAAATAGTAAATTGTCTACTTATTTGAGAGTTTTAAGCTACTCAGTCTTAGCATTTACTCTAGCATTTTTAATTAATAACTTATTTACAGTTTGGGGTGGCTGGCCAGGCATTAAAAAAGTTTTTTCTCATTATGATTTGTTTGGTTATAAGCAAAAGTCTTTAGAGTCTTCTGATTTAACTTATGGTTATATTCAAATTATAATATATGTAGTTTGTATTCTCTCAGTTGTTTTTTATGTTTTTAAGACATACTCACAAACTTTAGTTGACGATTCAAAAATATTATCAAAATTTTCAGCATATTTAATAAGAGGATCTTTTTGGGCTGTATTTTTAGTCGGTTTAGCTGATTTCATAATTTCATTTATGGTTGTTGAAAGATTGTGGGAAGCTATATTTAGTCCTGAGGTAAAAGCTTTCATGGTAAAAGCTCCAGAAAGAATAACGTATATACATTTTCCAATAATATTAGTTTCATTTATAATAGGTTACTTTACAAAATCTGTTGGTTTTATATGGCTTGCAGTATTGGTAGTCTTAAGTGAATTTGTAATTGTTTTATCTAGATTTGTTTTCTCTTATGAACAAGCTTTTCAAGGAGATTTAGTTAGATTTTGGTATGCAGCCTTATATTTATTTGCAAGTGCTTATGCTTTAATTCACGAAGGTCATGTTAGAGTTGACGTACTTTATTCATCTTTTAGTGAGAAAAAAAAGGCTTGGACTAATATGGTTGGTTCAGCGTTATTAGGTGTCCCTCTTTGTTTAATAGTTTTATTTTTAGGTTTAAATGGTAAAGCAAGTATTATCAATGGACCTGTAGTTGCTTTTGAGGTCACACAACAAGGTTCTAATGGATTATACCTTCTTTATTTGATGGCAGTTTATTTAGCAGTTTTTGCAGTCACAATGCTATTACAATTTACTAGTTATTTTATGTCTAGTAGCCATAAAATTATTTTTAATAATATTGAAGATCAAACTCAATCAGACAATCCAGATCAAGTCAGATTAGAAAAAGTCGAGAGTAATTAATGGAATTATTATTTTTAGCTATTCTGGTTTTAATTATGATTGCAGCACTTGCTTCAGGTTATCCAGTGGCTTTTGCTCTTCCCGGTTCTGCAATAATTTCCATCGGTTTAGCTGCATTTTTTGGAGCAATATTTGAGGGAGACTCAAGTGCTTATTTTACAGTTGATGGACCTATAGAATGGTTAGTAGCTGGAATTACTAACTTTAGAAGTAATTATTGGGATGTTGAAACAGATACTTTAATTGCAATTCCTTTGTTCATTTTCATGGGGATAATGCTTCAGAAATCTAAAATAGCTGAGGACTTACTAATTACTATGGGTCAACTATTTGGTCCTATTCCCGGTGGATTGGGTATATCGGTAATTTTTGTAGGAGCCTTACTTGCTGCAACTACAGGAATAGTTGGTGCTACCGTTATCGCAATGGGACTAATTTCTTTACCAACAATGTTGAATAATAATTATGACCGTAAACTTGCGAGTGGTATTGTTTGTTCATCTGGAACTCTTGGACAGATAATTCCTCCTTCAATTGTTTTAATTATTATTGCTGACCAATTAGCTAGTGCCTCAGATGTTGCTAATAATATTAGACAAAATGATTACAAAGCTATCACTGGTGAATTCAATATGCCTGGTGAGTTTAGAGTTGGATCATCTAGTGCTGGAGATATGTTCTTGGGTGCTTTGTTACCAGGACTAGTTCTAGTAGCATTGTATATGATATATGTCTTCATTTATGCAAGAATTAAAAAGGGAGTTGCACCCCCTGTTCCATTTAAAGGAACTTTTGATTTTAAATTTTGGTTGAGAGTTATAGTTATTATCATCCCTCCTCTTGCACTTATATTTGCTGTATTAGGATCAATATTAATGGGTATTGCAACTGTTAACCAAGCTGGTTCTATTGGAGCAATTGGCGCAACTTTAATGGCTGGATATAGGTTGTTTGAAGGTAAGAAAAGTGCATTTTATCCTTTAATACTAATTATAGGATCAATAATACCTATTACTTTTCTGGCTTCAACTTATGAACTCAATGTAAAAAATTTAGAAGAAAGAGATTTGGGTGCAATCTACATTACAGCATTTTTTGTAATTATACTTGTTTATGGAATAGCATGGAGCTTCTGGAGAAGTTATAAAACAGACAATGTACTAAAAGAAGTTGTTACAGAAACTTGTATTACTACTTCAATGGTTTTTATAATTCTATTAGGTGCTGCAATGCTTACATCAGGATTTAGAGCATTTGGTGGAGAAGAGTTGGTTAGAGATTTTCTTCAAGATCTACCTGGGGGTTTCTGGACTCAGTTTATCGTGGTTATGGTTGTAATTTTCCTTCTAGGTTTCTTTTTAGACTTTATAGAAATAGCTGTTGTAGTGGTTCCGATTATTGCACCAATATTACTTGCTGAAACAGGTGCGAATGTTACAGCAGTATGGCTTGGAGTAATGATAGGTGTAAATCTACAAACATCATTCTTAACACCTCCATTTGGGTTTGCTTTGTTTTATCTAAAAGGAGTGGCTCCAAAAATAATTCAGACATTGGACATTTGGAAAGGCGTTGTACCTTTTATAGCGCTACAGCTAATTGGCCTTGGTATTGTTGGTTTTTATCCAAGTCTTGTTAATTATCTGCCTAACAGAGTTTATTTAACCTCTAATGTTGCTCCACCTCCAATGAACCCTAAACTTCAATACTGTTTGCAAGAATACAAATTTGCAAACTTTGAAACAAATGGAGATCAAATTAAAACTAGTATTAATGAATTTGATGATATCATTTTAGCAAATCTACCAGCAGATAAATTAAGCTATTTTCAACGTCATGTTGATAATTCTAAATATTCTTTTGAATTGGTTGATGAAGTTAAAAGTGCTCAGTCAATCTATGATGATTATGCTGTTGATTACAGAGACTTGCACTTTAAAACAAGAAAAAAACAAAAGAAAATATTAAAATTAAATAAAAAGATAGATAAATATAAAGCTGAGATAAGAAATCTTGATGATGAAGATGTATCAGATAAAAATAAAATTTTGCAAAAAATTGAAAATGTTAAGTTAGAGATAGAGGAAATTCAAAATACAATTCCTCAAGAGTGGAAATCTAAAAATGATGAATTTAATAAAATTAACAAAGCGAAAAATTTAGCTGTCAAAAAATATAAAAAGACTGTGGATAATGCATATGAAGATTTATTATTAATTAAAGAATTTATAAATCATGGAGAAAAATTCGAAGAATTAAGTCAAGATATGAAACTTCTTAAATCAAAAATAGATAATAGAGGTTATATTGATGCAATAGAATTTATTGATAATATTTTTGAAAAAGTTGGAGAAATTTCAGGATCTGATGAATTTGCTGATAAGCTAGATTATTTAATTACACTTATGGATGAAGATGAGGTTGATTTTGAAAAACTTCAAAGCTCAGCAAATGATACTTATGTTTTATTCCAACAAGAGATAGATTGGAGAAAAAATTTCAAGAAAAAGCATATGGATAAGATAAATGCTCATGATAAGATTATTAGTGAAACTATTGGATTACGTCTGCAATCAAAACTTACAAAAGAGCAAGCGATTTATGTCTCAAGATGTAATTCGATACATAGAGACATTTCTCTAAACTTTTAGTTAATTCGTAATCTGATCAATTATTTTTGATCTTTTGTATAATCCCAAGCCCTCAGCTTTCTGTTTTAGCTTGTTATATTCAGACTTTAAGTTTTCAGTATTTACATTAATTTTATTTCCAATTTCAATTATTGATCCAATGATTGGATCAATTTCTAGGGGACGTTTTGCATGTAAATCTTGAGTAGTTGATGGTTTATGGCCTTTTATTGAAATTGCTGCCTTAATTCTATGATCTATCGAAACATTAAATTTAACGCCAATTTTTTCTCCCACTGACTGACATTCTTCCATCAATTTTTTCACTATATTCAATAGTTCTGGGTCGTTACCAATTTCATCTAAAGATTTATCGTGTAGTGCACTCACAATATTAAACGAGCAATTACCCCAGAGCTTTATCCATATTTCATCTCTTAGATTACTCTTTTGTGGAGCTTTTAAACCTCCTGCAATTAATAAGTCTGCAATAATTTTAAGTCTTTCTGATTTTGACCCATCTGGTTCGCCTAATGTAAATCTTTCACCACCATTGTGTTTGATAACACCAGGTTCAGTAATTTCAGCTGCTGGATAAACCACACATCCAAGAGCTCTTGAAGGCTTCAAAGAATTCCAAATTTTACCATCAGGATCAACACTATCTATATGTTTCTCATCTAAGTTTGTCCCCGTGTTAGCTTTATGAAAATACCACCAAGGTAAGCCATTCACAGCAGATATTATAGTTGTATTTTTTCCAATTAAGCTTTGAAGAGACTCAACTATATTAGAAATTGCATGAGCTTTTACTGAAATAAAAATATAATCTTGAATTCCAAGTTCTTTGGGATCGTCTGTTACTTTTAATTTAAAGTTTTCTGTTTTGTCTTTTTTAATTAATGTTAAACCATTCTCTTGTATAGCTTTTTTGTGTGGACCTCTTGCTATAAGTGATAAATCAATATTATTTTTACTCAAACATGCAGCTAGATATCCGCCAATTGATCCTGCACCAAATATACAAACTTTTGTCATTAATTATTTAAACCAAATTTTTTTGCTAAAACATTTCTTTGCAATTTTCCTGTTGCTCCTTTTGGAATTTCTTCAACAAAAAAAATTTTTTTTGGTATTTTAAACTTAGCAAGTTTTTCTTGAGCATATTCTAAAACATCATTTTCTGAGCATGTCTCACCACTTTTTATTATAATTGCACTTGCAATATTTTCTCCAAGCATTTTATCATCATATCCAAAACAAACTGCTTGATCTATTAATGGATGGTCCATTAATACATTATCAACTTCTAATGGAGATATTTTTTCTCCACCTTTATTAATTATTTCTTTCAATCTTCCTGAAATCTTTAAATAACCCTCATTATCGAAATAACCTTGATCGCCAGTTCTAAACCAACCATTGGTAAAACTTGTTTTGTTTGCTTCTTCATTATTATCGTATCCAAGGGTTACGTTTTCACCTTTTATACATACTTCTCCTTCATCACCTTGTTTTAGCACTTCCCCATTTTCATTCATAATACATACTTCCGGACCTGCTGGAAGGCCTACAAATCCTGCTTTTTGTTGCTTAGGTGGCAATGGATTAGAAGTCATTTGGTGAGTAGCTTCTGTCATACCGTATGCTTCAATCACTGGGCAACTAAAAACATCATTTAAATCTTTGAATACCGCTGGTGGTAATGATGCAGATGATGATCTAATTAATCTAAGTTTTAGTACCTTAGCAATTTCTAAATTTCTACGTGCTCTTAATAAAATAGCCTGATGCATTGTAGGTACTCCAGAATACCAAGTTATTTTTTCTGATTTAGCTATATCTAAAAACTTGATAGCATTAAAACCATTTGATGTACATACAGATGCACCAGCTTTCATTGATGAAGCTAAAATAGCTATTAGACCATGTATGTGAAAAAGTGGCATAATATTAAGACAATGGTCATTTTCTGAAAGATTTAAACTTTTAGAAATATTTTCTGCTGAAGAAAAAATATTTTTATTTGTCAAAGGAACAATCTTTGGTCTTGATGTAGTACCAGATGTGTGTAGCACTAATGCCTCATCACTTTCATCAGGTAAAGAATATTCACTTTCTTTCTCATAAATATTAAATATTCCTGAAGGTCCATCCTTTTCTGGATTAATCTCGCATAATTCTATTTTTAATTTTTTTGCTACATCGACAACAGGATTTTCAGAGTTTTTCTCAACCAAAACAATTTTTGGATTTAAATCTTTTAAATAAAATTCATACTCCTCAGATTTATATGATGGATTTAAAGGGGCAGCAGACATATAGCTTGAAATAGCCAAAAAACTTGAAGCCATGTACGGTCCATTTGGTAAAACTATCGCTGCTCTATCTTTGTTTGATAATCCATTTCCAGCCAGTTGTTTAGAAATTTTATTGATAAATAATTTTAAATCTTTGTAACTTAGTTTTGTACTGATTTCAGAGGTTAGAGCAATATTTTCATCATTCACATTTTCAAAAATATTTCTAACAATTCTTTTTGACATTATTTAGTACCCTTTTGCGTAACCGTCTTTTCTAGGATCAGATCCTCCTAAAAGGTCCCCTTCTGATCGATTTATTTTAATAGCTTGACCTCCACCATGAGTACCATCAATATACTCAACATTATGACCGATTTCTTTCAATTCATTAAAAATTTGATTATTGACTGATTTTTCAAGCTTATAAATATTGTTAAAATGAAAAGCTCTTGGAAAACTTAAAGCCTCTTGAGGACCCATACCGTAATCAATCATATTATTTAAAATATGCACCTGTCCTACTGGTTGATATTGTCCTCCCATAACCCCATAACTCAAAGTTGTGTTGTTATCTTTGTCAATGACCATACCTGGAATAATAGTGTGTAATGGTCTTTTTAAGCCCTCAATACAGTTTGGATGTCCATGCTCTACTCTGAAATTTGTACCCCTGTTATGTAAAAGTATTCCACTTTTGTTTGTAGTGATACCTGATCCAAATACGTAACAAACTGAATTAATGATGGACACACTATTTAAGTCTTTATCTACAACTGTTAGATAAATAGTTTCTGGGTGAGCTGGAATATTTAAGTCACCAACATCACTGCATGAATTGAGCTTAATTTTATTAAAAATATCCTCAATATTTTTATCACTTAAAATTTCATCTAAATCAAAATTTACAAAATTTGGATCGCCTAAGCTTGTTTCTTTAACTTTATAAGCTTGTTTTGTAACTTCGGCTTCAAGATGAAATCTTTCTGTACTGTTGAATTTATAGTTATGAATATTTAGTTTTTCTAACAATTTCATCATAATCAAAACAGTTACGCCAGGTCCATTTGGAGGACATTGATGAATAAAATCACCCTTATAACTAGATTTTATTGTTTCTGATCTTATTGTGTTCTGTTTAGAAAAATCTTCAAAAGTATGTACACCCCCTAATTCATTTAAACTTTCAATTATATCTTTTGCAGTTTCACCCTCATAAAATTCTTTACTTCCTTTTTTACTAATTGCCTCTAATGTTTTTCCTAATGGAATATTTTTCATTAATTCATTTTCTTGATAAGTACGACCTTCTTTCAAAAAAATTTTTTTAGAATTTTCATTTCCATTAATTTTATTTAAACTATTATGCCAAGCATTTGACACTACTTTAGAAATCTTGTGACCGTTTTTTGCAATCTCAATTGCGCCTATAAATAATTGTTCAAAATCTAATTTTCCAAATTCTTTATGAATAGTTTCCCAAGCATGAACTGCACCAGGAATCGTTACTGAATGAGGACTTGTTAATCCAATTTTATCTATATTTTTTTCCTTGAAGAAATCATAACTTAATTTCTCTGGTGCTAACCCAGATCCATTAAAAGATACTGCATCCTTATTATTCATTTTGACAATTGCAAAACAGTCTCCACCAATACTTGTTGCATTAGGCTCAACTACAGATAAAACAATTGAAGCTGCTATAGAAGCATCTACTGCATTTCCACCCATTTTTAGTATTTTTAAGGCTTCTTCGGTCGCTAATGGATGAGAAGTTGCAGCCATAGCATTTGCTGAACGTGCATCTTTATCTTTTGTTGATTGATTATTCATAGTACAGATTAAATCTCAAAAATTTATAAATGATTACTAAAGTAAATAAAAGCATTATCATATTTTGTATTTTTGCCTTTGGTTTTTTATTATCAAATCTTGTTAGATCTATTACTGCAACATTAACACCAGTCCTGACATATGAATTCGATTTAACAGCAGGGAATTTAGGACTGTTAGCAGGAGGCTATTTTATTGGCTTTTCAATTATGCAAGTCCCAATAGGACTACTACTTGATAAATTTGGACCAAAAAAAGTTGTTGGGTATTTTTTAATAATTGCATTGGTAGGAACCGTATCATTTGCATTAGCAAAAAGTTTTTCTGGGTTGCTTATTTCAAGAATATTTATTGGAATTGGCGTAAGCGCTTGTATGATGGGACCTCTAACAGGATACAGAGTTTGGTTTGCTGAAAAATATCAACAGCGCGCTAATTCATGGATGTTAATGGTAGCAAATATAGGTTTTGTATCATCTACTTTACCTGTACAGATTTTATTACCATACATAGGATGGAGATGGATTTTCATTTTAATAGCTATACTTATTTTAATAAGTATTATTTTAATTTTCTTATTCACTCCTAATTGGGAACAGAAAGAAAATTTCACTATTGATGAAGAAAAAAAAGGTTTAGCACAAATTTGGAAGAATAAGTTTTTTATCAGTATGGTACCATTAGCATTTATTAATTATGGTGGTATACAGGCAATTCAAACGCTTTGGGCCGGTCCTTGGATGCTAAATATTACAGGGTATTCTCCATTTCAAAGTGCTACAGGTTTGTTTTGGATCAATGTAACTATGTTAGCATCATACTTTTTATGGGGATATATTCTCCCCAAACTCTCTGATTATGGAATAAGTAGTGTTAAACTTATTAAATTTGGACTCCCAATAAGTTATTTTGTTTTTTTTCTAATAATCTTTTTTGGTCCTAAAGCTGGAGCTTTTTTATTTGCAATATACATTATGACTTCAATTGTAATTTCTCTAACTCAACCAGCAATAGCTTTAAACTTTTCACAAAATTTAGCAGGTAAGTCACTCACTTCATATAATGTATTCATTCATTCAGGAACATTCTTTATGCAATGGGGTATTGGATTATTTATAGACTTATTTAATTCTAAAGGATTTAATATTGTAAGTAGTTATAGAATTTCTTTTTCAATTTTTTTAATTCTTTGTATATTAAGTTATATTTTTTTCATTTATCTAAACAGAAATAATGATTAATAAAAAAATGACACTAACAAATATATTATTATTAATATTAATAATTTATACGTTTATTTGTATTTTTATTTTTTTTTATCAAAGAAATCTTCTGTACCATCCAGGAGAAAATAATTATTTAGACGAAGGACCTTTAAATCACAAAATTGAAAAGGTATTTATTAAATCTGAAACTAGTTTGGTCGGATGGCACTTTCAAAAGAACGAAAATTATAAGACTTTATTACTTTTTCATGGCAATGCTGGCAAACTTGATAATCGCATTTATAAGTTAAATGAATTCTCAAAAATGAATGTTAATTATTTGATATTTGCCTACAGAGGGTTTAGTGGAAATGATGGAAAACCCACAGAAATTGGTCTTTATGAAGATGCATTAGCAGCAAAGAAATGGCTAAATTCAAAAGAAATTGAAGATAAAAATATTATTTTATATGGAGAGTCGTTGGGTACAGCCATTGCATTAAACCTAGCCCAAGATTATTCTTTTAGTGGTGTGATATTAGAGTCACCATTCACATCTATGGAAACACTTGCAAAAAGTTATTATCCATATTTGCCAGTCAAATATTTGTTAAAAGATAAATACAATTCGATTATTAAATTGAATAAGAATACTGCTCCAATTCTTGTAATGCATGGCATGAAAGATAAAATTGTACCATTTAAAATGGGAAAAGAAATTTTTGATAAATTTAATGGAAAAAAATCAAGTTATTTTGTTGAAAATGATGACCACATGATGGATTTTAATGAAAATCTCATAAACTCGATAGAGTTATTTATTACAGAATTAAATTAAGACACAATTCAAACAAATATTTAGCAACTTTATATTTTTAAGGTCATATATGAAAAGAGTCTTAACTATATTAATTGTAATTTTTTTTTCAAATTTTTCTTACGCTGAAATTAGTAACGAAACTAGAAATAAATATTTTTATGTTGGTAAAATGAAATCATATAATAATCAATTTACCTTATATTTTAAAACAAGAGACAAAGCCATTTTGGCAAGAGGAGAAGATGCAAACTATATTAATGATTACCCACAAGATCTATATATTTATAATCATAATTCAAAAGAGGACCTCCCTTTACTAACATATGAATGGTTTCCTAAAAAAGTTAAAAAACTTGTAAAAAATTATACCTATCCAGTCTTTCCCGAGGACTTTGCATACTATTTAATGAAAGATAATAATACTTTAATTTTAGTGAGTGGTAAAAAAAATTTTCATCAAAATTTAGAATATAACATTCAGTCTAAAAAATTAAAAAATTTTGAGAATAATGGTAAACTAAATTTCATTATTTCAAGTTATGCAAAAGTTTGTGGATATGAAACAAATAAGAATAATTTTGAATGTTCTATTGAAAAACCTTTAATTTCTAAAAATCTAATTAATTAAATTGAGTAAATGCATCTGCGAATTGTTCAGCATTGAAAATTTGTAAATCGTCTTCTTTTTCTCCAAGTCCAAGGCCTAAAATCGGAACCTTGTATTTTTTTGCAATTGCAATTAGCACTCCTCCTTTTGCTGTCCCATCAAGTTTTGTCATAATTAAACCAGTTATTTTTATAATTTTATCAAATTCTTCAAGTTGATTGATTATATTTTGTCCAGAAGTTGCATCTAGAACTAAAACAACATCATGGGGAGCACTCTCATCAGTTTTTTTTATAACATTTGCAATTTTTTTAAATTCATCCATTAAATTTTTCTTATTTTGCAGTCTGCCAGCGGTATCAATTAGTACCCGCCTAATATTGTTGTTTTTTGCATGTTCTATCGCCTTGTAAGCAACTGAAGCAGGGTCAGACCCTGGATTTGATTTGATAATTGTTGCTCCAATCTTATCAGACCAAGACTCTAATTGTTCTATTGCTGCTGCCCTAAAGGTATCACAGGCAGAAAATATTACTTCTGACCCGTTATCTTTAAATATTTTACCAATTTTACCAATAGTTGTTGTCTTACCTACTCCATTTACACCAGAAACTAATGTTACGTTTAAATTTTCTTTTTCTTCAAAAAAGTCTTTTCTTTCTAAGGGTACCATTAACTCCATAATATATTCTTTTAAAATAGAATTTATTTCCCCAACCGAATTTTTCTTTGGATCAATTTTTTTTTGAGAAATAATACTTTTTATTTCAGCTGAAGCTTCAATACCAACGTCAGAACTAATCAAAAATTCTTCTATTTTGTTTAATGTCTCATCATCGATTTCCTTTTTGACTATTATTTCCCTAAGTCCTAAAGAAATGCTATCAGCACTTTTTTTAAAGCCCAATTTAAACTTTTCGAAAATACCCATTAGATATTTATATCTATTTCTTTGATACTAGATACAGGTCCTTTCATATGAATTTGTTGACTTTCATCAATAGAAATTATTAATTTTCCTAAAGTAAATTCAATTTCAGTTCTAGAATTTTCTAACTTTTCTAAATTTGCAGCCACTGCTGTTGCACACGCAGCAGTTCCACATGCTTTTGTTAAACCTGCGCCTCTTTCCCAAACTTTAATTTTATAATGATTTTTATTTAATTTTTGAGCAAGAGTGAAATTGCATTTTTCTGGAAAAAATTCATGATTTTCGATCTCAGGTCCAATTTTTTCTAAATTGAAATTTTCTACATCATTAACAAAAAAAATAGTATGAGGATTACCTACGTTAATAGCTATACCGCCACTCACTTCTTGTTTATTGTTATCTTTTATAATTATTCCTAAATTTTTAGTGTCTAGTTTTTTAGATAAAGGAATTTCTTTCCAATTAGTTTTTGGTACACCAATTATTGTTTCAACTTGACCATCATCAAGTAATTTTGAATCCAACTGTTTTGATGCTACTTGAATGCTTATATTTTTTGTATTTTTTTCTTTTGATAATAAGAAGGCCACACATCTTGTACCGTTTCCACATGCGTCAGATCCCGAACCATCAGAGTTATAAAATTCTAGATCAGCATCGGCATTATCACTGTTGTTAATATAGACTAGTTGGTCACAACCAATAAAGTTTCGATCACAAATTTTAATTATTTGATCCTTGTTTAATTCGATATTATTTGACCTATTATCAATAATTACAAAATCATTTCCAAGACCATCCATTTTAAAAGCTTTAAATTCCATATACTTCAGTATTTAACTTATTTATTGACATTTTGAACCTCTATTATAGTTTATCGCCGTTTCCGCAAAATACAGCAATTTGCGGTGTCTTTGGTAACAAAGAGATCGACACCAGTCAGCGAGAGTTCGCCCACTGGTGCGATACTTGCTGGATGTGATTATGTTTGAAAATTTAACAAATAAATTTGAAGAAATATTTTCTTCTTTAAAAAAGGCGCCTTCACTTGATGAAAAGCAAGTAGATGAGGGTTTAAGAGAGATTAGGCTTGCTCTTTTAGAAGCGGATGTATCTTTAGAAGTTGTAAAAGAATTTATAAATAGAGTGAAACCCAAAGCTCTTGGTCAAGAGATCGTCAGATCTACTTCACCCGGACAGATGGTAGTTAAAGTTGTTAACGATGAGTTAATTTCTTTCTTAGGGGATAAAAATTCTGATATTGAATTAAATGCAGTTCCTCCAGTCCCTATGATGCTTGTGGGGCTTCAAGGTTCTGGAAAAACTACTACTACAGCTAAGTTAGCAAGATTTTTAGAGGCTAACAAAAAGAAAAAAGTTATGATGGCTAGTCTTGACGTTTACAGACCTGCTGCACAAGAGCAACTAAGACTTCTGGGTGAGCAAAATAATATAATTACTCTTCCAGTCATCAAAGATCAACTTCCTGCGGATATTTGCAGAAGAGCGATTAGTGCTGCCAATCTTAATGGAGCAGATGTAATTTTATTTGATACAGCCGGAAGAACTCAGATTGATTTACAAATGATGAGTGAAATTAAACAAATTGAAAGCATTATAAACCCTTCAGAAACAATTCTTGTTGCAGATTCTTTAACTGGTCAAGTAGCAGCTAATGTAGCTAAAGAATTTAAAAGTACAGTAAATCTGACAGGTATTATTCTTACAAGATCAGATGGTGATGGAAGAGGTGGAGCGGCTTTAAGTATGAAATATGTTGCGGGTGTTCCAATAAAATTTTTAGGTGTTGGTGAAAAGATAGAAAATTTTGAAGTTTTTCATCCAGACAGAATCGCCAATAGAATTTTAGGTATGGGGGATATTGTTTCCCTTGTTGAAAAGGCTGCAGAAGATCTAGATGAAGAAAAATTAAAAAAAACAGAGGAAAAATTAAAAAAAGGTCAGTTCTCGTTAGAGGATTATCTTACTCAGCTAAGACAAATGAAAAAGATGGGTGGTATTGAAGGTATAATGTCTTTTTTGCCTGGAGTTTCAAAAGTTAAATCTCAAATGGAACAAGCAGGAGTGGATGAAAAAATAATTACTCAAAACGAAGCAGTAATATTATCAATGACTAAAAAAGAGCGTGAAAACCCTAAGATTATAGATGGTTCTAGAAAAAAAAGAATTGCTAATGGCTCAGGAACAGACGTAGCCACTATCAATAAATTGCTTAAGCAATTTAAGATGATGTCAGAAATGATGAAAAAAATGTCTAAAGGAAATACAAAAGGGATGATGGATAAAGGCATACCACCAGAACTTTTTAATCAATTAAAATAAATAGGAGAACAAATGTTAAAAATGCGTTTATCAATGGGAGGAACTAAGAAGAGACCAGTTTATAAGATAGTGGTTGCTGATAGTAGATTTCCAAGAGATGGAAGGTTTATAGAAAAATTAGGTTTTTTTAATCCTTTAATTCCAAGAGAAAAAAAAGAAAGAATGGGATTAGATGTTGAGAGAGTTAAGTATTGGCTGGGACAAGGGGCACAACCGACAACCAGAGTTGCAAGATTATTAGGGGAAAATGAGATTATGCCTATGCCAGCAAAAGGTAATAATCCTCAAAAAGCAATTCCAAAAAAAGATAGAAAGAAAACTGAAGAGGGTGCCGAAGCTAAAGCAGATGCTCCTAAAACAGAAGCACCAAAAGAAGAGACTAAGACAGAGGCTCCAAAAGAAGAAGCTAAAACAGAAGCTCCAAAGGAAGAAGCTAAAACAGAAGCTCCAAAGGAAGAAGCTAAATAGAGTAATGTTTTTGTCTAGAGTATTTACGTTGTATCCTGAATACTTCCCAGGTTATTTGAGCAAAGGCCTTTTTGGAAAGTCGAAAGGAAAAGAATGGGATTTAGAAACAGTAAACATAAGAGATTATGCTTTTGACAAACATAAAACTGTTGACGACACTCCTTATGGTGGCGGGAATGGAATGATTATGAAAGCAGATGTTTTGGCAAATTCATTAGATGCAAATATCAAGGCTAAAGAAAAAACCCTTTATTTAAGTCCAAGAGGAAAAATTTTTAATTCTAAACTTGCAAGAGAGTTTTCAAATGAAAAAACAATCAATTTAATTTGTGGTCATTTCGAAGGAGTAGATGAGAGAATACTAGAAAGTAGAGGTATTGAAGAGATTAGCATTGGTGACTTTATATTGTCAGGGGGTGAAGTTGCAGCCTTTGTTGTAACAGACTCTATTCTAAGATTTATTCCAGGAATTCTAGGTAATATTAATTCCACAAGAGATGAGAGTTTTGAAAATGGCCTTCTTGAATATCCACAATTCACAAAACCTCAAGTTTGGGAGGAAAAAAAGGTCCCAAATGTGCTAATTTCAGGTGATCACGCCAAAATTAAAGACTGGCGTTTATCCCAATCTGAGGCTATAACACGCGACCGAAGACCAGATTTGTGGCAAAAATATAAGAAAAATTAAAATGAAAAATATTGAAGAAATAAACAGATCAAATTTAAACAAGATTGTTTCTGAGAGAAAACATCCTGATTTTTTCCCTGGAGACATCGTTAAAGTTGGGGTTAGGATAACAGAAGGGAAAAGAGACAGAATTCAATATTTTGAAGGTGTATGTATTGCAAAAAAGAGTAAAGACATCAATTCATCTTTTACTGTTAGAAAAATTTCTTTTGGCGAGGGAGTAGAAAGAACTTTTGCATTATATAGCCCCATTGTAGATACAATAAAAGTTGTAAGATCAGGAAAAGTAAGAAGAGCAAAATTATACTATCTAAGAGATAGAACTGGTAAATCTGCTAGAATAGCAGAAAAAATTAAGAAGACGATTGGTATTGATTTAGAAACTAAGATTAATGAGGTTACTGAGGAAAACGTAATGCCATCAACTGATCCTCAAACAGAAGCTCCGAAAGAAGAAGTTAAAGCAGAAGCTCCGAAAGAAGAAGTTAAAGCAGAAGCTCCTAAAGAAGAAGTTAAAGCAGAAGCTCCTAAAGAGGAAGTTAAAGCAGAAGCTCCTAAAGAGGAAGTTAAAGCAGAGCCTGTAAAAACAGAAGAAACGAAAGAAAATCAAGAACAGAAAAAATAATTTTTTTCTTAATGCCTTTTACAACTTACGATAAAATTTGGAAAGAACATCTTGTTGATGAGCAACCAGATGGTACATCACTTTTGTTTGTAGATAGACATTTAATTCATGAAGTTACAAGCCCTCAAGCATTTGAAGGCTTAAGAAATTCAAATAGAAAAGTAAGACATCCTAAATTAACTCTTGCAGTTGCAGATCATAATGTTCCAACAACTGATAGGTCAAAAGGTATTGCAGATGAAGATTCGAGAATTCAAGTTGAAACTTTGAACAAAAACTGTAAGGAATTTGGTGTCGAGATATTTGGTATGGATGATAAAAGACAAGGTATTGTCCATATCATAGGACCTGAACAAGGTTTTACACAGCCTGGAAATATTATTGTTTGTGGTGATAGTCATACCGCAACTCATGGAGCATTTGGAGCTTTAGCTTTTGGTATTGGAACTTCTGAAGTAGAACACGTTTTAGCAACACAAACTTTAGTTCAAAAAAAATCTAAAAACTTTAGAATTAGCGTAAATGGTTCATTACCTATTGGTGTAACATCAAAAGATGTCATCTTACAGATAATTGGAAAAATAGGAACAGCTGGTGGTACTGGTTATGTGATTGAGTATGCTGGTAACCTTATATCTAATTTAAGTGTTGAACAAAGAATGACGATTTGCAACATGACGATTGAAGGTGGGGCAAGAGCAGGACTAATTCAACCAGATGAAAAGATTTTCCAATATTTAAAAGGTAAACCAATGTCACCAAAAGGAGAAAACTGGGATAAAGCTTTAGAATATTGGCATACATTAAAATCTGATAAGGATGCAAATTTTGATAAAGAATTAACTTTAGATGGATCTCAAATTAAACCAATGGTAACGTGGGGAACGTCACCTCAGGATGTAGTTGAAATAGACGGTAAAGTTCCCAATCCTGAAAGCGAAACTGATCCAGACAGAAAAAATTCAATTAATAGGTCATTAAATTATATGGGATTAAAACCAAATACGAACATTCAAGATATTAAGATTGATAAAGTTTTTATAGGAAGCTGCACTAACGGGAGAATAGAAGATATAAGAGAGGCAGCTAAAATATTAAAAGATAAAAAAGTTGCATCACATGTACATGCAATGATTGTTCCAGGTTCTGGTTTAGTTAAAGAACAAGCTGAGCAAGAGGGTCTAGATAAAATATTTTTACAATCAGGCTTTGAATGGAGAGAGCCTGGCTGTTCAATGTGTCTAGCAATGAATGCGGACAAGCTTAAGCCTGAAGAAAGATGTGCATCTACCTCTAATAGAAATTTTGAGGGTAGACAGGGAAGAGGTGGTAGAACACATTTAGTTAGTCCAGCAATGGCTGCAGCAGCAGCAATTTCTGGAAACTTAGATGATGTTAGAAAATACCAAAATTAAATGAATAAATTTATATCAATAAAAAGTATTCCAGCTTATCTACCTATCGTCAATATAGATACAGACATGATAATTCCTAAACAGTTTTTAAAAACTATAAAAAGAACTGGACTAGGAAAAAATTTATTTTTTGAAATGAGATATGACCAAAGTGGTAAAGAGATAGATGACTTTATTTTAAATAATAGTCCATATAATAATTCTAAAATTTTAATTGCAGGAAAGAATTTTGGATGTGGCTCTTCTAGAGAACATGCTCCTTGGGCTTTAATGGATTTTGGAATAACTTGTGTAATTAGTTCAAGTTATGCAGATATATTTTATAATAACTGTTTTAAAAACGGGATTCTTCCAATTACAATTTCAGAGGATCAAATCAAAGAAATTTCAGAGTACTCAAATAGAAAAGAGGAAATCTCTGTAAATTTACCTGAGCAAACAATAAGTTTTGGTAATAAAGAAATTAAATTTGAAATAGATCAATTTAAGAAAAAATGTCTAATTGAGGGATTAGATGACATTGCGTTATCTCTAGAAAAATCTGAAAAAATAGTTTCATACGAAAATAAAATTAAGGAAGTAAAACCTTGGATATTTAATGATTAAAATTAAAAAAAGAAAAATTTTATTATTACCAGGGGATGGTATAGGACCTGAGGTAATTGCTGAAGTCAAAAAAATAATTGAATGGTTTAACTCAAATAAATCCTTGGATTTTGAAATTGACCAAGATTTGGTTGGAGGTGCTGCTTATGATAAACATGGAACTCCAATAACTGATGAAGCTTTTTACAAGTCACAAGAAAGCGCTGCAGTAATATTAGGTGCAGTTGGTGGACCAAAATGGGATAATATTGATTTTTCAAAAAGACCAGAGAGAGCTCTATTAAAATTAAGAAAAGAATTAAAATTATTTGCAAATTTGAGACCTGCAATTTGTTTCAAACAACTTGTTGATGCCTCAAGTTTAAAGCCTGAATTTGTTTCTAATTTAGATATACTTTTTGTTAGAGAATTAACGGGCGGGATTTATTTTGGTGAACCTAGAGGGATAAAACCAATAGACAATGGTGAAAGAAAAGGAATTAATACTCATGTCTATACTACTAGTGAAATTGAGAGAGTAGCTCGAGTTGCATTCGATCTAGCTAGAAAAAGAAATAATAAAGTCACCTCTTGTGAAAAGTCGAATGTCATGGAGGCAGGTCAATTATGGAAAGAAGAAGTTCAAGCAATTCATGAAAAAGAATACAGTGACGTAGAATTAAATCATATGCTAGCAGATAATTGTGCAATGCAGTTAGTTAGAAATCCCAAACAATTTGATGTCATCGTAACAGATAATCTTTTTGGTGACATGTTATCAGATGAAGCTGCAATGTTGACTGGTTCTCTAGGGCTTTTGCCATCTGCGTCCCTTGGAGCCAAAGATAAAAATGGTAATATGAGATCTTTATATGAGCCAGTTCATGGATCAGCGCCCGATATAGCAGGTCAAGGTATTGCTAATCCAATAGCAACAATACTGAGTTTTGCAATGGCTTTAAGATATTCTTTAGACCTAGATAAAGAGGCAGATAGTTTAGAAAAAGCTGTTCAAGGTGTGCTTGATGAGGGTCTTAGAACTAAAGATATTATTTCTAAGGGAATGAAAGAAGTATCAACATCAGTAATGGGAGATGCGATAATTTCAAAATTGCAATAATTAAACATTTATTCTAAAGTATATCTATGACAACTTATAATGCACCTGTAGATGATATGATGTTTCTCTTTGATAAATTGAGGAACAATAAAAAATATAATGAAATTGAGAAATATAAAGAAGTTAATACAGAATTGGTTAAAGATATTTTAGACGAAGCAGCAAAAATTACTCAAAACTTAATCCTACCTCTTGCAAAAAGTGGAGATGAAACACCAGCTGTTTTAGAAAATGGTGTGGTTAGAACACCTCCAGGATATAAGGAAGCTTATCAAAAATTTATAGAAGATGGATGGATTTCTTTATCTTGTGATCCGAAATATGGTGGTCAAGGAATGCCTAAAACAGTAAGCACTTTCTTTGATGAGATGTTATCATCTGCAAGTTTATCTTTTAAACTTTACAGTGAATTGACTATAGGAGCATATAACTGTTTGTTAAGGCACGCTGATGATGAAATAAAAAATACTTATTTACCTAAAATGGTTGAGGGTAAATGGAGCGGCACAATGTGTTTAACAGAACCAGTATGCGGAACAGACTTAGGTCTTCTAAAAACTAAAGCAGTAGATCAAAATGATGGAACTTTCAAAATTAGCGGTCAAAAAATTTTTATTACTTCCGGCGATCAAGATTTAACAGAAAATATTATTCATTTAGTATTAGCTCGATCAACAGACTCACCAGCAGGAACAAAAGGTATCAGTTTATTTTTAGTTCCAAAATTCATTTTAAATAAAGATGGATCAGTTGGGCCAAGAAACGGAGTTTCAACAGGATCAATAGAAAACAAAATGGGAATTAAGGGATCTGCAACATGTGTATTAAATTTCGATGATGCTGTTGGTTATATGATTGGACCAAAAAACAAAGGCCTTAACTCTATGTTCACAATGATGAATTTGGAGAGAATTATTGTTGGGATACAAGGGTTAGGTATTTCTGAAATTGCATACCAAAATTCCCTTACTTACGCCAAAGAAAGAAAACAAGGTAAGGCATTTAATTCAAAATCAAATAATGGTGCAGATTTTATTATTGATCATGTTGATATTAGACGGTCACTTTTGAGTATGAAGTCTATGATAGAGGGACAAAGAGCCTTGAGTTTCTGGCTGTCTCAACAAATTGAAGTTAGCTTAAATCATTCTGATGAAAAAATAAAACAAGAAGCTTCAGATCTTGTATCATTAATGACACCAGTTGTTAAATCGCTTTTCACGGACAATGCAATGGAAATAACAAGTGAAGCAATGCAAATTCATGGAGGATATGGATTTACTAAAGATCAAGGTATTGAACAATTCTACAGAGACAATAGAATTACACCTATCTATGAGGGAACAAATTCAGTTCAGGCTGCTGACTTGGTCTTCAGAAAATTAATCAATAAAAATGGTGATATTATTGAAAACTATCTAAATTTAGTTAAGGACGAGATTAAAATTACTGACAAAAAAACTGAGCCTTTTGTAAAACAACTTAACTATCATCTTGATATTTTGTCAAAATTTACTGATTGGATGAAAGAAAAAATAAAAAATTCTCCAGAAGATGCAAGTGGAGCATGTAATGACTATTTAAAAGTTCTTGGTTTAGTTGCAACGGGGCATGCTTGGTTAAAAGTTCTAGAAGTTTCCTTTAAAGAATATGAGAGCAATAAAGATTTTTATGAGGATAAAATCCAAACTGCAAACTTTTTCTTTAATAGAGTACTTCCTAGGATAGAAAGTAGTTATATTACTGCAACTACTGGAAGTAATTACATTATGAATTACAAATTTAATTAGAATGAACCCTTATGAAACAAATTTGGATAAAAACGATGCCAATTATGTTCCATTAACGCCTTTATCATTTCTAGAAAGAGCAAAAGATATTTACCCAAACTACGAAGCAGTAGTTTATGAAAGTAGGAAATACACTTGGAGCGAAGTTTATAAAAGATGTATTAAGTTTGCTAGTGCATTAGATAAATTAGGTATTAAATCAGGTGATACGGTATCTGTTTTGGCTTTTAACACACCTGAAATATTCGAAGCACATTACTCAATACCTATGGTCGGAGCAGTTATTAATGCTATTAATACAAGACTAGACTCAAAAACGATTAGTTACATTTTAAATCACAGTGAAGCAAAGGTTCTAATTGTAGATAGACAATTTCATGATGTAGTAAAAAAAGCCTTAGAGGAAGTTAACTCAAAAATTACTATAATTGATATAAATGATAAAGATGCAAACTTAACCGATTCTAAAAATATTGGATCTTTGGAATATGAAGAGTTTTTAAATTCTGGAGATGAAAATTTTAAATGGAAAATGCCAAAAGATGAGTGGCAAGCTATAGCATTAGGTTATACTTCTGGAACAACTGGCAATCCAAAAGGAGTTGTTTATCATCATAGAGGATCATACTTAATGGCAACAGGCAGTGCAGTTGCATGGAACATGCCTAATCAATTAAATTTTCTGTACACAGTACCAATGTTTCATTGTAATGGCTGGTGCTATCCTTGGACAATGTCAATGATACATGGTCGAGTAATTTGTCTAAGAAATATTGATGTAAAAAAAATATTTGAATTAATTGATAAATATGAAGTTACTCATTTTGGTGGAGCACCAATAGTTTTAAACATGTTAGCTAATGCACCTCAAGATCAGCAAAAAGAGTTAAAAAGAAAAGTGTATGTATTAACAGCAGGTGCCCCTCCTCCAAGTATAATTTTCGAAAAAATGCAAAAGTTAGGCTTTGAAGTAATGCATGTATATGGTCTAACGGAAACCTATGGTCATATTTTGCAGTGTGCATGGAATCAAGAATGGGATGAATTAGATCAAAATAATCAAAACGAAATAAGAGCAAGACAAGGTGTAAGGTATCCTAATACGGAAGGCGTTATTGTGATGGATCCTGAAACCATGAAACCTGTTCCTCATGATGGAAAAACAATGGGTGAAATTATGATTAGAGGAAATGTAGTGATGAAGGGTTATTTTAAAGATAAAGAAGCGACAGAAAAATCAATGGATAGAGGATGGTTTCATTCTGGCGACTTAGCTGTAACTCATCCAAGTGGTTACATAAAAATACAAGACCGATCAAAAGATATTATAATTTCAGGAGGAGAAAATATTTCATCTATTGAGATAGAAAATACGATCTCAAAACATCCTGCTGTATCACTGGCAGCTGTTGTAGCAAAACCAGATGAAAAATGGGGTGAAACACCTTGTGCTTTTGTTGAATTAATCGAAGGAAAATCAAGCTCAGAGGAAGAAATTATTAAATTTTGTCGAGAAACTCTTGCTGGATTTAAACTTCCTAAGAAGGTTGTGTTTACTCCACTACCAAAGACATCCACTGGAAAGATTCAAAAGTTTGAACTGAGAAAACAAGCTAAGGAATTAAACTAATATAGTTTCTTTACAAAAATCAAATAAGATGGCAGTAATGCTCAAAAAAAAATGAAAACTTTTTTAATAGCAAAATCAAGAAGGCTTAGAGGTACACCGTACACCTCTAGAATTGAAAAACAAGGTGTAACTGCTTATACTATATATAATCATATGTTGCTGCCAGCAGCATTTGGTTCTGTAGAAGATGCTTATCATCACTTGAAAGAGCATGTTCAGATTTGGGATGTTGCTGCTGAAAGACAAGTTGAAATTTCTGGTAAAGACTCAGCAAAATTGGTTCAATTGATGACTTGCAGAGATTTATCAAAATCCAAAGATGGAAGATGTTATTACTGCCCAATCATTGATGATAATGCAGGTTTAATTAATGATCCTGTGGTTCTAAGATTAAATGAAAATAGGTGGTGGGTCTCTTTAGCTGACTCAGATGTAATTCTATTTGCCAAAGGATTAGCGATTGGAAACAAATTTGATGTAAAAATTTCTGAACCTGATGTTGATATAATGGCAGTTCAAGGACCAAAATCATTTCAATTAATGGAAAAAGTTTTTGGAGAAAAAATTGTAAATTTAAAATTTTTTGGTTTTGATTATTTTGAATTTGGTGGAGATAAACATCTTATTGCAAAGTCTGGATGGTCTAAACAAGGCGGCTATGAAATTTATATGGAACACAACGAGTCAGGTTTAAAACTATACGATCATCTTTTTGAAATTGGAAAGGAATTCAATATTAGACCAGGTGGACCAAACCTTATCGAACGTATAGAGAGTGGTTTACTTTCTCATGGTAACGATATGGATAATGGAGATAATCCATATGAGTGTGGTTTTGATAAGTATGTAAATATAGATAGTGATGCTGATTTCTTAGGTAAAGAAAAACTAAAAAAAATTAAAGCTGAAGGAATTAAAAAAAAACTTATGGGAGTAAAAATTGATGCCAAGGAAATAAGTGTTAATGGCTCAATGGATCTAGTAGATGAAGATAATAATGTAATTGGAGAATTAAGGTCTGGTTGTTACAATCCAACTTTTAAACAAGTCATTGGGATTGCAATGATTAACAAACCACACTTTGAGAGTTCGAAATCCTTTAAAATCAATATAAATGGCTCTGATTTTGATGGAAAAGTTTGTGATTTACCTTTCATTTAGTATAAAACTTTAAAATATCATGAATATAGCAATAGTAGGAGCGACAGGAAACGTAGGTAGAAAATTAATAGAAGTTTTGGAAAAAAAAAACTTTCCAATAACAGAGGCTTACTTAGTTGCGTCTTCAAATAGTGAAGGAAAAAAAATTAATTTTTTAGGAAAAGAGCATACTGTTAGTAATTTAGAACAATTTGATTTCTCAAAAGTAAAAATTGCTTTTTTTGCAGCTGGTTCTTCAATTGCTGAAAAATGGGCACCGATCGCAGCAGAAAAAACAATTGTAATAGATAATTCAAAATTCTTTAGAAAAGATCCAGAAATTCCTTTAATTGTTCCAGAGGTAAATTCTAAAGAATTACCTAAATTTAAAAATAAGAATATTATTGCAAATGCTAATTGTTCAGTAATACCAATAGTTGTAGCTCTCAAACCATTACATGATTTGTATAATGTAAAAAGAATAGTTGCATCAACTTATCAATCTGTGTCAGGAGCAGGTAAGGCAGGAATGGATGAACTTATATCCCAAACCAAAGAAGTCTTGGAAAATAAAGGTGTTGAGTCAAAAAATTTTACTAAGCAAATTGCTTTTAATGCTATACCACATATTGATAGTTTTCTTGAAAATGGAAGCACAAAAGAAGAGCAAAAAAATCATGATGAGGTAAAAAAAATTTTAGATAGTAAAATTAATATAACATCTACTTGTGTAAGAATCCCTGTTCTTGTTTCTCACTCCATAAGTGTGAATGTTGAATTTAACAAAAAACATGACTTAGAAGAAATAAGAAATGTCTTATCATCATCACCAGGATGCAAGGTAGTTGATGAGCAAAAAGATGGAGGATACATTACGCCTGTTGAAGCTGAAGACAAATTTGAAACATTCATATCAAGAATTCGTGAGGACTCTTCTCAACCAAATTCAATTAATTTGTGGGTCGTGTCTGATAACTTATTAAAAGGTGCTGCACTTAATGCAGTTGAAATTGCTGAGGCTTTATTAGAAAAAGATTTTTATGGAAAATAAAAATCCGATATCGCCACATATACAAATTTATAATTGGCACATCTCCTCACTGGTTTCAATTTCACACAGAATAACTGGTATAATAAACTTTTTCACTATAACTTTAATAGGCATATGGATAGCTTCTTTATTATTAGGTGAACAGAGTTATCAGAATATTAATTTGTTCTTATCATCTTTTTTAGGCAAATTTTTTTGTCTTGGAATTATTTGGTCTTTTTCATTTCAAATGCTTAGTGAAATAAGACATTTGTTTATGGATTTAGGTTATGGTTTTGAGCAAAAAACTACAAAAATAACAGGACTAATCGTGCTAATTGGATCATTTCCACTTACTGTAATAATCTTTATTATTGGAAGAGTTTTAATTTAATGGGATCAGTTACAAAAAAATGGTTGTTCTTAAAAGTAAGTTCAGCAATATTAGTGCCATTAATGCTATGGTTTGCGATTAATCTAGCTTCTATTTACGATAAAGGCTTTGAACAGGTATTACTGTTTGTGTCTTCTCAACCTTCAAAGTTTTTGTTAAGTCTTTTTTTGATTATTGCATATTTTTTCTCTGCACTAAGTATTAGTGAGGTTTTTGAGGACTATATCGAAGATCAAAAAATCAAAAATGCCGCAAATAAATCTTTAAATATCTTTGCTATAGTATTTCCATTATTAATCATTATCTTAATATTTAGTTTATAGTTATGAGTGCATACAAAATTATTGATCATGAATATGATGTTGTTGTTCTAGGTGCAGGTGGTTCTGGGCTAAGAGCAGCTGTAGGATTAAGTGAAGCTGGATTAAAAACTGCATGTGTCTCTAAAGTGTTCCCAACCAGAAGCCACACCTCCGCAGCACAAGGTGGTATTTCAGCAGCACTTGGAAATATGGGTGAAGATGATTGGAGATGGCATATGTACGACACTGTTAAAGGTGCTGATTGGTTAGGAGACCAGGACTCTATAGAATATTTATGTAAGGAAGCACCAGCTGCTGTTCTAGAATTAGAAAAGTATGGTGTTCCATTTAGTCGAACAGATGATGGCAAAATTTATCAAAGACCTTTTGGTGGCATGACAAAAAACTATGGAAATGAAACAGTTCAAAGAACTTGTGCAGCAGCAGATAGAACTGGACATGCAATACTTCACACATTGTATGGACAAGCTTTAAAGCATAACACTGAATTTTTTATAGAGTACTTTGCATTAGACTTAATTATGAAAGATGGAGCATGCAAAGGTATAATTGCTTGGAACCTAAACGATGGAACAATTCACAGATTTAAGTCACATACAACAATTATAGCAACAGGGGGTTATGGAAAAGTGTATTACTCAGCTACTTCAGCTCATACGTGCACTGGAGATGGAAATGCTATGGCTTTAAGAGCTGGATTACCATTACAAGATATGGAATTTGTACAATTTCATCCAACAGGAATATATGGTCATGGAACATTAATTTCTGAGGGTGTGAGAGGAGAAGGTGGATATCTGGTAAATTCAAAAGGAGAAAGATTTATGGAGCGTTATGCTCCTAAAGCTAAAGATTTAGCATCTAGAGATGTCGTGAGTAGATCAATTGCATTAGAAATTAACGAAGGTAGAGGTATAGGAAAAGAACAAGATCACGTTCATCTTCATATTGATCATTTGGATCCAAAAGTTATAGAAGAGAGGCTTCCAGGAATTTCAGAAGCATCGAAATTATTTGCAAACGTTGATGTAACTAAGGAGCCTATACCGGTAGTACCTACAGTGCATTATAATATGGGTGGAATACCAACAAATTATAAAGCAGAGGTTCTTACATTAAATGGATCTGAAAAAACTGTACCTGGGTTAATGGCTATTGGAGAAGCAGCATGTGTTTCTGTCCACGGTGCAAATAGATTAGGTTCAAATTCATTAATAGATTTAGTAGTTTTTGGAAGAGCTGCAGCGAAAAGAGCAGCAGAGCTAGTAAAACCCGGATTGAAACACGACGAAATTAATAAAAACGAAACGGATAGATGTTTAGATAGATTTGACAAATTAAGAAACTCAGAAGGTTCAAATCCAACATCTGAACTAAGACTTTCAATGCAAAAGACAATGCAATCAAAGTGTGCTGTATTTAGAACTGAGAAAACATTAAAGGAAGGCGTTGATGAAATTAGAAAACCTTATGATGGGATGGACTCTCTTTCTGTAAAAGATAAGTCATTAATCTTTAATACAGATTTAGTTGAAACACTAGAATTTGACAACTTAATAAGACAAGCAATAACTACAATGGACTCTGCGTATCATAGAAAAGAAAGTAGAGGAGCTCATGCAAGAGAAGATTTTCCAAAGAGAGATGATGAGAATTATATGCAACACACTCTGTCTTGGTGTAATGGTTCAAAAACTAAAATTAATTACAGACCTGTTCATAGATCAACACTTACAAATGATGTACAATATTTTCCTCCACAGGAAAGAGTATATTAATGGTTCAATTAAATTTACCTACAAACTCAAAGGTAGAAAAAGGTAAATATTATAAAGATAAAACAGGTTCAAAAAATATTAGAAAAATAAATATTTATAGATGGGATCCATCTAAAAATGAAAATCCAAGACTTGATACCTATGAGGTTGATATGGATAACTGTTCGTCTAAAGTCCTTGATGTTTTAAACAAAATAAAAAATGAAATAGATCCTTCTATAGCTTATAGAAGATCTTGTGCCCATGGAGTTTGTGGATCTTGTGCGATGAATATGAATGGAAAAAATGGTTTAGCGTGTACTAAGTCCCATTCTGAACTGGATGGAGATATTGATATTTATCCTTTACCACATCTAAAAGTCTTAAAAGATTTAATTGGTGATTTAAGCACATTATATAAACAATATGAGTCTGTTGAACCTTGGTTAAAAACCTCAAAAGTAAGTGATAAAGAGAATATCCAATCTAAAAATGACAGAGCAAAATTAGACGGATTATATGAATGTATTATGTGTGCATGTTGTTCAACGTCTTGTCCAAGTTATTGGTGGAATGGTGAAAAATATTTAGGTCCAGCTGTATTACTTCAGGCTTATAGGTGGATAATTGATAGCAGAGATGAAGATAGAAAAGAAAGACTTAAAAAAGTAGCTGACGAACTCAAACTTTATAGATGCCATACCATCTTAAATTGTACAAATGCTTGCCCAAAGGGCTTGAATCCTGCAAAAGCTATTGCAGAGATAAAGAAAATGCTTGCAACGGCCTAATTACTTAATTAAATAATTTCACTCATGAATATAATCAAACATTTCGTTGGTGGAAAAGTAATAGATGGTACTTCACAAAGAAAAGGACAAGTTTTTAACCCAGCTACTGGAGAGCAAGAATCGGAAGTTATTTTAGCTAGTAAATCAGATTTAGATAAAACAGTTGAAATTGCTAAGAAAGCCTTTGAGACATGGTCACTTAAGCCTGCGCTTCAGAGAGCTAGGATTATGTTTAAGTTTAAAGAACTTATAGAAAAAAATTTTGATGAATTAACAAAGTTGATTGTCTCTGAACATGGAAAAGTTTATGAGGATGCAAAAGGATCATTAATAAGAGGATTGGAAGTTGTTGAGTTTGCATGTGGAATTCCTCATGTGCTTAAAGGTGAATTTTCTGAGAATGTTGGGACAAATGTTGATAGTTATTCCATGCGACAGCCTTTAGGTGTAGCTGCTGGAATAACACCTTTTAATTTTCCTGCAATGGTTCCAATGTGGATGTTTCCATTAGCTATTGCATGTGGAAATACTTTTATTCTGAAACCATCTGAAAAAGATCCGTCTTGCCCAATGAGATTAGCAGAATTACTTCACGAAGCTGGTCTTCCTGATGGAGTTTTTAACGTCGTTAATGGAGATAAAGAAGTTGTAGACGCTATACTTACAAACAATGATATTAAAGCTGTAAGTTTTGTTGGATCAACACCTATAGCTAAATATATATATGAGAATGCTGCTAAAAATGAAAAAAGAGTTCAAGCATTAGGGGGAGCTAAAAATCATTTAGTAGTGATGCCTGATTGCGATTTAGAAGGAGCTGTAAATGGTCTAATGGGTGCTGCATATGGTTCTGCAGGTGAAAGATGTATGGCTCAATCTGTTGCTGTAGCAGTTGGTGATATTGGTGATGAGTTAGTGTCTAGGTTAGTAAAAAAAGCTGAAGCATTAAAAATTGGTCCTGGTATGGATAAATCCTCAGAGATGGGTCCTCTTGTTACAAAACAACATTTAGAAAAAGTAAAAGGATATGTTGATTTAGGAGTTGAAGAGGGAGCTAAGTTAGTTCTTGATGGTAGAGATTTAAAACTTCAAGGGTATGAAAATGGTTTTTATATAGGTGGGTGTTTGTTTGATCACGTAACTACTGATATGAGAATTTATAAAGAAGAGATTTTTGGTCCAGTTCTGTCAGTGGTTAGAGTAAAAACTTTTGAAGAAGCAACCAAAATGATCAACGAGCATGAGTACGGAAACGGTGTGAGTATTTATACTAGAGATGGTGATGCAGGAAGAACTTTTGCAAGTAAAATCCAAGTTGGAATGGTTGGAATAAATGTTCCAATACCAGTTCCTATGGCATTTCATAGTTTTGGTGGATGGAAAAGATCATTGTTTGGAGATAGCGGGATGCATGGCATGGAAGGAATTAAATTTTATACAAAATTGAAAACTATTACCTCTAGATGGCCTTCAGGCATAAGGTCAAATCCTGAATTTATTATGCCAACTATGGAATAAAGTATGTCAAAAATTTCTTTAATAGGTGCTGGTCAAATAGGTGGGACTTTAGCTCATTTAATTGGCTTAAAAGAGCTTGTAAATGAGGTTGTGCTTTTTGATGTTGCTAGTGGAATTGCCAAAGGAAAAGCCTTAGATATTGCACAATCTTCATCAGTTGATGGATTTAACGTAAAATTTTCAGGAACAGATAATTATGAAGACATTAAAGACTCTGATGTAGTTATCATAACTGCAGGAGTACCAAGAAAGCCAGGTATGAGCAGAGACGATTTACTTGGAATTAATTTAAAAATTATTAAGCAGGTTGCAGAGGGAATAAAAGTAAATGCACCTAACGCTTTCGTTGTATGTATTACAAATCCATTAGATGTAATGGTAATGGCATTTCAAAAATATTCAGGACTTCCAGCAAATAAAGTAGTTGGGATGGCTGGTATTTTAGATAGTTCACGTTTTAAACTTTTTTTATCTGAGGAATTAAACGTACCTGTAAGAGAAATAGATGCAATGGTAATGGGTGGGCATGGAGATACAATGGTACCCCTTCCAAGATTTACTAAGATCTCTGGAAAACCATTAATGGATTTATTAAAAGATGGAAAAATTTCTGAAGAAATATTAGAGAGTATTAATCAACGAACAAGAGATGGTGGTGCTGAGATTGTTAAATATTTGGAAAAGGGATCTGCATTTTATGCACCAGCGGCTTCTGGAGTAGAGATGGCAGAAGCATTTTTAAAAGATCAAAAAAAACTTTTACCATGTGCAGCACATCTACATGGAGAATATGGGATTAATAATGTTTATGCTGGTGTTCCTGTTATCATCGGAAAAGAAGGTGTTGAAAGGATTGATGAAATTGATCTTAATGAGAATGAAAAGACAGAATTTAATAATTCTGTGGAAGCAGTCATCAAATTGTGGGATGCGGCATCAAAAATAGATCCTGATTTGAATAAAGACTAAATGAATATTCACGAGCACCAAGCAAAACAAATTCTAAAAAAGTATGGAGCGAATGTACCCGAGGGAGTATTTGCATTTAATGTATCCGATCTTTTGCAAAAAACTAAAGAATTGAAAACTGATAAGTATGTTCTTAAAGCTCAAATTCATGCTGGTGGAAGAGGTAAGGCTGGTGGAGTAAAAATTGTTGATAATTTAGAAAATTTAGAAAAAGAAGCAAATGTTTTGCTTGGAAAAAAACTAATTACTCATCAAACAGGACCTTTAGGTAGAGAAGTAAAAAGACTATACGTTGAGGAGGTATCTAATATTAGTAAAGAATTTTATCTTTCTTGCCTAGTTGATAGATCAAGTTCAAAAATTGCATTTATTTCAAGTGATCAAGGAGGAATGAATATTGAAGAAGTTGCCCAAAATACACCTGAAAAAATCTTAACAACTAAAGTCGATTTTAACCAAGAAATTTCCGAGGTCGATTGTAAGAAAATTATTAAGGTTTTTAAATTAGAAGATAATTCTATTTCAGAAGCTATAAGCTTAATAAAAGCAATTTATAAATTGTTCATAGAAAATGATGCAAATTTAGTAGAAATTAACCCACTTATTTTAACGAAAGAAAATAAAGTAGTTTGTCTTGATGCAAAAATGACATTTGATGAAAATGCATTATTTAAACATCCTGAGATTCAAGAATTAAGAGACTATAATGAGGAAGAAGCAACTGAAATTGACGCAAGCAAACATGACTTGGCATATATAAAATTAGATGGAAGTATAGGATGTATGGTAAACGGTGCAGGATTAGCAATGGCTACAATGGATATCATAAAGCTTTATGGTGAAGAGCCTGCAAACTTTTTAGATGTAGGAGGTGGAGCATCAAAAGAAAAAGTTTCTGCTGCATTCAAAATTATTTTATCAGATAAAAATGTTAAAGGAATATTGATAAATATTTTTGGTGGAATTATGAGATGTGATGTACTTGCCCAAGGTGTTGTAGATGCAGCAAAAGAAATTAAAATTGAAGTTCCGTTAGTAGTAAGATTAGCAGGAACAAACTTTGAAGAAGGAAAAAAGATATTAGGGAATTCTGGTTTAAAAATCATATCTGCAAATGACTTATCAGATGCTGCAAAAAAAGTTGTAGAGGCAATAAAATAATGTCAGTACTAATTGATAAAAATACAAAAGTAATTTGCCAAGGTTTTACAGGATCCCATGGTACTTTTCACTCTGAACAATCTATTAAATATGGAACAAACTTAGTTGGGGGCGTAACACCAAAAAAAGGTGGACAAATTCACTTAGAAAGACCAGTGTTTAACACAGTCAAAGAAGCAAAAGATGCCACTGGTGCTGATGCAACAATGATATATGTGCCCGCAAAGTTTGCTTCATCAGCCATCATTGAAGCCATCGATGCATCTATTCAATTAATTGTTTGTATTAGCGAAGGAATACCAATTCTAGATATGTTAAAAGTAAAAAAAAAATTACAAAATTCTAAATCCAGATTAATTGGTCCAAACTGTCCAGGAATAATTACACCTAATGAATGTAAAATTGGTATAATGCCAGGTAATATTCATAAAAAAGGTTCAGTTGGAATCGTATCTAGATCAGGAACACTAACCTATGAGGCAGTTGCTCAAACAACCGAGAACAATCTTGGCCAATCAACATGTATAGGAATTGGTGGTGATCCAATTAATGGAACTAATTTCATTGATTGCCTTGATTTATTTTTACATGATGATCAAACAGAGTCTATACTAATGATTGGAGAAATAGGTGGAACTGCCGAGGAAGAGGCTGCAGAATTTGTAAAAAATCACAAAATAAAAAAACCAATTGTTGGATTCATAGCTGGAGTAACTGCTCCACCAGGGAGAAGAATGGGACATGCCGGTGCTATTATTTCAGGTGGCAAAGGAAATGCCGAAGAAAAGATAAAAAAAATGCAAGATTGCGGTATTACTGTTGCTAATTCTCCCTCTGATATTGGAAAAACGCTACTAAATAAATTGTCTAATTGATAACATTTTGTTTGTATAATATTTAAATAATTAATATGTCAGCTTCCAAAAATCTTGAGTACAAAAAAACTTCATTTTTAAATAAATCAAATAATGCATTTATTGAGCAAATGTATGTAAAGTTTATAAATAAAGATCCTAGTTTGCCAGAAGGTTGGAAAGAGTATTTTCTCGATATAAGTGAAGATTTAGACTCTATTGTTAGAGAAATAAAGGGTCCCTCATGGAGTCCAAAAAAAGTAAAAATAAAAGAAAATATAGAATTTAAAAAAGAAGAATCCAGTCTACAAGTTAATCAAACTGATGTAATAGATGGCAATAGTAATTCAATAAGAGCTGTTTCACTCATTAGATCTTATAGACAAAGAGGCCATCTACTCTCTAAACTAGATCCACTTGAAATTAGAGAAAGTGAATATTTAGATGAATTACACCCAGAAAATTATGGTTTTAATAAAGAAGATTACGATAAGCAAATTTACTTAGATGGTGTTTTAAATAAGGAGTATTCTAACATAAGAGAAATTTTAACTATTCTTAGAAAAATTTATTGTAGGTCAATTGGTTATGAATATATGCACATATCCAATCCAACTGAAAGAAAATGGTTTAGGGATAGAGTAGAAAAAGATGACAATGCATTAAAATTTACTGAAAATGGTAAAAGTGCAATTTTAAACAAATTAATCCAAGCCGAAGGATTTGAGAAATTTTTGCATACTAAATATGTTGGTTCTAAAAGATTTGGTTTAGATGGTGGTGAAAGTTTAATTCCAGGTTTAGAACAAATTATAAAAATTGGTGGTCAATCTAAGATTAAAGAGGTTAAAATTGGAATGTCTCACAGAGGAAGACTAAATGTTTTAGCTAACGTTTTACAAAAATCTTATAAAAGAATATTTAATGAATTTGCTGGTGAATTAAATAATACCGATGAAGATAGTGCTGGTGATGTAAAATATCATTTGGGAGCCTCATCTGATAGAGAATTTGATGGAAATTCTGTTCATGTAAGTTTAACAGACAATCCTTCGCACTTGGAGGCAGTTAATCCAGTAGTATTGGGTCAGACTAGAGCAAAACAATTTTTTCATAAAGATACTGAGAGAAATAAAGTAATTCCGATTTTAATTCATGGTGATGCTGCTTTTGCTGGACAAGGTATTGTTGCCGAATGTTTTGCAATGTCAGGTTTACCAGGACACAATACAGGTGGAACTATTCATATAATAGTGAATAATCAAATAGGATTTACCACAAGCCCTAGGTTTGCAAGATCTTCCCCTCACCCATCAGATATTGCTAAAATGGTTGATGCACCTATCATCCATGTCAATGGAGATGACCCGGAAGCTGTTGTTTATGCCTCAAGAATTGCAACTGAATTTAGATTAAAGTTCAATAGAGATGTAGTAATTGACTTAGTTTGTTATAGACGATTTGGACATAATGAGGGAGATGAGCCATCATTCACCCAACCATTGATGTATAAAAAAATTAGATCACATCAATCAACAGCAAATATATATGGATCTAAGCTTGTTAATGAAAACTTAATATCTAAAGAAGGTTTAAATGATCAAATTAAAAAATTTAAAGATCTTTTAGATGATCAATTTAAAACAGCTAAAGATTATAATCCAAAAATTGAATGGTTTGAAGGAGCATGGTCTAGCTATAAACCTAAAAAAGGGAAAGATAAAAGAGGAATTACTGGAGCAGATGAAAAAATACTTAAAAATATTTCAGATAAAATAAATATTGTTCCATCTGAAATAAGTATTCACAAAACTATTAGCAAAATCTTGCAAAATAGAAAAAAATCAGTCGACGATGGTTTAAATATTGACTGGTCTACTGCTGAGTCATTAGCTTTTGGTTCATTATTAGATGAGGGTTTTCCAGTTCGATTTGTAGGACAAGATTCTGGAAGAGGAACATTCAGTCAGAGACATTCAGTTTTAAGAGACCAAACCAATAACTCTAGATATATTCCATTGAATAACATTTCAAAACATCAAAAAAAATTTGAAATTGTTGATAGTTTTTTGTCAGAACTTGCGGTTTTAGGATTTGAATATGGGTATAGTTTAGTAGAACCAAATACTCTTACTCTTTGGGAAGCCCAATTTGGTGATTTTGCTAATGGTGCGCAAGTTATAATTGATCAATTTATTGCATCTGGTGAAAGAAAATGGCAAAGAGCATCAGGTTTAGTAATGTTATTACCTCATGGATATGAAGGTCAAGGGCCAGAACATTCATCAGCTAGACTTGAAAGATTTTTACAATTGTGCGCAAATGATAATCTCCAAGTTATGAATTGTACAACCCCAGCAAATTATTTTCATGCTTTACGTAGACAAATACACCGTGATTTTAGAAAACCACTTGTAATCATGACACCTAAATCTTTGTTAAGAAACAAATTTTGTGTGTCAAACATCGATGATTTCGGTAAGCAAACATCGTTTCATAGAATAATGTGGGATCATGCATTAAGTGATCAATCTAAAAATTTTATTAAATTAAAAAAATCTAGTGAAATAAAAAAAGTTATAATTTGTTCAGGAAAGGTATACTTCGATCTTTTAAATGCTAGAGAAAAGTTAAAAAGAGATAATGTGGTTATGTTTAGAATAGAGCAACTTTATCCTTTTCCAGCAAAGAGCTTAGTAAAAGAACTTAAACCATATGCTAAAAATGCTAATTTTTATTGGTGTCAGGAAGAGCCAAAAAATATGGGCGCATGGTTTTCAGTGAGAGATTATATACAATGGACATTGGATACCATTAAAGCTAAAAATAACAAAGTTTCTTATATTGGAAGAAGTCCTGATGCATCACCAGCCACTGGATATGCTAAAAGGCATCAACTTGAGCAACAACAAATTATAAATGAAGTATTTAATCAATGAGTGAAAAAATTTTAGTACCTACTTTAGGTGAAAGTATTACAGAGGCAACAGTTTCTAAATGGTTGAAAAAAGAAGGTGAAACAGTTGAGGCGGATGAAGCAATAGTTGAACTGGAAACTGATAAAGTAAATTTAGAAGTTCCGTCCCCTATTAGTGGGACATTATCAGAAATTAGTTTTAAAGATGGGGATACAGTTGAAGTTGGAGCTGTATTAGGTTCAATTTCTGAAGGGAATGTTGATATTAATAATGAACCCAAAAGCAAAAAACAACCTGAGGATAATGAGGAGAAAGAATTTAGAGATCAGAAAAGCAATGTAATTAATTTAGATATAGAAAAAAAACCTCAAACTAAGTTAGAAGAACCATTAGTATTAACTGAAGATAATTCAATGGTGCTATTAGAAGAAGAGCCTTTACTTTTAACTGAGGAAGTAGAAACAGAGGAAACCCCACAACAACCAATTATTCTTTCACCTGCAGTTAGAAAAATGGTTGCAGAAAAAAATATCAACTTAGATAATGTAAAAGGAACAGGCAAAGCAGGAAGAATTTTAAAAGGTGATCTAATTACAATGATGGGAGCTAACCCACAACCCAACCAGAGAAGAATTCAATACGGTGAAGAAGAAAGAATTAAAATGACTCGTTTAAGACAAACGATTGCAAAAAGATTAAAACAAGCTCAAGAAAATGCAGCAATGTTAACTACTTTTAACGAGGTAGATATGTCTGGGATTATGTCAATGAGAAAAGATAACCAAGAAGATTTCAAAAGCAGATATGGAATAAAACTAGGTCTAATGTCATTTTTTGTTAAAGCTTGTATCGTTGGACTAAAATTATTTCCAGCAATTAATGCTGAGATTGAAGATCAAGACATAATTTATAAGAATTATTATAATATTAGTTTCGCTGTTGGAACAGAAAAAGGTTTAGTAGTTCCAGTGCTTAGAAATGCAGATGAGATGTCATTTGCTGAAATAGAAAAGGAAATAAAAAAATTATCTGAAAAAGCAAACACAGGTAGTTTAACAATTGAGGACTTACAAGGAGGTACATTTACAATTAGCAATGGAGGTGTATATGGTTCAATGCTTTCAACACCAATATTAAACCCTCCTCAATCAGGTGTATTAGGTATGCATAATATTGTTGAAAGGCCAGCAAATGATAATGGTGAGATAAAAATAAAACCAATAATGTACTTGGCCTTGTCATATGATCATAGAATTATTGATGGAAAGGAATCCGTGTCGTTCTTAAAAACTGTTAAAGAAAATTTAGAAGACCCTAGAAGATTATTTTTAAATATCTAATGGCTGAAAAATTTGATGTTACTGTAATTGGAGGAGGACCTGCAGGATATGTATGTGCAATTAGATTATCACAATTAGGATTAAAAACTGCATGTGTAGAGTCCAGAGGATCTCTAGGAGGCACTTGTCTTAATATAGGATGTATTCCTTCTAAAAGCTTATTAAATATGTCTGAAAGTTTTCATAAAGCTAAAAATTTCTCTGATATTGGCATTGAAACTGGTGAAATTAAGCTAAATCTGGAAAAAATGATGAGCAATAAAGAAAGCTCTGTTGCAACACTTACAAAAGGAGTGGAGTTTTTATTTAAAAAAAACAAAGTTACTTACATTAAAGGGGTGGGATCTTTTAATGAAAAAAATGAAATATTAGTCAAAAATGATAAATCAGAAATAAAAATAAAAACTGATAAAACTATAATAAGCACAGGATCAGAACCTTTATCTCTTCCAGGAATAGATTTTGATGAAAAAAAAATTCTTTCATCAACAGGAGCTCTTAATATTTCTAAGCTTCCAAAAAAAATGGTTGTTGTTGGGGGTGGGTATATTGGATTGGAGATGGGTTCTGTTTGGTCAAGATTAGGAACTGAGGTTCACGTTATAGAATATTTAGATCACATCACTCCAGGACTCGATAAAGAAATTTCAAATGAATTTATGAAAATTTTAAAAAAACAGAATATTAATTTTGAATTAAATACTAAAGTTGAAAAAATTACTAAAAATGACAAAGGAGTAGTTATAGAAACGACAAATAAAGATTCAAAAAATAATATTGAAGCCGACGTAGTTTTGATTTCTGTTGGAAGAAAACCCTACACTGATAAATTAAATTTAGAAAAAATTGGAGTAAATCTTGATAAAAAAGGAAAAATAAAAGTTAATAAAAATTTTGAAACCAATGTAAAAAATGTTTACGCAATAGGAGATGTTATAGATGGACCTATGTTGGCTCATAAAGCTGAAGAGGAAGGAATAGCTGTAGCAGAGCTAATTGCTGGACAGTCAGGTCATGTGAATTATGATATCATACCAGGTGTAATTTATACTTCACCAGAGGTAGCCTATGTTGGTAAAAATGAGGAGGAATTAAAAGAAAAAAAAATAAACTTTAAAGTTGGTAAATTCCCTTTTATGGCAAACTCAAGGGCTAAAGCAATAAATGAGCCAGAGGGATTCGTAAAAATATTAGCTGAAAGTAAAACAGATAGAGTTTTAGGAGTGCACATAATTGGTCCACATGCTGGTGAAATGATTGCTGAGATGTCAGTAGCTATGGAATTTGGAGCAAGTTCAGAGGATATAGCAAGAACTTGTCATGCACATCCTACTTTCTCGGAAGCAATTAAAGAAGCAGCTCTATCAGTTGATAAAAGACAAATACACTCTTAGTTTTATTTAAAATCATATCTTTCATTATATTAATTGTATAGTAGTGATATATTTAAGTATGAGTTTAGATTTAGGTAAAAAATTTCTTTCACAAAAAAATTTTAAAGATGCAGAAAAAATTTTTCTAGATTTGAATAAAAATAATAATAACTTCGAAATTAATTATAATCTTGCAATAATTAATTTTGAATTAAAGAATATAAAAAAGAGTCTAAAATTTTTTGATAAATGCAAAAAAATAGATTCTAAATCTTTAAATACTTATTTAAAAATTGCATATTTAGAGCAGTCTACTGGTGATATAGAAAAATCATTATCAACTTATCTTAAAGTTCTAGATATAAATATAAGAGATATTAGAGCCTATTATGGAATTTTCACATTGAAACCAAATTTTCTTAATGCAAGTCATTTTGAAATTATTAAACAAATTAATGATAATCCAAACGCAAACATTTTAGAAAAGTTTTTATCCGAATTCTTACTATCTAAAAAAGAAAAGAAAGAGAGAAACATAGAAAAAGAGTTAGCTTTTTTAAATAATTCACACAGCCTTTGTTTTGACTTTAAAAAAAACTATAACCTTCAATCACAAAAGTATTATTCAAAAATAATTTTAGAACATTACAATCAGTCAAATTTTATAGAAAATGGAGAAAAAGATCATTTATTTAATGATATTTCACCAATATTTATTATAGGCTTACCAAGATCAGGATCAACACTAGTTGAAGCAATTATAACTTCTTCAGAAAACAATATTCCATCGTTTGGAGAGTCTGCTTTCATTAATATGGGTGTAATAAATCAACTTTCTTCTAAAATATTATTAAATAATGAAAAGCGAGAAATATTTAATTTTAAGGTCAATGAATTTAAAAATTTTGTGAATAAGAAATATTCCCAATTTTCTTTGATTGAAAAAGATGTAAATTATTTTGTAGATAAATCTTTAGAGAATTTTTTTAATATCGATTTTATACTGAGTATATTTCCTAAAGCTAAATTTTTACATTGTCATAGAAATCTTAAGGATTCCATTATAGGAATTTATCAATCATTACTACCTGACTTATCTTGGACACATAGTATACAAAACATTATTACTTATGTTGATAATTACAAAAAAATAATAAAATATTTTAAAAAAAAATATCCAAATATTATACATGATGTATCTCTTGAAAATCTTACACAAAATAAAGAAAAAATTTCTAAAGAAATATTTAATTTTTGTGGTTTAAAATGGGATGCTAGTGTTCTCGAATTTTATAAGAGAGATGATCTAGATATTAGAACGACGAGCAATATTCAAATTAGGAATAAGATTACTAGCTATAATACTGATAAGTATTCGAAATATTATAATCTATTTAAGGATTACCAAGATAAGTATCCTTGGTTGAAATAAATGCAAATTCCAGTTTTATTACCAAATATTTTCAATCACCCTTTTACGTACGAATTTGATAAAAAATTAAGTCCAGGAACCTATGTGAAGGTACCATTTGGAAAAAAGGATTTAACAGGTGTTGTTTGGAACTTATTTGAAAAGAAAATTCAAAAAAAATTTAAACTTAAAAAAATTAAATCTGTTATCCAAATAAATCCTTTAAAAATTGAAACAATAAATTTTTTGAATTGGTTCTCCAATTATAATTTGGTACCGATTGGCATGTGTTTAAAACTTCATTTACTTGGTGGTGATGCAATAACAAAATTTGATGATAAAGAATATCTAATATTTAATAATAAAAAAACTAGGCAAAATTTTAAACTTTCTGAAGATCAAAATAAAGTCTTTAGAGAAATGTTAAAAAAAAATGGAGAATTTAGAGTACATTTGCTTCAAGGAACAACTGGATCTGGAAAAACAATTGTATATTTCAAGCAAATAGAGGAAATTTTAAAAAAAGGGTATCAGGCAATAATTTTACTTCCAGAAATAGGACTTACATCAGAATTTGAGAAAAAATTTGAGGAATTTTTTGGTTTTAAAGCCGCAATTTGGCATTCGGGAGTAACACCAAAAAGAAAGAAAATTATTTGGAGTGGTATCGCATCAGGATTAATAAAGGTAGTTATAGGGGCAAGATCGTCTCTTTTTTTGCCATTTAAAAAAATAGGACTAATAGTAATTGATGAAGAACATGATCAATCATTTAAGCAAGATGAAGGTGTTATTTATAATGCAAGGGATATGGCAATAGCTAGAGCTAACTTTGAAAATATTCCCATTAACCTTGTAACTTCAGTTCCTTCAATAGAAACATATGCAAATGTTAAAAAAAATAAGTATTCTATCTCGAGATTAATTAAAAGATATAAAGACGCAAATCTCCCTTCATTTGAAATAATTGATTTAAACAATAGCAGATTAAATAAACAATCATGGATTGCCACTGAAACTTTGAAAAAGGTTAAAGATCATTTAAAAAAAAATGATCAAGTTTTATTTTTTATGAATAGAAGAGGTTTTGCACCTTATGCTCTATGCAAAAATTGTGTAAAAGTATACTCCTGCCCAAACTGTTCTATAAATTTAGTATATCATAAAGGTAAAAATATTTTACTTTGTCATTATTGTGGTTTCAAAAGTAAATTAAATAGAAATTGTAGTAAAGGAAACACTTGTGATTTTGTTTTTAGTGGTCCAGGTGTTGAAAGAATAGCGGAGGAAGTAAAGATATTATTTCCTGACAAAAAAATATCTATTTTTTCAAGCGATACCATGAACAAAAAATCGTCTAAAGATCAACTTGAAAGTATAATAAATGGTGAAGTTGATATTTTAATTGGGACACAATTAATTTCAAAAGGTTTTCATTTTCCAAATTTAAATTGCATTGTTGTTCTAGATATTGATTTAACATCTAATGGACACGATCTTAGAACAGCTGAAAAAAATCTTCAACTTTACCACCAGTTATCAGGAAGAGCAGGAAGGACTGGTAAACCTGCTAAAGTATATTTTCAAACTTTTGGTATTAATCGAAATATAATAAATCAAATTACTCACCATGACCCATTTATTTTTTTAGATAATGAATTGAAATTAAGAGAGAAAAATAATCTTCCACCATTTGAAAGATTTATTTCATTAATACTTACATCCTCGAAAGAGAATAATTTAGATGAAGAGTCTCAAAATTTAAAACAAGTACTCCTAAGTTCTCTTGATGATAAAGTTTTAGGACCTGTGAATGCACCTATTTATAGAGTTAAAGGAAAATATCGCCAAAGGCTCCTAATAAGGTCCAAAAAGGGGTCGAAAATACAAAATAAGCTGGCTGAAATATTGAATAAGTACAAATTACCTAGTGAAATAAAACTGACAGTTGATGTGGATCCAATAACCTTCAATTAAGAGACAAAATAGATATTAAATTGTTAATCTGATGCTTGAAGACATCAAATGCATATGCTACTTAATCCAGAAAATCTTCTAAAATAAAGAGACAAAATTGAGCAAAAATAACAGTTTTTCAGTTACCACAGCAGGTAGATATTCCTTAGCACTTTATGAGCTAGCTAAAGAAAAAAATTCAGTAGATGAAGTTGAAGAACAATCAATATCTTTATTAAAATTAATAGATGATAGCAAAGATTTTAGTTCATTAATTAAAGATCCAACTAACTCTGTAAATGAACTTCAGGATGTAATCAATATGATTGCTAATAATTATAAATTAAATTCTTTACTATCGAAATTCTTAGGTTTTCTTATATCTAAAAGAAGATTTTTTTATGTAAAAACAATTCTTCAAGATTTTGTTGATACTTGTTCAAAAAAAAGAGGAGAAGTAAAAGCTGAACTAATTTCTTCTAAAGAATTATCAGGAGAACAAGTAAACAAAATAAAAAATGAATTGTCTCAAAATTTTAACGCGAAAATAAAATTAGACTATAAATATGATAAGAGTTTAATTGGAGGTTTAGTAATACAAGTTGGTAGTATTATGGTAGATACCTCTATTAAAAATAAATTACAACAAATCGAAAATACAATGATAGAGGCTTAAATGGAAATAAATCCTTCAGAAGTTACTAAAATATTAAAAGAACAAATTAAAAAGTTTGGAGATAAAGCTGAGGTTACAGAAGTTGGTCAAGTTTTATCAGTAGGAGATGGTATAGCAAGAATTTATGGATTAGATAATGTTCAAGCTGGAGAAATGGTAGAATTCTCTGATGGCTCCAAAGGAATGGCATTAAATCTGGAAAGTGAAAATGTGGGTGTAGTAATTTTTGGTGATGATAAAGCAGTTAAAGAAGGTGATACTGTAAAAAGAACTGGCGCAATTGTTGATACACCAGTTGGAAAAGAATTGCTCGGTAGAGTAGTTGATGGTCTAGGAAACCCAATTGACGGAAAAGGTGCGTTAGATAAAAGTTTAAAAAGAAGTAGGGTTGAGGTTAAAGCTCCTGGTATAATTCCACGTAAATCTGTTAGTGAACCAATGCAGACTGGTCTTAAGTCAATTGATAGTTTAGTTCCAATTGGAAGAGGGCAAAGAGAATTAATTATTGGTGATAGACAAACTGGCAAAACAGCAGTTGCTATTGATGCTATTATAAATCAGAAAAAAATTAACGAGTCAGGCGATGAGAAGAAAAAATTATATTGTATTTATGTAGCCGTTGGCCAAAAGAGATCTACAGTAAGGCAAATTGAAAAAACATTAGAAGAAGCTGGCGCTATGGAATATACAACAATAGTAGCAGCAACAGCATCAGATGCTGCGCCTTTGCAATTTTTAGCTCCATACACTGGATGTACTATGGGTGAGTATTTTAGAGACAATGGGATGCATGCTTTGATTATATATGATGATTTATCAAAACAAGCTGTTGCGTATAGACAAATGTCACTTCTATTAAGAAGACCCCCTGGAAGAGAAGCATATCCTGGAGATGTATTTTACTTACATAGTAGATTATTAGAAAGAGCTGCAAAATTAAGTGATGAGCACGGTGGAGGATCATTAACGGCTCTTCCAATCATCGAAACTCAAGGTGGAGATGTTTCTGCATTCATACCAACAAATGTTATTTCAATCACTGACGGTCAAATATTTCTTGAAACAGAGCTTTTTAACCAAGGAATAAGACCAGCGATAAATGTCGGATTATCTGTATCAAGAGTTGGATCATCTGCACAAACTAAAGCAATGAAAAAAGTCTCAGGATCAATGAAATTAGAACTTGCACAGTATCGTGAAATGGCGGCGTTTGCACAATTTGGTTCAGATCTTGATGCATCTACCCAGAAATTACTTAACAGAGGATCAAAATTAACTGAACTTTTAAAGCAAGATCAATATTCTCCAATGACAGTTGCAGAACAAGTCATTTCTGTATTTTGTGGAGTTAGAGGACATCTTGATGATATTGAACAAAAGGATATTTCAAATTTTGAGAATAAAATTATTGAAAAATGCAAAGCTGAAAAGCCAGATATAATTGAGTCAATCACAGTTTCAGGAAAACTTGAAGATGACAAAGAGAAAGAATTGAATGAAATTATTTTACAACTTAAGAAAGATTTTAACTCATAAAAAATAATGGCTAGTTTAGACGATCTAAAAAAAAGGATATCAAGTGTTAAGTCTACACAAAAGATTACCAAGGCAATGAAAATGGTTGCTGCTGCAAAACTGAGAAGAGCCCAGGAAAGTGCAGAGAAAGGAAGACCTTACTCAGATAAAATGAATAATATTATTTTAAACTTATCAACTGGTATCTCAGATGTTGATAATGCTCCAAAACTTTTATCTGGTACTGGAGAAGACAAAATACATTTATGCGTTGTAATGACATCCGATAGAGGTCTTTGTGGAGGTTTTAATACAAATATTATCAAAAAAGCTAAACTTTATTTTCAAAAAATTTTAGATGAAGGAAAGACTCTAAAAATTATTACAGTCGGAACCAAAGGTTATGACCAACTAAAACGTCTTTATGGTGATAATATTATTGAGAGAATATCTTTTAAAGAGTCAAAAAATGTGAATTATTTTGATGCTGACAAAGTTGGTAAGATAGTTATAGAAAAATTTGACAAAAAAGAATTTGATGTATGCGCGATTTTTTATAACCAATTTAAGAATGTAATTACCCAAATTCCACAAGAACAACAAATCATTCCTTTAAAAACGTCTGAAAATGAGCAAAATTCATCAGTGGATAACTATGAATTTGAACCTGAAGAAGATGAAATATTGAGCAACTTGTTACCAAAAAATATTTCAACTCAGATTTTTAAAGCGATGTTAGAGAATTCAGCTAGCGAGCAAGGTTCAAGAATGAGTGCAATGGATAATGCAACCAGAAACGCAGGTGAAATGGTTGACAAACTTACTATTGAGTATAATAGAAGTCGTCAGGCAGCAATTACTAAAGAGTTAATAGAAATAATTTCAGGAGCAGAAAGTTTATAATTATGAGAAAAGGACAAATAACACAGATTATTGGGGCGGTAGTAGACGTAAAATTTGATGGAGAACTACCAGAAATTCTAACTGCACTAGAGTGCGATAATGGTGGAAATAGACTAGTTTTGGAAGTTGCACAACACTTAGGGGAGTCAAGTGTTAGAACAATTGCAATGGATGCAACAGAAGGTCTTAAAAGAGGAGACGAGGTAACAGATACAGCTGCTCCAATTAAAGTTCCAGTGGGACCGGAGACTCTTGGAAGAATTATAAATGTGATTGGTGAGCCTATCGATGAAAGAGGAGAAGTTAAAAGTTCAGATAATTGGCCAATTCACAGATCTGCACCAGAATTTAATGATCAATCAACAGAAACTGAAATACTTGTCACAGGAATAAAGGTTATTGATCTTTTAGCACCCTACGCAAAAGGTGGTAAAATTGGTTTATTTGGTGGAGCTGGAGTTGGTAAAACTGTTTTAATCATGGAATTGATTAACAACGTTGCAAAAGCTCATGGTGGATTTTCAGTTTTTGCAGGAGTAGGAGAAAGAACTAGAGAGGGAAATGACCTTTACCATGAAATGATAGATTCAGGAGTTATTAAAACTGATGGGGAAGGCTCTAAAGCAGCATTAGTTTATGGACAAATGAACGAGCCTCCAGGTGCAAGAGCGAGAGTTGCGTTAACTGGATTAACTGTTGCTGAGTATTTTAGAGATCAAGAAGGTCAAGATGTGCTATTCTTCGTTGATAATATATTTAGGTTTACGCAAGCAGGATCTGAGGTCTCTGCATTGCTTGGTAGAATACCTTCAGCTGTAGGATATCAACCAACATTAGCAACTGATATGGGTAACTTACAGGAAAGAATTACAACAACGAATAAAGGTTCAATTACATCTGTTCAGGCAATTTATGTTCCTGCAGACGACTTAACTGACCCTGCACCTGCAACTTCATTTGCTCACTTAGATGCAACAACGGTACTTTCTAGACAAATTGCTGAAATTGGAATTTACCCAGCGGTTGATCCATTAGACTCAACGTCTAGAATTTTAGATCCTAGAATAGTTGGCGACGAACATTATAGAGTTGCTAGAGAAGTACAAAAAGTTCTGCAAACTTATAAATCTCTACAGGATATCATCGCAATTTTAGGTATGGATGAATTGTCAGAAGAAGATAAATTAGTTGTTGCGAGAGCTAGAAAAATACAAAGATTTCTTTCTCAACCTTTCTTTGTAGCTGAAGTATTTACTGGTTCGCCAGGTAAGCTTGTAGATTTAGAGTCAACGATCAAAGGCTTTGATGCTATTTGCAAAGGTGAATATGATCACTTACCAGAAGCTGCATTTTATATGGTTGGCACTATTGAAGAAGCCATTCAAAAAGCTGAGAGTTTAGCTAACGAAGCTGCTGCATAATGAGTGAAGAATATTCTATGGAAATAGTAAACCCTGAAAAATCGTTTTTATCAAAAAATGATGTCACAGAGGTAGTTGTTCCTGCATTTGAAGGTGAGATAGGGATTTTAAAAGATCATATTTCTATTATTTCTTTTTTAAAACCAGGAATAATTAAAATATTTTCAAAGTCAGGCGAGGAAAGTTTTTATGTAAATGATGGAATAATTGAATTTAAAGATAATAATCTTTCTATACTTACTAGTCTTATTTTAAATTTAAAAGACATTGATAAAGAAAAAATTTCAGAAATCCAGAAATCTGCTGAGGAAGAACTTAATAAGTCTGATATAAATGATCAGGAAAAATATTTGCTTGATCAAAAACTTGAAGTATTAAAATCAATTAACTAAAATTTTTTTTACTTCTTCTTGAATTTTTTCGTATACATGTAGTTTAAATTCTACCACAAGTTCAGTAATTTTATCTGGATCTACCCATCTCCATTCAAGAAATTCTGGATGTTTTGTATTAATATTAATTTCTTTTTCTTCACCATTAAATCTCATTATATACCATTGTTGTTTTTGACCTTTAAATTTACCTTTCCAAATAATTCCTAATAATTCATTTGGCAAGTGGTAGGTAAGTAAGCCATCAATTTTTTTAATTAAACTTACTGATTTAATACTAGTTTCTTCTTTTAATTCTCTAATTGCAGCCTTATAAAAGTCTTCGCCCTTATCAACCCCACCTTGTGGCATTTGCCAAAAGTTTTTTTTATTATCTATTCTTTTTGCAACAAAAATTTTATTTTCTTTATTTAAAACAACTATCCCTACACCACTTCTAAGTGGTAAATTTTTATATTTATCTTTCATTTTAGCCGTTTAAAAGCTCTAGAGCGAATTGAAGTTGATTGTCTGTATCAGTATTAAACCTAAAGTCATCAGATCCTTCAGCTACCTCAATATCAGGCGAGACACCTATTTCTGATATAGATTTCCCTGATGGAAGATAATATTTAGATACAGTCAATCTTATTGCACCTTTATTTTTGAGAGGAATGATTGATTGTACAGAGCCTTTACCATAGCTATTTTCTCCAATTATTATTGCTCTTTTGTGATCTTTTAGGGCCCCTGCCACAATTTCAGATGCAGATGCTGAACCATAATTTATTAAGACAACAATTGTATTGCCATTTATTATATCACCTTTTCTTGCAAAGAATTTCCTACTTTCGTATTTTCTTTTACTTTTCGTTGAAACAATTTCTCCACTATCTATAAAGAAATCTGTAATTTTAATTGCCTGTGAAAGTAGTCCACCAGGATTATTTCTCAAATCTAAAATATAATTTTTAACATTTTTATTTTTTTTAAACTCTTTAATCTTATCACTAATTTGACCACTACTATTTTCATTAAAAGAGGTAAGTCTTAAATAACCAGTTTTATTATCTAATATCTCAGATTTTACTGATGAAACTTTAATTTTTTCTCTAGTTATATTAAAAACTAATGCCTTTCTTTCACCCCTTCTTCTAACTGTTATTTCAATATCTGATCCAACAGGACCCCTCATGATATCAACTGCTTCACTTAAAGATTTACCTTGAACCTGAATATCATTAATTCTTACTATATAATCACCAGCTTTAACTCCTGCTTCAGCCGCAGGTGAATCGTCCATAGGCGTTATTACTTTTATTACCCCAGCTTCCATGCTCACTTCAATTCCCAGTCCTCCAAATTCTCCACTCGTTTCTGTTTGCATACTTTGATAAGATTCTGGTGACATATAAGCAGAATATGGATCTAAGGATTGAAGAACACCATTTATTGCAGCATCCATTGCATCACTTTGGTTCACATCATCAACAAATTCTTTATTAATTTTATCTAAGACTTCTGAAAAAACATCTATTTTTTTATAAATATCATTCTCTTCTGATGCGCTAACAATACTAGTTATGAAAAAAAAAATAAATAATGATAAAAAATATGTTTTAAATTTTTTCATCATATAATTACTTTTTCTTTAGGAATTAATTCAGACCATATTTTTTCTAGCTCATAAAATTTTCTTTTTTCAGGATTGAAAATATGAATAATAAGATCTATTCCATCTACAAGTTTCCAATCACTACTTTCTCTTCCCTCAATTTTACAATTGCTTACACCATTTTTTTTCAAATATTCATATACTTGCTCTGATAAAGCTTGGATATGTCTTGAAGACGTTCCACTAGCGATTATCATTTGATCCGCTATTGATGATTTTCCATCTAAATCTATTGAAACAATATCTAGGGCTTTATTTGCATCTAAGAGATTTACCACATCTTTGTGAAGAGAAGAGATTTTGTCCATTAATTATTAAAAGAGTATCAAATTTTTCTTAATTTAGAAGATGAAATATTGACCTTATTAAATTTAATAAATTTTAAGCTTTTCTTACTATACTTTATAAAGCTTCTAGAACTTAATGATTTGGCCTTATATCTGTCTCTATCAAATACTAGAATGTTACAAAGAGATGAAATTAAATCAGAATTTTTCCATTTATGAAAATTAATCAAACTATCTGCTCCCATTATGAAATAAATATCAGTCTTTTTATTTTTTTTTTTAATATACTTTATCAAGTCAATTGTTCTATTCGATTTAATTTTATCCTCAAAATATTTTACTTTTATAAACGAATTTTTTTGAGCAATTTTTTTTGCAAAATCAATTCTTTTATCTAAACTTAAACTACTTTTCTCTTTAAATGGATTTTTTTTGGTAACCGCCCAAATAATCTTATCAATATCGTATCTTTTTTTTGCTTCTTTAGAGATACTTAAATGTCCTTTATGTGCTGGATCAAAGGTGCCTCCAAGAATACCAATTTTTTTTTTATTTCCTTGTTTGTCCAGATCCATATATCTCATATTTGTAACTAACTAGCTGGTTTAGTCCAACAGGACCTCTTGGTGGAAGTTTATTTGTTGAAATTCCAACTTCACCTCCAAAACCAAATTCTCCTCCATCAGCATACTGTGTTGAAGAATTGTGAATAGCGATCGAACTTTTAATATTTTTTATAAAAAATTTTGCGGAAATTTTATTATTAGTAATTATCGCGTCAGTATGCATTGTTCCATATTTATTAATATGATTTACTGCGTCATTAATATTATTTACTAGTTTTACAGAAATTTTTGCAGATAAATGTTCCTTCGACCATGTTTTATTATTTGCTAATCTTGAATTTCCGTTGAACAATTTAGAAATATTTCTATCAGCATATATAGAACAACCTCTCTTTGTGAGTTCACTTAATATCTCATCTACATTTTTAGATTTATTTTTATGTATTAAAAGTGTCTCGGTAGCTCCACAAATACTAGTATTACGCAATTTAGCATTGATTAATATTTTTTTTGCCATTGAAAGATTTGCATCTTTATCGATATAAGTATGACACATACCTTCAAGGTGTCCAATTACAGGAACAGAGGATAAATCTTGAACTTTTTTTACAAGACTTTTTCCACCTCTTGGAATAATAACGTCTATATATTTTGACATTTTTGACAGCATGTAGTCGACCAATTTTCTATTTTTATTCTCTATAAACTGAACAAAATTTTTGTTTATTTTGTATTTTTCTAATGATTTTCTAAAAAGATTAGCTAAAATTTTATTACTAAAGAAAGCCTCTGATCCTCCTCTTAATATTACGCAGTTCCCAGATTTAAAACAAAGTGTAGATACATCCGAAGTAACATTTGGTCTACTTTCATAAATTACACCAATAATACCTATCGGAATTGATACTTTTTTTAGTTTTAAACCGTTTGGTCTTTTCCAGGTTTCTATGTCAACATCCACTGGATCCTTAAATTTTGCAATAGTTTCAATTGATTTAATAATTGAGCCTATTTTGTCATTATTAAGAGCAAGTCTTTTAATTAAATTTTCTTTAAGTTTTTTAGATTTAGCTATTTTTATATCTTTTGTGTTTTCAACTAAAATTTTATTTTGGTTTTTTTTAATAAGTTGAATGTAATAATTTAATACTTTATTTTTTTTTTTATTACTTATTTTGTTTTGAAAAGCGATTTTCGCATTTGTACCAATTTTTTCTAAGTTTTTTCTCATTTTATTAATACCATATCATCTTTATGAATAACTTCTGATTTTGAAATATAACCTAAAATATCACTTATTTTATTAGAGTGCTTCCCTTTAATTTTCAAGATTTCATCCGAAGAGAAACTGCTTAATCCTCTAGCAAATTCGGTCATATTGTTGTTTAGGATTTTGATATGATCACCTTTGCTAAAACTGCCTTGAACATCTTTAATCCCTGCGGCTAGTAAACTTTTCCCATTATTCAAAGCTGATAATGCACCTTCATCAATAATTATTTTTCCCTTTGGAGAAACTGAGCTTATTATCCATTTTTTTCTCGCATCTAATTTTGAAATTTTAGGCAAAAACCAAGTACATATATTTTCAGTTAAAATTTTTTGAATTGGTCTATTTATTAAGCCATTAGCAATCGCCATATGGCATCCTGAGAATTGACAAATTTTAGCAGCATCAATCTTTGTTTTCATTCCACCAGATCCAAATTCTCCAGTTTTATTTGTTGCCAACCTTTCTACATTTTGGTCAATATTTTTAATTTCACGAATTAACTTAGCTTTTTTATCTAATTTTGGATCTTTAGAGTAAAGACCATTCACATCAGATAATAAAATTAAACAATCTGCACTTGATATTTGTGCAACTCTAGATGCTAGTCTATCATTATCGCCATACTTAATTTCAGAAGTAGCTATACTATCATTTTCATTTACTATTGGAATAAAGCTAAGGCTAAACAAATTTTCAAAAGTTCTTTTTGCATTAATAGCTCTTCTTCTTTTTTCAGTATCTTCAAGTGTTAACAAAATTTGAGAAAGATTGATTTTTGACTTATTAAAAGTTTTTTTAAAAAGATTCATTAACTCAATTTGGCCAATTGACGCTACTGCCTGACTTTTATCAAGTTTCAATTTTTTTTTACTTAATTTTAATTTTTTACATCCTAAAGCAATTGCTCCCGAACTAACCAAAATTATATTTTTTTTTAATTTTTGTAGATGTAGAATATCTTTTGCAAATTCTGACAACCATTTTTCTCTGACAATTTTTTTGTCATTAATCAATAAAGATGATCCAATTTTTATAACTACAGTCTTTGAGTCTTTAAGATACATAATTAAGCAATGTTGATTTAATATCAGATACTGATTTTTTATCGAGTGTTGATGTCGTAAAAGTGGATTTCTTGATAATTTTTTCAAAATCTTTTATTTTTTCTTTTTTTTCATTCTCATCAATTAGGTCTATTTTGTTAAACACTATTATTTCCTGCTTTTTTAATAGCTCTGAACTATATTTACCCATTTCATCCCTCACTTGAAGATATGAGTTAATTAAATCATTTTCTGATATATCAATTAGATGCAAAAGCGCTTTGCATCTTTCAATATGTTTTAAAAATTTAATCCCTAATCCTGTTCCTTGATGCGCTCCTTCAATTAATCCTGGAATATCTGCTAAAGTTATTTCTTTATCGTCATACATTGCAACACCTAGATTTGGATTTAAAGTTGTAAATTTATAATTTGCAATTTTAGGAGTGGCACTTGTTAATGATGCTAATAAGCTAGATTTTCCTGCATTGGGTAATCCAATGATACCAATATCAGCGATTGTCTTAAGTTGTAAATAAATACAGAATTCTTCTCCAACTGTACCTTTGGTAAATTTCTTTGGCGCTCTATTAGTTGATGATTTAAATCTTGTGTTACCAAAACCTCCTTTACCACCTATAGCTGCAACAAATTTTTCATTTTCCTCCTTAAAATCAAATATAAGGGTTTTATTGTCTTCCTCAAATACTTGTGTTCCAACCGGAACTTTTAAATACAAATCTTCCCCCCCTCTTCCTGTTTTATTTTTCCCACTCCCATCTCTACCTCTCTCAGCTTTAAAATGCTGTTGATATCTAAAATCAATTAGTGTGTTTAAATTTCTCTCTGACACAAGAATAATAGAACCACCTTTCCCTCCATCACCTCCATCAGGTCCTCCAAATTCTATAAATTTTTCTCTTCTAAAACTAGGAGAACCAGATCCACCGTCTCCAGCTTTTATAAATATCTTAACTTGATCTAAAAATTTCATGATTTTACAGAATTAATTAGCTGTCTACTAATTAGGCTTTACTGATACGTAAGTTCTGTCTGATTTGCTTTTTTTAAAAACTACTTTTCCTTTAACAACAGAAAAAATTGAATGGTCTTTACCCATTCCAACATTTTCTCCAGGAAAAATTTTAGTGCCTCTTTGTCTGACAATAATATTTCCAGGTATGACTAATTCACCACCATATTTTTTCACACCCAGTCTACGGCCCGCACTATCTCTTCCATTTCTTGATGATCCACCTGCTTTTTTTGTTGCCATAAATTACCTATTTATTTTGAAGCCTCAGTTTTTTCTTCCTTAGCTTCTTTAACCACAACTTCACTTTTTTTCATCTTTTCAGCCTCTGATAAAACTTTACCATCTTTAGAAAAAATTTTGTTAATTCTTATTAGTGAATACTGTTGTCTGTGTCCGTTTTTACGTCTTGAATTTTTTCTTCTTCTTTTTTTAAAAATTAGAACAGTTCTTTCTTTGCCATTTTTTAATAGTTCAGCTTCAACTTTTGCACCATCTACAGTTGGTGCTCCTAATTCAATGCTCTTATCATCGCCATAAGCTAAAATTTCATTAAATTCCACTTTAGTGGCTGGATCTGACTCAGCTAATTTTTCTACTTTTATTATTTCACCAGCTGAGACTTTGTACTGTTTTCCACCTGTTTGTATTACTGCGTATGACATTAACGATCCTAATTTTTAATTATCAGCAATATAGTCAGGGCCTTATTTTAGTCAAGCTGAATAAGCTAGAAATTATCCTTTAAATCTCTCAATTTTGAAAAGTTTTCAATGTTTTTTGATCTTAAAAAAATATTAGTTTGTAGCTCCTCTTCAAGTGTCGATGGAATGGTTGGCTGACCTTTAGCCAGTTGATTTTTTATAAACTTAATTTTCGAAATTAAAGCTTTATTTTCTGGATCATGCTTTAAACAAAAATCTGAATTTTTTAATGTATATTCATGCCCACAATAAATTTCTGTCTCAACTGGTAAATTCTTTAACAATTGCAAAGAATTAAACATCTGTTCGTGAGTACCCTCAAACACTCTTCCACAACCTAATGAAAATAATGTATCTCCAGAAAATAATGCATTTTCTTTAAAAAAGTAAAAACATATATGTCCTAAAGTATGTCCTGGGATATGAAAAACTTTTGCTTCAAATATACCCTCTTTCCAAATTTCATCATTTTTTAAAGATATATCTATTTCAGGTATCCTATGTTTATCTTCACCAAAACCTATAACCTTAGCATTATATAATTTCTTTAGCTCTTTATTACCTCCTACATGATCATAATGATGGTGAGTATTCATTATGAATTTTAATTTTAGATTAAGACTTTCAATTTTTTTTATAATAGGCTCTGCTTCACTAGGATCTATTACAATAGTTGATTTTGTTAATTCATCAATTAATAAATATGAAAAATTATCTTCTAAACATTTTATAATTTCTATTTTCATTTTTATTTTTCTAATAAAAAAATACCCAATTCAGATATTAGGTTCTTATATTTTAAATTTGAAGTTGTAATATGTGAAATTTTCTCTCCATTTAAAGAAATTGTTTTATAAATATTTATACTTTTGTTGTTACAAAAATTATAAAAGTCTTGAATTGTACACATGTGTAGGTTGGGAGTATTATACCATTGATAAGGTAAATTCTTTGTAACTGGCATTTCTCCTTTAAATAGCAAATCTAGTCTAACTTTCCAATGTCCAAAATTTGGAATTGTAACAATTACCTTTTTTCCTACTCGTAATAAATTTTCAATTACTTTCTCTGGACTCATAAATGCTTGGAGCGTTTGACTTAATATTACATAATCAAATGATAAATCTGGAAATTGCTTTAAATCATTCTCAGCATTGCCTTCAATAACAGCTAAACCTTTGGATAAACATTTTTTTACTTTTTCTTTAGAAATTTCAAGTCCTCTAACATTTACCACTTTATTTTTTGATAGATATTCCATTAAAATTCCATCACCACATCCAACGTCCAAGACTCTTGATTTTTCCTCAATAAACTTTGATATAACTTTAAATTCTACTTTCATTAATATTAGAATATGTTGTGTTTAAATAATTTTTAATAGTGCTTAAAAAATCTGGTACATTTAACAAAAAAGAATCATGACCTTTATCAGTTCTAATTTCTACAAAACCCACATCAGCACCAATTGCATTAAGTGCTATTACAATATCTTTATTCTCAGAGGTTGGGTATAACCAATCAGAAGTAAAGGAAATGATAAAAAATTTGGTTTTAGTGTCTTTAAATGCTTTGGAAAGGTTTCCACCAAATTGTTTAGTTAAATCAAAATAATCCATCGCTCTCGTGATATACAAATAACTATTTGCATCAAATCTATCTACAAACACAGAACCTTGATATCTCAAATAACTCTCAATTTGAAAATCAGCATCAAATCCAAATTTTAAATCGGATCTTTCTTGAAGATTTCTTCCAAACTTTTCTTGTAAACCTTGTTTTGATAAATATGTTATATGAGCAGCCATCCTAGCAACAGCTAAACCCTTGTCAGGATTTGTTGATTTTTCATTATACAATCCCTCTTTCCAATTGCTATCCGACATTATTGCTTGTCTTCCAAGTTCATTAAAAGCAATATTTTGAGCTGAATGACTAGCCGTGCAAGCAATTGGTAAAGCCACTCTAGCCTTATTCGGGAAATTTGATACGAATTGTAAAACTTGCATTCCGCCCATAGAGCCGCCAGCAACTGCAAATAATTTTTCAATTTTAAAATAATCTAATAGATTGTATTGAGCGTTAACCATATCATTAATTGTAATTACAGGAAAATTTGTACCTATAGGTTTATTGGTCAAGGGATCAATAGTTCCTGGTCCATAGGATCCCATACATCCACCAATGACATTGGCACAGATAACAAAAAATTTATCAGTATCGAATGACTTACCTGAACCAACTGCATAGTTCCACCAACCGTCTTTTTTTGTGATTGGATTGATTCCTGAAGCATATTGATCACCTGTTAATGCATGAAAAATTAAAATAGCATTATCTTTCTTCGCATTAAGATTTCCATAGGTCTCATAAGCTAATGGAAAGTTTGATATTTCCTTTCCACAATCAAGCTTAAGAGTTTTCTCAACAAGTATGCTTTTTATTTTATTCAAGTTACTCATAAAATTTTGCTGAAATGAATTGTGAGAAAAAAAACTTATTTAGCAGGTTTTTTAAAGCGCTCGCAATTCAGTTAAATCAGCGCAAAAAGCTTTTATAAGATAGCTTTTTAGATGTCAATTTTTTTAGAATTATTGATTGTATTATTTAATTATCTGACTATTTATTAGTAAAACTAAGCATCATGAATACTCCATTATTTAGAAAATTAAACCTAGAGGCCTACAAGCCTGGAAGATCCTTCTTAAATAAAAAAAAAAGTATTATTAAACTATCAGCTAATGAATCAGCTTTAGGCATGAGCAAAAATGCTAATAAAGCAATAATAAAATCCAAAAATAATATATCAAAGTATCCGGATGGGAAATTTAAGGAATTAACTTCCACAATTTCAAAAAAATATAATTGCAAGAAAAATCAGATTATTTGTGGATCTGGATCTGACGAAATTATTCAAATGCTATGTCAGTTATTTTTGAACAAAGGAGATGAAGTAGTCGTGCCAGAGTACAGTTTTTTAATGTACAGAATTTATGCAAAAATAGTAGGAGCAAAAGTTATATTTTCTAAAGAAAAAAATTTTAAAGTATCAAATGATGAAATTATAAAAAAAACAACTAAAAGAACTAAGATTGTATTTATAGCTAATCCAAATAATCCTACAGGTACATACATTTCTAAAAATCAACTGTTAGACCTAAGGAAGCGATTAAATAAAAAAATTTTATTGGTAGTCGATGATGCATATTTTGAATATATGTTAAATAAAGATTATAGATCAGGCCTGGAACTTTTTAAAAATCAAAATAATGTATTTATATTAAGAACTTTTTCAAAAATTTATGGTCTTGCATCTCTAAGAGTTGGATGGGGTTATGGAAGTAAAAAAATTATAGATGCTTTATATAAAATTAAACCACCGTTTAATGTAAATAAGATAGCACAGGAATGTGCAGCTGAATCTCTTAAAGATAAAAATTTTATAAAAAAATCTGTAAAACATAATTTAGATTGGGCTAGAAAAATAAAACAAATAATGAATTCTTATAGTATTCAAACAAATGAAATTGGACCAAATTTTTTTCTTTTAGATTTTAAACGTTGTAAATTAAATGCAAGCTTTGTTGAGAGAAATCTTGAAAAATCAGGAATTATTCTTAGAGAGATGAATTCGTATGGCATTAAAAATTGTTTAAGGCTTACAATTGGAAATGTGAAAGAAAATATACTTTTAATTAAACAGATGAAAAAAATTTTTAAAAATGTTTAAAAATATATTAATTGTTGGTTGTGGATTAATTGGATCTTCAATTTTAAGAGCATCTATAAATAAAAAAACTTCTAAAAACTTTTTTGTTTTCGAAAAATTAGAAAAAAATATTAGAGAAATCAAAAAAATAAATAAAAATATAATTATTTTAAAGAAACTAGATAATAAAATTTTCGATATTGATCTTGTTATACTTGCTACTCCGATGAGTCAGTATGAAAGAATTATCCCCTATTTAAATAAGTATCTAAGTAAAAAATCTTTAATTACCGATGTAGGCTCTACAAAGGAAAATATTAAAAAATTAAAAAATAAGAGCCTTTCAAAGTCACTAGACTGGATTATGAGTCATCCGATATCTGGATCAGAGGTAAGTGGACCAAAGTATGGAAGTAAAAGTCTATTTATTAATAAATGGTGTATAGTTTTTAGTGACAAAAACAAAGTTAAACAGAAAAAATTGGTTAATTTTTGGAAAAAGATTGGTTCTAAAGTAATAATTATGGATGAGAAAGTTCACGATAAGATATTTTCAATTACAAGTCATTTACCCCACTTAATAGCTTACAATTTAATAAAGACCGCCCAAGATTTTCAAAAAACTCATAAAAAAGATATAATTAAATTTAGTGCAGGAGGGTTAAGAGATTTTTCAAGGATAGCTGCATCAAACGAAATAATGTGGAGAGATATTTTTTTTAATAATAAAAAAAATGTTATTAGTGCAATAAACTTATTTATCAAAAATTTAAAATCTTTTAAAAAAAATATTGAAAATTTAGATGATAACACATTGAGAAAAAAATTAGTTAACTCAAAAAAAGTAAGACAGCAAATATTGAATTTTAAACAAGATATAGCGAAGCCGGATTTTGGAAGAGATCAAAACTAAATCGATATAATTTTAATCACTTTTAAATTTGTAGTTTTTTCAATTAATTTAATGGTTTTTATTATTGGCATTATTATTACTTTTTTTCTTGGACCATATGCATGAATTAATTTTTTTGTATTTAAACAAACTGCAACATGTCCTTTCCAAAAAATAATATCTCCTTTCTTTAAAATTCTTTTATTCCTAAAACCTTTTTTGATTTTAACTTGATCTTTTGTATCTCTAGGAAAGAACTTATGGTTATATTTATAAAAAATTTGTAGTAATGCTGAACAATCAATACCATCAAAAGTTTTGCCACCCCATTTATATTTAATATTCAAAAAAAGTTTTAATATTTTACTAAAATTATAATTTCTTTTATTTAATCTTTGTAATTCATTTGATTTTATCCATTTATTCTTTTCGAACATTACAAAGTTATTTTTTTTATTTATAATCTGAATTTCAGATGAAAATGGAAGGTATTTTTTTGTTAAAAATTTAATATTGTTTTTTGGTTTATTATAAATCTTCGATTTTAATATACTGACTTTGTGAGTTTTGTTTAAAACTTTATTAAATTTTTTGATTTTTATAAAACCTAAGTAATTGTCAAAATCAGTTCTGATTTTAAAAAAATCTTTCTTTTTTCCAATTATCCTAAATTTTTCACCATAAATTAATTGTGTACTTATATTTGATTTCTTTGAGGCCAGCTCATAAACGTTTAAATAGGAATTCTTACAGAAATAGCTATTTTGCACCAATTTTTACTTTATTCCTTATAAACCAAAGACAAATTAGTGATGGTATCACCATTACAGTTGTTATTATAAAAAATGTACCCCAGTCTCCATTTAGCCAATCTACTAGCGCACCTGATGAAGAGGCAAGGGTAGTTCTTCCAGCAGTTCCAACGGATGCTAATAATGCATATTGGGTTGCCGTGTAGGTCCTATCTACCAATAAAGAAATAAAAGCAACAAATGCAACTGTTGCAAATGCAGCTGTTATATCATCAGCTATCACAGCTATTGCGAATAATAATTCTGATTTACCTGTCCAGGCCAATAATGCGAAAAGTAAATTAGTTACAGCCATCAAACCTCCAGCAAAAAACATAGTTTTGACTGTTCCAGCTCTCATCGCCATTACACCACCTATTAAAGTGAAAACTACGGTTGTTATCCATCCTAATCCTTTAGAATAAATTGCTATTTGTCCTTTTGAAAATCCTATTTCTTTATAAAAAACAATAGACATGCGTCCTAAAAATGCCTCACCTATTTTAAATAAAAACACAAATCCTAATATCCCAACTGCAATTGCAAAACCATTTTTCTTGAAAAAACTTATTATTGGTCCACCAATAGTTCCAGAAATGTAAGCAATAAAATTTGTTAAAACATTATTTGATCCAAGCTTATTTATAATCATTTGATCTGTTTCTTTTTGATTATTTTGTCTGTTATTATCAATTGGTTCATGAACAAACATCAAACAAATATTCATTAAAATAATTAAAACACCTAAAACTAAAAAAGTAGCTTGCCAATAATCTGCTACTCCCATATTTTGAAAAAATTCAGCAGTAAATAGTGCTAAAACGCCTCCTAATTTATAACCAGTCCACCAACCAACTACTGCCATAGCTGCACCTGCTGCCATGGATTTCCCTTCATTTGCATCAATTTGTTCAATTCTCAATGCATCAACAGTTATATCTTGGGTTGCTGAAGCTATTGCAATTATTAATCCAACACTAATCAAAAGTGCTAAATGTTGTGTAGGATTTATAAAACTCCAAACTATCAAGCTGAATAAAATGATTAATTGCATTAAGACGATCCATCCTCGTCTATGTCCTAATTTTTTTGTCAAAAGTGGAATTTGTATTCTATCAATTATTGGAGCCCATAAATAATTAAAAGCATAAACTCCAAATATTAATCCTGCCCAACCAATTGTTGATCTACTTAATCCCTCTTCCTTTAGCCAAAGACTTAAGCTACTTGCAATTAATACCCATGGAAATCCGCTTATTGCTCCTAGAAGCAATATTCTTAACATCCTTATATCTTTATAAACTAATAAAGAGTCAACCCAGCTTTGTTTTGTTTCATACATTAATATTTTCTCCAAAATGATGGAATAAATAATACTAATACAGCAAACAACTCTAATCTACCTAAAATCATCGCTAAGCTTAAAATCCATTTTGAAAAATCAGATAAATAAGAAAAATTACCATTTGGACCAATAATATCACCTAAACCAGGTCCCACATTTGATATAGATGTAGCAGCAGCAGATATTGAAGTTGTCAAATCTAAACCACTTGTTGATAAAAGAGCAGTTATAATAAAAAAAATTACAATATATAAAAATATAAAGGAAATAATTGATGCTAAAAACTTTTCATCAATATTATTATTTTCATATTTTATTTTAAATATACCTCTTGGATAAATTATTTTCTTTAGTTGTACGGAAATAAACTGGAATAAAATTTGTACTCTAAATATTTTAATCCCACAAGCTGTTGAGCCTGCACATCCACCGATAAACATAAGAATAAGAAAATAAATTAATGGGAATTGACCCCAATCACTAAAGTTTTGAGTTACATAACCGGTTCCCGTTAAAATTGATATTACATTAAATGCAACTGATCTAATACTGGTATCAAAAAAACTTTGATTTTTTGTAAGCAGATATAGATACATTAAAAGAATTGAAAAAAGGACAATCTTTATAAAAGTTTTAATTTGTGTATCGTTAAAAAATATTTTTTTGTCTCCATTTAAGAATTTTATATAGGCAATAAATGGAATACTTCCTAAAATTATAAATATAATTGATGTAAATTCAATAAGTGAACTATCAAAATATCCAATAGACTCATTATAATTTGAGAAACCCCCTGTTGCAATTGTTGTCATTGAATGAACTATGCTATCAAAAAAGTTCATTCCAAATATTTTATAAAATAATGCACATATAAAAGTTAATCCTAAGTATATCAAGATCAGTCTCAATGCTATTTCTTTTGATCTAGGTAAAATTTTTTCTGGAGTATCGCTTGTAGATATAATGAACAACTGCATTCCACCAATATTCATAAGCGGCATTAAAGTAATTGCCATAACGATAATACCAATTCCACCTAACCATTGCAGCATTCCCCTCCATAGCAATATGCTTTTTGGGGTCTCATTTAAATTGGTGATTATAGTTGATCCTGTTGTAGTAATACCTGACATACTCTCAAAAAAAGCGTCTGTAGCACTTAAATTTATCTCAGAAAATATAAATGGAATTGACCCAAAAATAGCAATACTCAACCAAGATAATGCTGTTAAAAGAAAAGCCTGAGGTAAGCTAATTTTTTTATCATGATCTAAATTTGATAATAAAAAGAGAATTCCAAATATTACAGTTACAATCCCAGAACTTATAAAACTAGAATCAAATTCATCATAAAAAAACTGCGTTAAAATTGGTGCAATCATCGATAAACCTAAAATAATTTGTAAAATTCCTAGGGTAAAAAAAACTGTTTTATAATTGGACATTTTGATTGGACATTATTTTATGGTAAATAAATTTCAACTCTATAAGAATTATTAAAAACGTTATTTTATATGCTGTTTAATTAAAAGTGATAGATAAAACCAACATAGACAAAACAAACGCCTGGCCCTTTGTGGAAGCTAAAAAACTTCTAAGAGAGAGAAAAAAAAATATTGAAAAAAAGGGAAAAATTATTCTTCAAACAGGATATGGTCCTAGCGGCTTACCCCACATTGGTACTTTTGGAGAAGTGGCAAGAACCTCAATGGTTGTTAATGCTTTAAATCATTTATCTGATCTCCCTAAAGAAATAATTACTTTTTCGGACGATATGGATGGACTTAGAAAAGTTCCAGAGAATATTCCTAATCCTGAAAAACTTGAAGAAAATCTTCATAAACCTTTGACTCAAGTTCCAGACCCATTTGGAAAATTTAATAGTTTTGGGGAACACAATAATGAAATGTTAAAAAATTTCTTAGATAAATTTAAGTTTAAATACAGTTTTAAAAGTTCAACTGTTCTATATAAGTCCGGTTTTTTTAATGATACATTAAATTTAATTTTAGAAAATTATGAGGGAATAATGAACATCATCATTCCTACCCTTGGTAAAGAAAGACAAAAAACATATTCTCCATTTTTACCAATATGTCCAGATACAGGGGTTGTGTTAGAGATACCAGTTTTAGAATTAGATACTAAAAATTCAAGAATAATTTTTGATAATAAAGGTAAAAAATTAGAACAAAGTATTTTAGATGGCAATTGTAAATTACAATGGAAAGTAGATTGGGCTATGAGATGGTATGCACTTGATGTAGATTTTGAAATGTATGGTAAAGATTTAATTGAGAGTGCAATCTTATCTACAAGAATCATAAAATTAATAGGTAAATCAAATCCATCTGGCTTTGCATATGAGTTATTTTTAGATGAAAAGGGTGAAAAAATATCTAAGTCAAAAGGAAATGGTATCACTATCGATCAATGGTTGGAATATGCGTCACCCGAAAGTCTCTCCTTGTATATGTACCAGAATCCAAAAAGAGCAAAAAAACTTTATAGAGAAGTAGTACCAAAAGCTGTCGATGAATATCTTGATTTTATTGAGAAAGGTAAAACTCAAAATGAACTTCAAAAACTAATGAACCCAGTTTGGCATGTTCATAATTCAGAAATACCAGAGGAAAATTCAATTATGTCCTTCTCAATGCTATTAAATTTAGTTGAGACAAGCAATGCTGATAATAAAGAATTACTTTGGAAGTTTGTTAAGAAATATAAGAAAGATATTAATAAGGATATGCATCCAATTTTTGACAAATTAATATCTTATGCAATTAAATATTTTAACGATGCTATAAAATCTAAAAAGATTTATAAAAAACCAAATAAAAACGAAAAAATTGCTTTAGACGCATTAGTAAATTCTTTAGATAACTGCGATGATGCAATGAAACCAGAGGACATTCAGACTACTATTTATACAGTCGGCAAAGAGAATGGCTATAAAGAAAATTTGCGTGATTGGTTCAAGTTAATATATGAAGTAGTTTTTGGAGTAGAAAATGGACCACGATTTGGTTTTTTTATTAGCTTTTTTGGGGTTCAAGAAACTAAAGAATTAATAAAAAGTAAATTAGAAAATGTTTAATATCTTAAGACCACTGATTTTTAAATTTAGCCCTGAAGTGGCTCATTCTTTAGCAATAAAAGCACTAAAATTAAATAATATTCCTTACTCAAAACCCAAAGATAATCATATTTTAGAAACGACTTTTTGTGATAAAAAATTATCTTCACCAATTGGTGTTGCTGCTGGGTTTGATAAAAATGCTGAAGTATATAATCCTTTGTTTAATCTTGGATTTGGTTTTGTCGAAGTAGGTACAATTACACCAAAGCCCCAATTTGGTAACCCCAAACCAAGAGTTTTTAGACTTGAAGAAGATGAAGCTCTTATAAATAGATTAGGTTTTAATAATTCTGGTTCAGAACAAATTAGTAAGAGAATTAAGGAAAATAATAAAAAAGGTTTTTTAGGAATAAATATTGGACCCAATAAAGACTCCACGAATAGAGTCGATGATTATTTAATATGTTTTCGTAAATTTTATAATTTAGCTGATTATATAACTATAAACATTTCCTCACCAAATACAGAAAATTTAAGAGACTTCCACAACCAGGATGAACTAAATTCATTGATTGACAAACTAAAAAATGAAAAAAAAGAGTTAAATTCAAACATTCCACTAGCAATCAAAGTCTCACCTGATCTTAATGATGATCAAATTAATGAAGTATCCAAGATTATTATGGATCAAGAAATAGGAATTATTATTGTTTCCAATACCACAGATAAGAATAGAGAAAATTTAAAAAATATAAATAAATTAGAAAAGGGTGGACTGTCAGGAAAACCAATTGAAAAGATTTCAAACGAGGCAATTTCAAAATTTTATAAAATTTTAAAAGATAAAACAAAAATAATAGGAGTGGGCGGTGTTAGCAATGGACAAGATGCTTTTGAAAAAATTACTTCTGGTGCAACACTCGTTCAATTATATACTGGAATGGTGTATAGAGGTCCTCGTATAGCTTCAAAAATAAGTAAAGAATTAATTGATTTATTAAAAAATAAGGGGTTTAAAAATGTTTCAGAGGCTATTGGAACTAAAAATTAATCTTGACGCGATAAGATTCAGATCCTATACAGGCTCATAATTTATGTCTAAAAAATGCGAACTTACTGGAAAAATCCCACTCAAGGGCCATAACGTTAGTCATGCTAACAATAAGACTAAAAGAAGATTTCTTCCAAATCTAAAAAAAGTAAAGTTTAAAAGTGAACTACTTAAGAGAAGTTTAAGATTAACAGTCTCAAATGCTGGTGTTAGATCAGTAGATAAAAAAGGTAGTTTTGACCAATTTATTATTTCGGCTAAGTCTAGAGATTTATCATTAAGACTAAAAAAATTAAAAAAATCCTTAGTTAGTAAATCAGCATAATGAATAGAGTTTTTTTAACACTCTCATTTTTAATGGGATTGGTTGTCTTAGCATCTAATTATTTAGTCCAATTTCCAATTCAATATTACGGTCTTCAAGAAATTCTTACATATGGAGCATTCAGTTATCCAGTAGCATTTTTAATAACTGATTTGGCAAATAGATCTTTTGGCAAATTATTTGCTAGAAAAATTGTATATATAGGATTTACAATAGGTATTTTATTTACACTAATTTTCTCAACAAATTTTGCAGATTTAATCTCAGTAAGAATAGCAATTGGTTCGGGAACAGCATTTATTATTGCTCAATTACTGGATGTACAAATATTTGATCAATTAAGACAAAAAAAATGGTTTATTGCGCCACTTGCTTCATCATTAATTGGTTCTACCGTTGATACATTTTTATTCTTTTCGATTTCATTTTATGGAACAGGAATACCTTGGGTGACACTTTCTTTAGGAGATTTAGCAGTGAAGATTTTTGTAGCTTTAGTAATGTTGATACCTTTTAGATTATTATTAGGCACTTTAAAAGCTGCTTAATTCAAATTTTTGGCTCTTGTTGTGTCATGCAATGAATAGCGCCAAAACCCCAAATTAAATTACTACAATCAATAGCAATAATTTTTCTATTTTTAAAAAATTTTCTAAAAATTTTTAAAACTTTTTTGTCTTCTTTCACATTGAATACTGGAACCAAAACTGTTTTATTACTTATGAAAAAATTTAAATAGCTCGCTGGAACACGAGTTTTGTCTATTATAACTGGACTTGGCATAGGGATTTTTATAATTTTAAATTTTTTTCCATTTTCATTTGAACTTTTACTTAATATTTTTAAATTTTCTTTAAGAGACTTGTAATTTATATCTGATTTATTCTTTTCAACAGCTATCATAATTGTATTTTTTGAAACAAATCTTGCAATATCATCGATATGACCATGCGTGTCATCTCCAGCAATTCCTTTATTAAGCCAAATAAAATTTTTTGCATTCAAATATTTTGAAAATAGATTTTCATAGTCAATTTTTTTGAAGCCTTTATTTCTCTCTTGTTTAGTACTTAATAAGCACTCTCTAGTTAGCAATATGGAACCAGATCCATTATTATCAAATGCTCCTCCCTCCATTACTACTCTTTCAAATTTATTTGAATTTACTTTTTTAGGTAAAATACTTTCAATGTTTAAGTAACTACTAATATGGTTATTGATTTTGTTATCATTTCTGAAATTTTTATATTTTGACCAGGCATTAAATTTAAAATCAAGCATGGTCTTTTTTCTATTTTTTTTGTTGACCAAAAATATTGGTCCAGAGTCTCTTAACCAAAGTCTGTCTGTCTTAAGTTTATGAAATTTAATGTTAGATATATTACAACCTACTTTTTTTAAATATATTTTTGTGGTACCAATACTTTTGGTATTATTGACTAATAAATCTATTCTTTGATCTTTTGTTAAATATTTTATTATTTTTCCAACTACATTTGGAATTTTTTCAAATAATCCAGGCCAATCATTTTTATTATGAGGCCACGCAATCCAAACTGATTTTTGAGGCTCCCATTCTGCTGGCATTCTAAATTCATTTATTTTTTTACTCATCTTGAGGATTTTTGAGAATATTTTTATAAAATTCAATTCTCCTATCTCTTAAAAAAGGCCAGTGCTGTCTAGCAGTATCTATTTTTTTATAATCTATTTCACAAATTAAAATATCCTCTTTTTTATTTCCTGCTTTTGCAATTACTTTACCACTAGGATCTATCACCATTGAGTTACCCCAAAATTCAATTTTTTTCTTACCTTTTGTTTCCATCCCAACCCTATTTATAGCAGCCACATAAGTTCCATTAGCAATAGCATGGGATTTTTGCATTGTGATCCATGAGTCTAATTGAGATTTTCCAAACTTTCTTTTTTCTTTTGGATGCCATCCAATAGCAGTAGGGTAAAAAATAATTTGAGCCCCTTTTAAAGCTGTTAACCGTGCTGCTTCGGGGAACCATTGATCCCAACATATTAGTGGACCTACCTTACCAAATTTAGTTTTCACACTTTTAAATCCAAGGTCTCCAGGACTAAAATAAAATTTTTCATAATAACCGGGGTCATCGGGTATATGCATCTTACGGTATTTAGATAAAATATTACCATTTTCTCCAATTATAATACTTGTATTATGATAAAACCCAGATGTTTTTTTTTCGAACATAGTAATATTTAATACTACACCAAGCTCTTTTGCTAGATTACAAAATATTCTAGAGATTTTTCCTGGAATTTTCTCTGCTAATTTAAAATTTGAATGACTTTCTGTTTGGCAAAAGTAATTGGTCAAAAATAGTTCAGGTAGACATATAATATTTGCCTTTTTTTTTGCAGCTTTTTTAATATTTTTTATAGCTAAATCAATATTAGACTCAATTTTACCTAAAGATTTACTTTGTATTAAACCGATTTTGACTTTTTTGATCATTAATCAAAATATCTTGGAAAAATTTTTTCTCTCTCTATTTTTCCATTCACCTTTATGATAGGCGTCACTTGCTATTAAGGGTAATACACTTGTTGCTTCTGCAAAAACCATTTGCTCTTTTGTAATATCTACTTTGCCCCATGAGCTTGCCTCTTTTAACGTTGAGCTACTGCATGCTCCATCTCTAGAATCTGCAACTGTTATTTGAATTGCATATTTATGCATATCTACATCTTTACCTAACAGCTCAGCACATATTACAGTGTCTTGAATGAAATTTTTTGGCACACCTCCTCCAATCATAAAAAGACCTGATCCTTTAGATTTAATTTTAATTTCAGTTAGTTCTCTAAACTCTCGGATTGAGTCGATTGTGATGTGATTTTTTGGATTTCTTTCTTGATGCATTACAAGCCCAAAACCAGCGCTTGAGTCAGTAAACGCTGGACAAAAAATTGGAACGTTATTGTCATAGGCAACCTCTATCAATGAATCTTTCTTTTTTGCGTTATTTTTAAGATATTTACCAATCTCTCTTATAAATTCTCTAGATGTATAACTTTTGGGCTCTAATTGATCTGCAATTTCTCCAATAGTTTTATCGCACATCTGAAGCTCTTCCTCATCAATGTAAGTATCATATATTCTATCAACGTAGTTATTTCTTAACTCTGTATCATCTTGATATTGGGATCCCTGATAATGTTTAAAACCTAGTGCCTCAAAGAAATCCATATCAATAATTGAAGCTCCAGTTGCTACTATTGCATCTACCATATTATATTTAACTAAATCTCTATAAATATGCATGCATCCTGCAGCAGATGTTGATCCTGCGAGTGTTAAAAATATTGTACAATCTTTATCTTTTATCATCTCATTGTAAATATTTGCAGCATTTGCAGTCTCTCTTGAAACGAAAGACATTTTTTCCATTGAAGAAATTATTTTTCTAGCATCGAAAGAAGTTATATCAATATGCTCTACTTCTTTACTAAGTAAATCACTTTTTCTATTATTTGAGTGGTTTTTATTATCTGACATTAAGCAACAAGAAACTCTTTATTTGCTTCTTTGTCATACATCGTCATGATTGGACTATCTTCAACTTCATAAATTTCATTAGAATAAAATCCATTAAAATTAGTTCTAAAAGTTAATCCATATGCTCCAAGCTGTCCTAGTTCTATATAATCATTTTCTTTTATATTATTTGGCAAAATAAAAGGGCCTTTCATATAGTCCATACTATCACAAGTTGGGCCATAGAAATCAAAAGATGTTAATTTCTTGGAGATTACTCTTCCATCAGTTATCATTTTTGATGGATAAACTATGTTAGGAACTCCAGCATCAAACAAAGTTCCATACGTTCCATCATTTATATAAAGTTTCTGTTTTTTTCTTAAATCAACCCTTACAATTGTTGATCCACTTTCTGCAACAATTGCTCTTCCAGGTTCACAAATAATTTCTGGAAGCTTATCCAATTTTAAATTACTTAAACCTTTTTTAATTTCGTTAAAATAAGCATCTAAAGATTGAGGAATAAGATCAGGGTAAATAGTAGGAAAGCCACCTCCAACATTAATCACATCAGGTATAATTTTAGTTTTTTTAATTATATTGTTGATTTCAAATATTCCTTTTGAATAAGATATTGGGTGCATACATTGTGATCCAACATGAAAACTAAGTCCAATTTTTTTACAATATTGTTTTGTTAACCTGAGAAGTCCAGCCGCTTCATTGTTGATTGCTCCAAATTTTTTTGATAAATCAATTTCTGCATGTTCATTAGATACAGAAACTCTAACAAATAACTCTAAGTCTTTAGCATAATTTGTACTTTCTAAAATTTTTATTAATTCATCTTTAGTATCCAAAGAAAAGGCCTTAACATTATATTTAAAATATGCCTCTTTAATGCTTTCTCTACTTTTTACTGTATGCATATAAGAACAATTTGCATTTGGACTTATTTTCCTTATAGCCTCTATTTCTTTTATAGATGCTACATCAAAATGGTTAATCCCGCTTTCAACAATAGTTTTAAGAACTACTGGATGAGGGTTGGTTTTTAAAGCATAAAGTATTTTTCCAGGGAAATTTTTTTGAAAGTATTTAGAAGCCAATTTGATTGACTCTTTTCTAATACAATAAACAGGTCCTGTCGGTCTCAGTTGATTAACTAATTCTTCAACTGACTTAAATTTTTGCATATCTGCACCTCTAAAAAAAATTTACAAAAAAAACCTGCATATCACGTATGCAAGTTTCATAAATGCAGCATTTATGGGAAATAATTAATAATGTAAAGTAAATAATGCTATTGAAATATTAAAATTTACTTCCATATAAAGGCTATGATTAACCAACCAACACTTCAAAAATTAAGTGATTTTGAGGATAAATCGCTTCTGATCGTAGACGATGATAATCCATTTAGACAAAGATTGGCTAGAGCGATGGAAAAAAAAGGCTTTACAGTTACACAAGCTGAGAGTGTAAAAATTGGTATTGAGACCGTAAAATCACAAAGTCCAGCATTTGCTGTTGTGGATCTTAGGTTAAATGACGGTAATGGACTAGAGGTAGTTAAAGAAATTCAAAAGGGAAACCTAAAAAGTAGAATTATAATGTTAACTGGATATGGTAATATTCCAACAGCAGTTGCTGCAATTAAAGAGGGAGCAATTGATTATATTGCTAAGCCTGCAGATGCAGATGACGTTGAAAAAGCACTTTTAGCTGATCCAAATCAAAAACCAGCCCCACCTGAGAACCCAATGTCAGCGGATAGAGTAAAATGGGAGCACATTCATAGAGTTTTTGAGCTATGTAACAGAAATGTCTCTGAAACTGCAAGAAGACTAAAAATGCATAGAAGAACTCTTCAGAGAATACTTTCTAAAAGATCTCCTAGATAATTTAATTTTTTGTAAGTCTTAAAAATACATCTTCAAGATCTCCATCATCAGTTGAAATATCTTTTATTTTTATATCTTGTTTTTTAATTTCTGAAATTATTGAGTCTATGCTTAGTTTACTCTTCTCATATGATAAAACTAACTTGTTTTCGTCATTTGATATAATTTTTAAAGATTCAAAAGTGTTATCTTGAATATTAGTTTTTTTATCTGTGGTGACATACACAATTTTTGTTTGAATTTTTTTTAAGAGATTTTTAGTCGTATCCAAAGCAACTAATTTTCCTCCACTTAGAATACCAATCCTATCACACATTTTTTCTGCCTCCTCAAGGTAATGTGTTGTTAATATTGTTGTTACCCCTTGTTTATTCAAAGATTTCACATTTTCCCACAATGTATTTCTAAGCTCCACATCAACTCCTGCAGTAGGCTCGTCCAAAATTATAATTGGAGGTTGATGCACCATCGCTTTTGCTACAAGTAATCTCCTCTTCATACCACCAGATAAGGCTCTAGCATAACTGTCAGCTTGTTCTTCTAATGATACCAACTTCAATATAGTATCTGTAATTCTATCTTTTTCTCTAATTCCATATAGACCTGCTTGAAGCTCTAAAAGTTTTCTGGGACTAAAAAATGGATCAAAGTTTACTTCTTGTGGAACAATCCCAATAGAGGCTCTAACTTGTCTTGGGTTTTTATCTAAGTTAAATCCCCAAACATTTACATCACCACCAGTTTTTACAACTGATCCACCTAATATGTTTATAAATGTACTCTTACCAGCCCCATTTGGTCCTAATAGACCAAAAATTTCACCTTCTTTCACCTCTAAGTTTAAATTATTAAGCGCATGAGTTTGTTTCGAACCATTTTTTGAATAAACTTTATTCAAGTTTTTAACAGTTAAAACGTTTTTTTTATTCATATGAGGGCATACATTTATTACATTTATAAAAATTAAGATATCATTACATTATGGAGAAAATTAAAAAAAGTGACCATTTTTACTTAATAGATGGTTCGGGATACATTTTTAGAGCATATTATGCCCTTCCTCCTTTAACTAGAAAAAGTGATGGATTACCTGTTGGTGCTGTCAGCGGTTTTTGCAACATGCTTTTTAAATTATTAGAGGACTCTAAATCAGATGATAATTTAGAAAAACCAACACACTTTGCAGTGATATTTGACTCAGCAAGAAAAAATTTTAGAAATGAAATATATTCAGAGTACAAAGGAAATAGATCTGATGCACCTGACGATCTAATTCCTCAATTTGAATACATAAGGAAATCTGTAAAAGCCTTTAATTTACCCTCAATTGAGTTAATCAATTATGAGGCAGATGATTTAATTGCAACATATGTAGAAAAAATTTTAGACTTAGGTGCAAAGGTAACAATTGTTTCTTCAGACAAAGATTTAATGCAGCTTTATAAAAAAGGAGTAAGAATTTATGACCCAATGAAGAACAAATTTATAAATCAAGACGATGTCCACAATAAATTTGGAGTTACTCCAGAAAAAGTAATAGATGTACAATCTTTAGCTGGTGATAGCACAGATAACGTACCTGGTGTACCTGGTATAGGAGTTAAAACTGCTGCTGAATTGATAAATCAATATGGAACTTTAGAAAATTTATTAAAAAATGCATCAAAAATAAAACAAAATAAAAGAAGAGAAACTTTAATAAATAACAAGGACGATGCAATTATTAGCAAAAAATTAGTTACATTAAAAAAAAATGTACCTGTAAAAAATAAAATTGAAGAATTCATACTGAAAAGTGTTGATCAAGATAAGCTTTATTCTTTTTTAAGAGAAATGGAATTTAATAGGCTATTAAGTTCTGCTATCTCAAAGTATGGAGACACAAATAACCTTGTAACTAAAGATATTGATAAAAATTCAGAAAAAACAACAGAAATTACAAAAAAAAATTATCAATTAATTAAAAACGAGAAGGAGATTGAAGATTGGATGAAACAATCTGAGGAAATAGGTGAATTTGCAATAGATACTGAAACAACTTCATTAGACCCCCATACAGCAAAGTTAGTAGGTATTTCAATCTCTAACAGAATTGGAAATGCATGTTACATTCCATTAAATCACGTTAGTGGAAACAATCTTGACGAAAAAAAAGTCTTAAGTATTTTAAAGAATTATTTAGAGGATGAGAGCATTAAAAAAGTAGGACAAAATATTAAGTTTGATTTTATTGTCTTTTATCACCGTGGAATCACTTTGAATTCCATGGAAGATACTATGCTTATGTCTTACACACTGGATGCTGGTAAAAATAGGCATAATATGGACACTCTCTCAGAGATCCATCTAGGTCATAAAACTATTAAATTTAAAGATTTAGTTGGGACGGGTAAAAAACAACTTAATTTTTCTGAAGTTAATGTATCTGAAGCTAAAGATTATGCGGCTGAAGATGCAGATATTACATTTAGGTTGTACAAAATTTTTTTAAAAACATTAAAAGCAGAAAAATTATTGAATATTTATGAGTTATTTGAAAAACCATTAATTAAAATACTAGCAGAGATGGAGATAAAAGGTATTAAACTTGACAAATCTTCACTTAACAAACTGTCTTCAAAATTTTCAACTAAAATTGAAAAATTAGAAAAATCTATTTTTAAGATTTCAAAGAAAACATTTAATATTGGATCAACGAAGCAACTTGGTGAAATAATGTATAACGATTTAAAAATAGCAGCTTTAAAAAAAACAAAGAAAGGAAGTTTTGCTACTAGTGCTTCAGTTTTAGAGGACTTAGCTTTTAAAGGTTATAAATTTCCAAAACTCATATTGGAATGGAGACAAATTAGTAAACTTAAAAATACTTACTCAGATTCATTGCCAGAACATATAAATCAAAATACTAAAAGAGTTCATACATCTTTTTTGTTAGCGGCTACTACAACAGGTAGACTTGCATCTAGTGATCCAAATTTACAAAATATTCCAATAAAATCAGATGATGGTAAGGATATAAGGAAAGCCTTTGTTTCTGAAAAAAATAATAAATTGATTTCAGCAGACTACAATCAAGTTGAAATGAGAATTTTGGCAGATCTAGCAGATGTAAAACAGTTGAAAAAGGCGTTTTTAAATAATGAGGATATTCATACTTTGACAGCAAGTCAGGTTTTTGGAAAAGAAATTAATAAAATTGATTCAGAAACAAGAAGAAAAGCAAAAGCAATCAACTTTGGGATTATTTATGGCATATCACAATATGGTTTAGCTAAACAAATCAATGTTTCAAACAATGAAGCAGCAGAATTTTTAAATTCTTATTTTAAAAAATTTCCAGAAATTAAAGATTATATGAAAACAACTGTAAATTTTTGTAGAAAAAGTGGCTATGTAAGTAATATATTTGGAAGAAAAACACATCTCACTGGAATTAACGATAAAAATTTCAATGTAAGAAATTTTCAGGAGAGGGCAGCGATAAATGCACCAATTCAAGGGTCAGCATCGGAGATAATGAGATTAGCAATGATCAGAATAAATAAAGAAATCTCCAATAATAAAAATAATAGTCTAAAAATGTTGTTACAAATACACGATGAGTTAATTTTCGAAGAAAGCTCAAAAGAAACAAAAAAAAGTATTAAATTAATTAAGGATTTGATGTTGAGTGTTAAAGATAGTGAACTTCACTCATTTTCAATACCTCTTTTAGTCGATATGAATATTGGAGAAAATTGGGGTGAACTTCATTGAAAACAAACAATTGCCCTAATCTGAACAATTTAGTATTTTTATTCTGATTTATGTCACAAACAATTGCGTTAGTAGATGATGATCGAAATTTATTAACATCTGTCCAGATGGCTTTAGAAAAGGAAGGTTTTAAAGTCCAAACTTACATTGATGGTGAAAATGCTCTTGTTGGATTATCAAGAACACCACCAGATCTTGCTGTAATTGATATTAAAATGCCAAGAATGGATGGCGAAGAACTTCTAAGAAAACTTAGAAAAAAAACTTCTATGCCGGTTATTTTTTTAACTTCTAAAGATGAAGTAACCGACGAGGTTAGTGGTTTAAAACTCGGAGCAGATGATTTTGTTGGTAAAACCGGAGGATTTTCAACCAAAGTTTTAGTTGAAAGAATTAAAGTGCAATTAAGAAAAAAAGATAAGGACATTAACATAGAAGAAAATAAAAATGTAATTTCTCATGGTAAGTTAAAATTAGATCCTTCTCAACTCGAATGCGAGTGGGATGGTAAACAATTGCCTGATAAACTTACTACAACAGAATTTAAAATTGTTGAGGAGCTTGCAAAAAGACCAGGAATGATTAAAGAGAGAGCCTTACTCATGGATGTAGCTTATCGAGAAGATACAGATATAGAAGATAGGACTATTGATAGTCATGTTAAAAGAATAAGAAAAAAATTTAAAAAGGTAGACAGTGATTTTTCTGCAATTGAAACAAGATATGGAAGTGGATATAGATGGAATGTTAAATAATAATTATGGGCAAAATACTAAAAAATCTCTCTATATTACAGAAATTTTTATTTATTAATTTAGTAGTCTTTATATTTATAATAATAATCACGTTCTTTTACTTAGGTGCTATTCAAAAAAATTTGATTAATGAAAAACAAAATAATCATATAGATATAATTACTCAAACAATACTTAATCTCGAAAAATCAAATATAAAATTAAATGAATATGGAATTAGCGAATTTTTATTTTCCAAAAAATCTCGATTTCCTTATTTTGAAAAACTAGATAGAGTAATATTTTTTGATGATAAATTAAATTGGATTGGAGATACAAGATCTATTTCATCATCATTATTACTAATTGAAGAATTAACTGAACAATCAAGTGAGAATAATTTTAATAATCAAGAAAATAAAAATGAAACAATTTTCGATGAAGATCTTAATAAATATTATTTGTCAGGATCTGAAAAATCTTTGACTAATTTAAAACAAATCCAAGAACAGTTTTTTGTCTTTAGTATTAAGAGTATTAATTATTTGAATAATAATGGCTATATTCTTATATCTGAAAACGCTGATAACATAGTTGCACAAATTGAAGAGAGAGAGAACTTTATTATTAGAACAGCTCTTGTGGTACTTTTGGTTATCATTATTTTCTCATATGTTTTAAATAGATATTTTTTAAAACCTATTAAAAATTTAGTTACTTATACAAAAATCATAAAAGACAAAAGTAACGAAAAAACAGATATAGAAAGGGTTAAGACAAGAAATGATGAATTAGGAATATTATCAAAATCACTTGATGAAATGACCAGCGAATTAAATAAAAGAATTACAACTGCTGAAAATTATTCAACAGACTTACTTCATGAAATTAGAAATCCTCTTGCCTCATTAAAAAGTGCATCTGAGATAATTTCAGAAACAGATGATAAAATTAAAAGAGAAAAATTAATTAATATAGTAGCACATGATGTTGAAAGAATAGAAAGATTGATTACTGATTATTCTCAAATGCTGAAAGATGAGGTAGTAATTTCCACAGAAACAATGCAAAAAATTGATATAAAGGATATTGCAAAATCTGTAGTTGATGATTTTAACAATATTTATAATTCAAAAAGAAAAATACAAATACGACTAAAGTCTAATGGATCTGAAAATTATTTTATACTTGGTATCAACAATAGGATAGAACAAATTATTGCAAATTTACTTGAAAATTCAATTTCTTTTAGCGACGAGAATCAAGAAATTATAGTAGAGGTCAGCAAAGACAAAGAAGGCAAGCCAAGACTTGTAGTAATTGACGAGGGGACTGGTTTTAGTGAGAAGGATACTACTAAAATTTTCAACAGATTTTACAGCAATAGACCTCAAAATTTTGGAGAACACTCTGGCTTGGGCTTAAATATAGTGAAAAACTTAGTTGAATTGCATAATGGACAAATTAATGCTGAAAATAATAAAGATAAGGGTGCAAAAGTTGAAATAATTTTCCCGGCGACCCAATGAAAAGTTGATTAATATAAATAAAGTTGTTACAAGCCCTACCTTATGACAGATTATAAAGTAAAAGATATTAACGAAGCAGAATTTGGAAGAAAAGAAATCTCTCTAGCAGAGACTGAAATGCCAGGATTAATGGCAGTAAGAGCCGAATATAAAGGCAAAAACCCACTTAAAGGTGCAAGAATTTTAGGTTGTCTTCATATGACAATTCAAACAGCAGTTTTGATTGAAACTCTAGTTGATTTAGGTGCAGAATGTAGATGGTCTTCATGCAATATATTTTCAACACAAGATCATGCAGCAGCAGCAATTGCAAAAGCTGGTATCCCAGTATTTGCATGGAAGGGTGAGACAGAGGAAGAATACTGGTGGTGTGTAAAACAAACAATTGAGGGTAAAAAAGATTGGATACCTAACATGATTTTAGACGATGGTGGAGATCTCACTGCACTTATGCATAAAGATTATAAAGATTTATTAAAAGGCGTAAAAGGATTAAGTGAAGAAACGACAACAGGGGTTCTAGCACTTAAAAAAATGGAAGAACAAGGTCAATTGTTAGTGCCAGCAATTAACGTAAACGACTCAGTCACAAAATCAAAATTTGATAACTTATATGGATGTAGGGAGAGTTTAGTTGATGGAATTAAAAGAGCTACTGATGTAATGATGTCAGGAAAAGTTGCAATCGTTGCAGGCTTTGGTGATGTTGGAAAAGGTAGTGCAGCATCTTTAAGACAAAGCGGAGCAAGAGTATTAGTTACTGAAACTGATCCTATTTGTGCATTGCAAGCTGCTATGGAAGGTTACGAAGTAGTTTTAATGGATGAAATGATTGGTCAAGCAGATATTGTCGTAACTGCAACTGGAAATAAAGATGTGGTAACAGCAGATCATATGAGAGCTATGAAAGATAGATCTATTCTATGTAATATCGGTCACTTTGATAATGAAATACAAGTTGAGGCTTTAAAAAATTATAAATGGGATGAAGTAAAACCCCAAGTTCATGAAATAACATTCCCAGATGACAAAAGATTAATTTTGTTAGCTGAAGGAAGACTTGTAAATTTAGGTTGTGGAACTGGTCACCCAAGTTTTGTTATGAGTGCATCATTTACTAACCAGGTAATTGCTCAAATTGAGCTTTGGAATAATTCAGATAACTATGAAAATAAAGTTTATGTGCTTCCTAAACACTTAGATGAAAAGGTTGCAAGGCTTCACTTAGATAAAGTTGGTGCAAAATTAACACCATTATCTAAAGAGCAAGCTGATTATATAAGTGTAACACCAGAGGGACCATACAAGCCTCATGCTTATCGCTACTAGAAGTGGCAAAATAAATATTTCTAAAGAAAAAGATACTAAACTTGTAGCTGAACGCCTATGTAAGTTCATTAATTTAGGAGATTTCATACTTTTAACTGGCAATCTAGGAGTAGGGAAAACTACTTTCATTAAATACATTATTAATTCTCTTCAAAGAAAAAACAGAATGAAAATATCGGAAGTTCCTAGTCCTACTTTTAATATTACTAATGAGTATCAGATAAAAAAAATTTTAATAAAGCACTACGATTTATATAGAATTAAAAATAAAAAAGAGCTTAATAACTTAGGTATCCAAGAAAATTTAAAAAAACAAATAACTTTAATTGAGTGGCCCGAAATAGCAAAAAAGATAAAAATTAAAAATAGTATTAGTTTAATATTCAAATATAATCAA
>CACKXQ010000004.1 GCA_902604245.1 uncultured Pelagibacteraceae bacterium | reverse complement strand
TTTCTTTTCTATATTTTTTCGAAGAAAAGCTATGTAAAAATTTTGCAATATTATTTTTGTTAAGTGTTATCTTCTTTGAAAAATCAGTATAAATATTATAACCCCCATCAACTTTATAAATAATCAGGGGCTTATTTGACTGATAAAGTTTTTCTAAATATTTATTAAACTTAAGTTTATGTTGCCTGAACTCGTTCAATTGTTTTCTCTTTTATAGGTAAGTGTATCACACCAGCAAAAATAGAAAGTGCGATAGATGCGTACCAAGCATAATCAAAGTTACCATGCATTTCATAGAAAACTCCACCTAGATATGCTCCAAGAAAGGATCCTACCTGATGGCTGACAAATACAATACCATATAAAAGACCTAGATGTTTTGTTCCAAATATATGCCCCACTATTCCATTAGTTGGGGGTACAGTTGAAAGCCACAGAAGCCCAAATGTTACTCCGAATACTATACAATTAAATACACTTGGAGGTAAAAATATAAAATAAATCAATGATACACCTCTTAAAAAATAAATTGCACTTAAAACTTTTTTTTTGCTAAATCTAGTTGCTAAATAACCTGCACCAATTGTACCAATCATATTAAAAACACCAACTAAAGCTAATATCATTGCTGCTGTCCAATCGGGTAGCCCTCTATCCATCATATAAGTTGGAATATGCGTAGCCACTAAAGCAATATGCCAACCACAAACAAAAAAACCAAGAGTTAAAAATATGAAACTTTTATTTCTAAAAGCCTCTCTTAACGCTTCTGATGCTGTTTGATTGTTATCTAAATTACTACTTCCAACTGGAATTTTTGGTGTATTTACAAATAGAGCAACGATTAATCCAATCCCTAATAGAAAACAAAAATATAAAATTGTAATTTCCCACCCCATTTCAATTAATGAGTATCTAACCAATAAAGGTGAAACAAAAAAACCAAATGATCCTGCACATGTAACAATACCTGTTGCTATTGTTCTATTAGAAGCAGGAAAATGTTTGGCAACAACTGATACTGGGATACTTATAGCAGTACCACCTAATCCTATACCAATTAATATTCCAATCGTTAGAGTAAAGTAGTGTCCAGTATTAAGTCCTGAGTAGAAAAGTAATAGTCCTGATAAAAAAAATAAAAAACCCACAAATATAGCTGTTGCACCTCCATATTTATCAGTTATGAATCCAAAAACTGGACTGAAGATTCCCCACATTAAAAGTTGCAAACCTATTACAAAACCAAAATGTGAAATAGAAATATTCAGATCTGTATTAAAATCAAAAAAAAATAAGCCAAATGTTTGCCTAATACCCATTGCAAAAATAACTGTTAATGAAGCTGCAATAAGGGTAACCAGTGCTTTTTTACTAGTGAAAAATTTATCTTTGCTCATTTAACGAGCATAAGGCTTTTTCTAATATCTGCAATTAAATCTTTTGGGTCTTCTAGTCCTATATGTAATCTTACCAAGTGTTCATTTTTATCTAAATTTAGGAATTTTCTATCACCCATCTCAATATCACTTTGCAGCAATGCTAAACTTTCAAACCCACCCCAACTATAACCATGACCAAATAATTTTAACGAATTTACAAATTTCAAAACAGATTTTCTGCTTTTAGATCTTATAATTAATCCCATAAGACCTGATGAGCCAGAGTAATATTTTTTCCACATTCTAAAATTGAAAGAGTTTTTTTTATAAGGATACAAAAGTTTTACTTTTTTACTTTTGGAAAGAAACTTACAGACTTCTTTAGCATTAGACTCATGTTTATCTAATCTAATATCTAAAGTTCTCAACCCTCTTGTTATTAAATAAGCATCATCAGGACCTAATCTTAAACCCAAAACATCGTCTGCTTTTTTGACGTGTTTATATACTTTTTTGTTAACAGCTAAACTTCCACCCATCACATCGGAATGTCCTGAATAATATTTTGTTGCTGATACTATTGACATATCAAAACCCAATTTAATGGGTTTAAAAAAATATGGTGTTGCCCAGGTATTATCTATTGCAGTAAATATTTTATTTTTTTTTGCAATAGAAATAACTTTTTTTAGATCTTGGAATTCAAAAGTATTACTTCCAGGGCACTCAACGTAAATTAGTTTAGTTTTACTTGTTATGCTGTTTTCTAAAGACTTAAAATCATGAGGATTATAAAATTTTGTTTTAATTCCAAATTCTTTAAGATAATTTTCACTTAAATTTCTAGTTGGATTGTAGAGTGGATCTGAAACTATTATCTCATCTCCTGGTCTTGTTACACTAAATATTGATAGAAATACGGATCCAAATCCAGTTGGAGTTAAAAATACATTGTATGATTCCTCCAATTTAGTAAGAATTTTTTGTAATATGAAAGTAGTTGATGTGCCTTTTCTACCGTAATCATAATGTCCACCTAATGGTTTTTTTAAAGCCATTCTTTGCATTTTTCTTAAATCTTGCATTGATTTAAAAATAATTGTGGATGCCCTCACAACTGGTGGATTGACAGAATGGTTGTGAAAATCTTTAGCCGTATGCTTTAAAAAAGTTTTAAAGGAGTAATCCATAAAAAATTTGATATGTACTTAGGACAATGCTATATCCACCAAATAAGTCAATAAAATAGTAAAACTAAGGAGATTATGGGATACCCAAAAAAACATAGAGGCCGTAGAAAAATGGGCTCTAAAAAGAGAAGAGCAAGAAAAAAAAATAAAAAGAAATAGAAAATTTAATCTTTAATCCAACCACCACCCAGAACTTTGTGACCAAATTGGTCTCTTTTGTAAAATACACAAGCTTGGCCAGGAGATATTCCGTATTCTGGTTTTAGAAGATTTACTCTAACATTTTCATTATCTTTTATATCTACTTTTGCATCTAAAAGTTTTCCAGTAGATCTTACTTTCACTAATATATTTTTGTCTAATTCATTTATATTTGTTAGTAAATTTACGTTTTTTAAATTTATATTACTTCTTGCCAACTCTTCTTTTGGACCAATGTAAATTTCATTTTTTTCAGCATCAATTTTAATTACATAAAATGGCTCATCATTTGAAACTTTAATTCCTTTTCTTTGACCAATAGTAAAATTGACTATGCCATCATGTACTCCAACAACTTTTCCATCTAAATTTTTAATATTTCCTTTTTTGTATGATTCTGGTTTGAATTTTTTTATTACAGAAGCATAATCTCCATTGGGTACAAAGCATATATCTTGACTATCTGGTTTATCAGCAACATTCAAATTCAGATTTTTAGCAATTTCTCTTGTTTTATTTTTAAGAAGTCCACCTAGTGGAAATCTAATATAATTTAATTGCTCTCTTGTGGTATTAAATAAAAAATAACTTTGATCTCGATTTTCATCAATTGCTTGGTACATATTAGTTAAGTTATTTTGAGTTAAACTTTTTACATAATGACCTGTGATTAGCGCATCAGCATTTAAATCTTTAGAAAATTCAAATAGATCTTTAAATTTAACTGTCTGGTTACATTGTACGCATGGTATTGGTGTTTCGCCCTTTAAATAACTTTCAACGAAGTTATCGATAACACCTTGTTTAAACTTATCTTGGTAATATAAAATCTTATGTTCAATATCTAATTTATGCGCAACTCTTTTTGCATCCATAATATCTTGGCCTGAGCAGCACTGTTTTGAGGCAGCAACTTCTTTGCCATCATTGTAAAGTTTTAAAGTAATTCCAATTACATTATAACCTTCTTGTTTCATCATCCCCGCAACAGTTGAAGAGTCTACACCTCCAGACATTGCTACCACTACTGTAGTTTCTGAAGGTTTTTTATTAAATCCTAATGAGTTAGTTTCTAAATTCATTTGATGGTATTTATACTTATTTCCATTATAAGTTAAATTAAATGATTTTAGATTTTGAACCAGGTGACAAAGTTATTAATCCAGCTAATAAAAGTTGGGGTATTGGTCAAGTTCAGTCAATTATTAATGACAAAGTAACTGTTAATTTCCAAAATGTTGGAAAAAAAGTAATAAATGCAAATAATATTGAACTCGAAAGAATTGATAATAATGGATGAAAGTAAAATAAAGAGTGTTGTCGAAGATTTAATTAATACTTTTCTAATGGCTGGAGAAGTTTCAATTAATCTAAGAAATGAGGGTTTAAGTAAGGAAATCAAATCAGACAATACCCCTGTAAGCAATGGGGATCTTGAGGTAAATAAAATTATCACAAAAAAATTGCTAGAGTTGACGCCAGATATTCCCATTGTTTCTGAGGAAACATCACACAATAAATCTAAAAATAATTTAAAAAACTTCTGGCTAGTTGATCCAATTGACGGAACATATGACTATATAAATGATGGTGAGGAATTCACTATTAATGCTGGATTAATATTAAATGGAAAAGCTGTTGCAGGTTTAATTAATGTGCCTGCAAAAAAAAGGATGTTTTATAGTTTTGGAAAAGGTCAATCGTATGAAATTACTTCTAACAAAACTATAAAATTAGACTGTAAGAAAATTACTCCTGAAGGCTCAATAAAAGTAGTTTCGTATTCAAATAAACTAAAACCTGAAATTGAAAAAATTCATCAAGATTTAGGAGTTACACAACACGTTCGAATGAAAAGCTCTCTTAAATTTTGTGTAATAGCTACAGGAGAATTTGACGGATATGTTGCTGAGCCAAGAGCTTGCGAATGGGATATAGCTGCAGGGCATGCTATACTTGAAAATGCAGGTGGAATAGTAACAGATTTTAATGGCACTGAAATTACGTACGGTAAAAAAGATTTTAAAAATCCAAGTATAATTTTAAAGAGAAGTAAAAATTTATAATGAGCGAACAATTAAGAATAATTTTAATTATAATTGTATCTGTATCAATATTTGGTTTAATTGTATTTGTGATGGTTAAAAACTATATAAGAAATAAAATTCAATACTATTTAGAAGAAAAAAATAAAAAAACTAAAGAAGATTAATTATTTTTAAATATTCGTCTTTTTCAAGATCCATAACTCTTCTTGAAACTTCAAAATCGAAACCTGAACGAGCTAATACTCCTATATCTTTTTTGTAAAACAAAGGTCGATTGTCCTCTTGTCTTGCTGGTCCAATTCTTTTCTTTTTACAGATTTTTATGGCTGAAAAAAAATCCTGATCTTCATTCTTATCTTTTATTTGTTCAATTGTATTTTTAATATATTTTTCACCTACACCTTTATTCATTAAGTAATTTCGTATTTTGTTTATAGATGATCCTCTTTGTATTAAACTTTTTGCTTTAGACTCTGAATAAAACTTATCGTTTATAAACTTTGATTTCTCTAAATCCTCAAGAACAATATCTATAAGATTAGAAACATCGTTTTTTTTTATATTAGGGGTCCTTGATGTTAAATATTTTTTTAATAAATAAGTTCTTAATTGTTGTTTAGATGGTGCAAATTTTTCTACATAATTAAGTGCAAAATTCGTCATCTCATCAACAGTTACTTCTAAAGTCTTTTTTTTATTTTTTATGGGAATCATTGTTTTATTTAATATAATATAAAAATATTATGATTGAACAAATAGCAGCTTTTTTTACCATTGAGATGATTTATTTATGGTTAAATATAGGTGTAATACCCTTCTGGTTAATTCTGATTATTTTTCCACAATCAAAGATTTGTGGATTATTGGTTACTTCTGTGTTCCCATTTTTTATTTTAACAGCTGTCTATGTTTATCTAGGTTATTATTTCTACATTTCTGGATATGATTTTGATTATAATTTTACGTTGTACCTTGGTCTGTATGACTTGAGAAATCTTTTTGAAGCCGAAGCTTTTTTGATAATGTTTTGGACACACTTTTTAGCAATAAACTTATTTTGTGGAGCGTGGATAATGAAAGATAGTCAAAAATTATTTATGTCTAGATACATAGTCTTCACCCCAATAATAATAACTTATTTTATTGGTCCCTTAGGTTTAGTTATTTATTGGATAATAAGAATGTTCTACGCTAAAAGAATAAATTTGTTAGATTAAAAGCTAAATTACTTTACTACTTTAAAACCTGAATTTTGCATTGATCCAAAACCACCATCTACATGGCAAATATTTTTAAAACCCATACTTTGTAAAGTTTTTGTTGCTAATGCAGATCTCAGACCTCCAGCACAAAAAAGAACCATTTCCTTATTCATATCAATTTTACCATCTTTAAAATATTGACTATCTGGATCCATCCAAAATTCCAGCATTCCTCTTGGTATGTGAGAAGACTTTTCTATTCTTCCTAATCTTTCTAATTCTCTTACATCTCTGATATCGATAAGGTTGCATTTATCATTATTTAATTTTTCTAGAGCTTCCTCTGGTGATATAGTTTTAATTTCCTTTAAAGCTTCTGCGACTAAAGTTGATGCTGATTTTATTGTCATAAATGTTTATTACACTAAATTAAAAATATTACTATATAAATTAAACAAAAGGTTATTTAATGAAAGCTCCAAATTTTAAATTATCATCTACATCAGGTAAAACTGTTGAATTAAGTAAAGTAAAATCAAAATTTATCATCATCTATTTCTATCCGAAAGATAATACAAGTGGATGTACAATTGAGACAAATGATTTTAATAAACTTTTAAGTAAATTTGAGAAACTTGGATGCACAATTTTTGGAATATCTAAAGATAGTTTAGAAAGTCATGAAAAATGGAGTAAAAAACTTAACTTAAAATTTGAACTATTGGCAGACGAAGATAAAACTTCCTTAAAAGCTTATAAAGCTTGGGCCAAAAAGAAATTTATGGGTAGAGAATTTATGGGTACAGTAAGAAGCACTTTTATTATTGAGAAAAATAAAATCATTAAGGAATGGAGAAACGTTAAGGCAGCGGGCCATGCTGCAGAGGTTTTAGACTTTATAAAAAATTACTAAAAAAAAGGCCCCATTAAGGGGCCTTTTGTCAACTATAGAGAGAGAGATAGTTATTCTTTAGTCTCTTATTGCGTATGCGATTACTCCAGACTCTGTAACATCTGTACCAAGTCTTTCTGCTTCTTTGCTCAATCTAATACCCATTGTACCCTTCATAATTCCCCACACTATTAGAGATACTACAAATACAAATGCATTGATTGAAATTACTCCTAGAAGCTGCGCTCCGAATGATGCATCACCGTTAGTTAGTGGAACTGCTAAAGTTCCCCAAATTCCAGCGAACAAGTGAGCAGGTACTGCTCCTACTACATCATCGATTTTTAGTGAGAATAATAATTTTGTTCCGAAGACAACTATTATTCCACCAATCGCACCTATAAGAATTGCTGCTAGCGGTGAAGGCATTAATGGTTCAGCTGTAATTGCAACAAGACCACCAATTGCTCCGTTAAGCATTTGAATGACATCAGTTTTACCCGACATTAATCTTGTTAATGCACCAGCTGCTAATACACCACCACAGGCTGCTAAGTTTGTATTAATAAAAATATTTGATACTGCTACAGCGTCATCAAATGTTCCCATTGCTAATTGTGATCCACCATTAAATCCGAACCAACCTAACCATAAAATAAATACACCAACTGTTACCAATGGTACAGAAGACGCTGCAAATGGTTTCATAGGTTTAGCTGCTCCAGATTTATCAAATCTACCAGTTCTAGCTCCTAAAAGAATTGCTCCAGCCAATGCTGCTGAACCTCCAGTAGAGTGAACTAGTGTTGAACCGGCAAAGTCAGAGAAACCAGCAGCTGCTAACCAGCCACCTCCCCACTGCCAACCCATAACGATTGGATAGATAATTCCTGATAGAATAGCCGCAAATAAAAAGAACGGCCATAATTTAATTCTTTCAGCTAATGTTCCAGATACAATTGAAACTGTTGTTGCACAGAAAACCATTTGGAAATACCAATCAGATCCATCTGCATATCCAGTATCCACTGAACTTGCATCAGACCATGGAGTAAAGCTACCTATGTATCCACCTTCTGGAATTCCGTATGCTAAATTATATCCAACCATCCAGAACATAATTCCAGCTATTGAAAATAATCCGATATTTTTGGCACATATTACTGATACACTTTTTGATGTTACCATCCCTGATTCGAGCATGGCAAAACCTGCTGCCATAAACATTACTAAGAAACCACAAACCAAGAAAAGAAATGTATTGAATATGAAACCAACTTCAGCTGAAACTGTAGTTTCAGCATAACCTGCACTAGTCATATTTAGTAGGAAAAATAAACTTACTAATGGACCAGCCAGTTTTTTTAAAAGTTTAACCATTTCACCTCCGTTTAATTAAAGAGGATGTTATAGATTTAATAAAACTAAAAACTATTGATTGTTATTTAAAAGAGATATGCAGTATTTGCATGTAGTACACCGTATGCTTGTAAAAAAAACAGCCTCTATTAAATTTTAATTTTTAATAAAGGCTGTTTTAAAAAGTTTATTTATTGAAAACTTCTTTAAGCGCTTTTGCAGGTAAAAACTTTACCTTTTGAGAAGCAGCGATTTGGATTTGTTCTCCAGTTCTTGGATTTCTACCAATTCGGGCTTTTCTTTTAGCCACTTTATATGTTCCAAAACCAGCAATTTTAACATTATCGTCGCCTTTTAAAGCGTCCAAAATAGTGTTGGTAATAGTATCAAATGTACGCTCAGCATCAGCTTTACTTTGATTTAATGACCCTGCTAATTTTGCTATAAGTTGTTTTTTGTTCATTTTAGCTCCGGTTTTAAAGGTTATAATTATATACTTAACAAAATCGTTGATAATTCAAGCTTTTTTTTTGTGTCTCTAATTAAATTCACCACAACATATAGTTATAAATAAGTATTGATTTATATAGCTTTTTTAACGTTAGAAAATCCCTTTAAAATAAGCCTAAATCTTTAAGGTCATTGAATGTTGCAAAAAACATTAAAGTTAACAATAAAAACATTCCGATTCGAAAAAAACCTTCCTGTGTTTTTTGACTTAATGGCTTTCCTAAAACCTTTTCAAATGCATAAAACATTAAATGGCCCCCATCTAAAAGTGGTATTGGAAAAAGGTTAATTAAGCCTAAACTTATCGATATATAAGCCATCATACTTATAAATGGTAATATTCCAAATTCCGCAACTTGGCCTGAAATCTTTGCTATTCTAATTGGTCCACCTAATTGTGAACTATCTCCAGATCCAGTAAGCATTGAACCCATATATTTAAGTGATGATGTAGTTACAAAATATACTTCTTTAACAGACTCTATTAATGCATTTGCTGGCCCTAATCGTTTATGATTTATTTCATTATTGTATGGACTTAGTTTAATACCAACTATTCTTTTATTAATTTTATTTCCTAAATTATCAATACCTGCAACAATTTTTGGTTTAACCTTTAATAATACCTCTTGATCATATCTAGAAATTTTGAAATCAACTATTTCAGATGTTGACATTAAAATTAGTTTAGAAACATCAAGAATACTCTCAACTTTATTGTGATCTATTTCAAGTATCACATCATTTTTTTGCATTCCCGCTACTTCTGCTGGACTATCTTTTTGGACTTCGTCAATAACTGCAGGTGTAAAGTCTTTTCCAGCAAACATATATATGAATAAAAAAATAAATATTGCTAAAACGAAATTTGCTATCGGCCCACCCGCTACAATTAAGGATCTTTGATATAATGGTTTTGTTACAAAGAGTTTTTCTTGATCCTCTTTGCTATATTTTTTTAACAATTCTTCTTGATCGGCTTGAGAAAATACATTTCTATCACCAAAAAATTTTACATAACCTCCAAGAGGTATCCAGCAAATTTTCCATCTTGTACCCGATTTATCATTCCAACCAATCAATTCTCTACCAAAACCAATTGAAAAATCTGTTACACCAACTCCATATTTTTTTGCAAAATAATAATGGCCATATTCATGTATGAAAACAACTACTAAAATCAGTACTATAAATGGCAATATAAAAGAGAGCATTTAATTTAATTATATTAACTATATGCGTTTCTTACAAGTTTCAAAGTGTCCAGTTAATGTCAATTATAAGCATTCTAAAGTCCTAAATAAATGATTTATTGTAATTGGCATTAGAACATATAAGCATTTTCTATATATCTTTAAAAGAATCAAGCATGAAAAACTTTAATGAATTAGACATAGAAAACAAACTAAAGAATTCAATTAAGTATTCAAATTTTATCACGCCCACACCAATTCAATCTCAAGCAATACCTATTGCACTAGAAGGAAAAGATGTTCTTGGAACCGCACAAACAGGTACAGGTAAAACTTTAGCTTTTACAATTCCTCTAATAAATAAATTGATGATAAATAAAAATGCAATGGCATTAATCATATGCCCAACGAGAGAATTAGCTAGTCAGGTAATGGGTACGATATCGAAGCTTACTTTGGGAGATATAAGAATTGGCAATGCTCTTTTAATTGGTGGAGAAAGTATGCAAAAACAACTGAGACAGTTGAATAAAAGAGCTAGAATAATTGTTGGTACACCTGGCAGAATTAACGATCACTTAAAAAGAAAAAGCTTAAATTTATCAAGAGTTAATTACTTAGTTTTAGATGAAACTGATAGAATGCTTGATATGGGGTTTACACCTCAAATTGAAATAATTTTAAAATTTATCCCAAAAGAACATCAAACATTATTATTTTCAGCAACATTGCCAAATAATATTTTAAAAATTTCTGAAAAATATTTGAGAAAACCAGAAAGAATTTCAGTTGGATCAGTTTCAACTCCAATAAAAAAAATTAAACAAGAAACCTTTCAAATAACTCCAGATAAAAAATATCATGAATTAATCAATCAATTAGTTGAGAGACAAGGTTCAATATTAGTTTTTGTTAAAACAAAACATGGTGCAGATAAAATTGTAAAAAGATTAAAATATGATGCTCATTCAGCAGAAGCAATTCATGGAAATCTAAGACAAAGTAAAAGAGACAGAGTTATTAGAGGATTCAGATCTGGTAAAAATAGAATTTTAGTTGCAACTGATGTTGCTGCTAGAGGATTGGATATTCCATTAATTCAACATGTAATAAATTATGATCTACCACAAGTACCTGAGGATTATATTCATAGAGTTGGTAGAACAGGTAGAGCTGGTAAAGAAGGATCAGCACTCACCTTCTTAACAAATAATGATCGAAGTATATGGAGAGAAATTCAGAAATTAATAAATCCAAATTTTAAATTAGAAGAAATCTTTAATAAAAAATCTAACAAAAAAAATAAAAAATTTAAAAAAAGAGGTAAATCATTCAAAGATAGTAGAAATAGAGACGATAGGAGAAATAATAAAAAAAAAACTAAGTTTAAAAATGAAAAATTTAAAAAATTTCATACTTATAACTTAGAAAAACAAGGTGATAATCCTGATAGTAGAAAAAAATTTAAATTTAAGAAAAAATTTAAGAATAGAAAAAGACCAAGAAACTTCTCCTTTAAAAAATTTAAAAAAAATTAAATTACCTCAATTTCCACGTAACCACAGGTAAGAGTGTTGCAACAATAAATGAGCAAAACAACAAAGATTGTGAGATAAATATTGGAAAAAAATCAGCAGGTAATATTATTCCTACAAGTATTGATTTTGAGAAATCGGGACTAGGAAATAATAGAATTCCACCAATTAAACCAACTATAATTGAAACATATGCATTTTTTTCATTAAATGATTTTGAATAAAAACCATAAAATACACTTAATACTGCTGCACAACAAAATAAATCAGCTAATAAAAATAGATATAAAATACTTAATCCTTTTGATGCAACAAAAAATGAAATCAAGGATAAAAATATTATAATTTGTTTAGATAATTTTAAATAATTACCTTTAAATTTTATAACTTTATTTCCATCAACAATAATCAAACTAGAGATAGCATTTACCAGTGTATCTATACTGCTCACTGTCAGTGAAATTGCTAAAATAGTTATTATTATTGATAAAAAGATGGCTTGGTCTTTTAACAATAAAGAAAAGAATGCAAGATCAGGAACTACGCTTGAATTTTGGGAGGTTGCAACTAAACCTGAAAAGCCCATCATGAATACTATTGGTATAATGATTATAAAAGATACTATTAAGCTATTTTTTAAAACTTTATTATTTTTAGCAGCATAAACTCTTTGCCAGTTACCTTGATGAAAAAGATTAGTTGCGGCAACAGCTATAAAAAAAGTTAGGCCTGCAGTGAAGTTAGGTAAATAGCCTGAGCTTAACAAATGAGGCTTGTTCTGTTTTACAAACTCAAAACTAAAGTCATTAGAATTAAAAGAAATTAAATAAGAAAATGCAATTATTAACAGCAAACCAAAAACTATAAATTGTATATTATCTGTAAATATTGAAGCTCTAAGCCCTCCATACAAAGTGTAGACAAGTGAGCTGACAATTACAATAGATGCCGTGATCCATAGATCAGTTCCTGAAATGTAATTAATTAAAATTGAAACGGCGGTAACTTCTGCTATTAAAAAAATAGTCATATAAAAAATTGATAAAAACAAAATTAACTTAAATAATTGTGAGCCAAATCTTGATCTAATTACTTCAATTAAGGATTTCCCTGTTGAGTATTTATCTCTAAATTTTTTTCCTAAATAAATTAATGCAAAAAGAGGAAATGCTGTCCCTAAAGAATATCCAATAACAGCCCCTACGCCCCCCCAGGTTGCTGCTGATGCGGGACCGAATAAAATCCATGCTCCTAAGGCAGATGCAACTAAACTAGTAGTTAGTGAAAAGGTCCCTACAGATCTACTTGCAACTAAATAATTGTTTAACCCTTGATATTTTTTTGAATATACAAGGCCAACTATTACAAAAATAATACTAATAATTAGGGTTAATAAAATTGCAGATGATTGATTTAAGATATTTATCTGATCCATTTTTCCCTTTCTGAATTACCGGACAGGTTCCTTGGGTATTTCTCAGCCATATGGCACCCCATTAATAATTTTTATATTAAATGATAAATAAGTAAAGAGAGATGTTAAGCAACTATATGAATTATACATAGCTATTATTCACTATTAGCGCTCCTAAAGTATGACTGATGCTATATTAATTAATTTCTCTCTCTTATTATAAGTTAATTATAATACTAGGCTTCGTAGTTTGAAGCCTAGAGAAGAAATTTTATTAAATTTTCAGCTTAAATACCAAACACATGTGTCACTATTAATTATTTCTTTATTTGTTACAGGGTGTAATTAATAAATTCTATGAAAATATTTTCGATTTTAATTTTTTGTTTTTTTGCATTTGCTGCAAATTCAATGGAAAAAAAAACAACATTTGATAAAGATTTGTTTAGCAAGGCCCAATCTGAGGGTAAAATTATAGTTATCAGTTCTTGGATCGAATATTGTGGATCTTGTGCAAATCAAATGAAAGTTCTGCAGAAAGCAAAAAAAGAGGGTGAATTATTAGACATTAAATTTGATAACATCGAATATTTTGCATTTGATGTAACAAACAGAGATATAGCGAATTCGTTTGATGTGCTTTATCAAACTACTCTATTAATTTTCAAGGGTGATGAGGAAGTTTATAGAAGCATTGGTGAAACTACAGAGGATTTAATTTATGAAGCTTTAAAAGCTTCTATTTAAAACTAACATCTAAAAAATATTAAATCTTATTCATTTCTGACAAGTGGATAAACTTTTGGACTTAGATACTTGAGGTTTGTAAAAACTATCAATATCATTGTTACTAATCCAACTGTAATTGTTACATTTAAGAATATATCAAATTCAAATAGCCATTTTAGTTGAAAAATATTTTCAATAATAAATTTTGATGAAATTATAGAAAAAATTGTAGAAAAAAGAATTATAGAAAAAAATGTAATTATAAATTCAATTAAAGATGAGTAAATTATTTCTTTTTTTGAAAATCCTAAAATCTTAAAAACTAAATTTTGGAAAGTTTTTATTTTTCCTTGTACTATAATTGCACTGGATATAACAACCAATCCTATTATTACTGTAACAGTTGAAATTATAATGACCGCTATAAATACTTTATTAAGAACATCAGTAACTTTTTTTAAATAATCAGAAATTTTTACAATAGAAACACTAGGGAATTCATTTAAAAAATTAATATCATCGAATTTATCAATATTATTAAACTTCACTGTCGAAAGGTACTCATGTGGAATTTTATTTGCAAATTGAGGGTTTAGTAACATCGCAAAATTAATGCTCAGATCTCTATAATTAACTAGTCTAAAATTTACTACCTCGCCATCTATTTCTCTTCCATAAATGTTGAGAGTGAATATATCTCCAATTTTTACTCCAAAATCTTGTGCCACTTTGCTATCTAAAGAAATTTGTAGTTTGTCTGGGCTTGATAAATCCCACCACTTGCCTTGTGTTAAAGGATTATCTTTTGGTATCTCATCTGACCATGATATTCTTCTATCATTCATTATAACCCAATAACTGTCATTAGTATTTTTGATGTAAGAATTAGGATCTATCCCATTAATTTTTACAAGACCTGCTGAAACCATAGGAACTACCTCTAATTTTGACTTATTATCAGAATTAAATATTATTTTTTCGAATTTTTCTCGTTGATCATTTTGAATTCCTAAGAAAAAATAATCTGGTGCAATTTCTGGAATAGATTTGGAAATTTCTCTTTTAAAATTTGAGCCTACAAATGCCAGTGTAAACAAAAGTGTCATTCCAAGACCTAAGGACATTATTGTAATGGGCGTGATACTTTTTGATTGAGTAATATTTTTGACTGCTATTTTTACTGAAATCATAGAATTTTTATATTTTTTTAATAAATGAATAATTGTTACAGAAAGATAATAAAAAATTAATAAACAAATAAAAAATGATACGAAATATGCAACACTATAAAATGGTATTGAAGACCTAATCGCAAAAAGACTAATTAATATTAGCAATAATACTATACTAATTATTACTGATTTCACTGAATAATTAAACTGCAGACTTTGAAATACATTTCTAAATAAATTTGATGCTTTAACTTGATCTATAGAATTAACAGTTGGTATAGAAAATATTATCATTACCAACATTCCAACCAAAAAAACTATAATTAAATTTATAATAGAAAAACTGGCTTCTATATTTAAACCCAAACCATCTGAAATATATTTATCGACTATTGGAATTAAAAAAAAACTTAACCCATACGAAAATATAGTGATTAAAACTAATAAGATAGCTAATTGCAAATAATAGATTGTCTTTATATTTCCAGAAAATACACCTATTGCTTTTTGAACTGCGATTGATGAATTTTTTTGATTTATAAACGATAGAAGAGTATTCGCTATACCAATGCCAGCAATTAACATAGCACTTATTGATACAAGTGATAAAAATTGTGAGAAATTATCAACAATCCGTCTAATACCTCCAGCTGAGTTTTCTGGGTATCTTAATCTAACTCTATTTTGATCTTTAAATAAGATCTCTACTTTTTTAATGCCCTCTTTACTATTAACAGATTTGTTAAATTTTACTTTATATTCATAATTTAAAAAACTACCAAGGGTATTTAAATCTAAATTATCTAAGGTTTTTTTACCTGTTAAAGCAAAATCTCCAAATACAAATGCACCACCAATATCTGGTAAAACTTTAACTATACCAATAACTTTAAACTCTTTGTCTTGAACTTTTACAATGTCATTTATTTTTAAGTTTAAATTTTTAAAAATATTTTCATTTACTAATATTGAACTTTCTATCTGATTTAATTTTTCTAAAGCGTCATTGGGTTCATAGACTGCTTTTCCATACAATGGATAAAATTGATCAACTGATTTTACTCTAGTAAATGACGATTTATTGATTTTTTTATTTACAGTTGAAATCATTGTGCTAAATTCAACCATTTGGGAGACCGTAGCAAATTTAGTAATCTTATCTATTTTAGTTTGATCACCTTCTTTGTTGTTATAGTCAATTTCTATATCACCCCCTAATAATAATTTTGCATTTTCATTAAGTTCATTTTCTAGACTATCTTCAATCGTCATTATAGAACTTAAAATAAAGAGACTTATAAAAAGAGTAATAATTATACTTGAGATCTTATTATAGCTTCTTGTTAAATCTCTAAGAGCATATTTAAAATAAAGACCAAAATTTTGATTTTTATTCAATTTTACCATCCTTTATTTTAATAATTCTCTTAGAAAGATTTGCCAATTTATTATCGTGCGTAACCATAATTAAACTTGCATTTTCTTCTTTCACATAATCAAAAAGAATATTTGAGATTAGCTCAGAATTTTCACTATCTAAATTTCCAGTAGGTTCATCTGCCAAAATTAATTCAGGCTTCATAACAATTGATCGTGCAATTGCTACTCTTTGCTGTTCTCCTCCAGATAATTGACTGGGTAAATTATTTAGCCTATTTCCAAGGCCAAATTTATCTAGGATTTCTTTTGCTTTATTAATCGGATCTTTAATTTTATTAATTTCTAATGCTAAACTCACATTTTCTAAAGCTGTATAATTGGGAATTAAATAAAATGATTGAAAAACAATACCAATATCCTTTCTTCTTATCTCTGAAATCTCATCTTCTTTTAAACTCGAAATCTCAAAGTTTTTAAATTCAATTTTTCCCGATGATGCTTTTTCTAAACCACCTATCAACATTATTAAGCTTGTCTTTCCTGACCCGCTTTCTCCTACTACAGATATTGTTTCCTTATAATCAACTTCAAAGCTTACATCTTGTAAAACTTTTATAAGATTGTTATCAGTATTATAGTTTAAGTTCACATCTGATAGTTTAAGAAGTTTGGTCATGTATAAAAAATGTATTATTAAAATAATTATATTATGTCTAGTTGCATTTGGGGTAAATGCTGAGAATAAAGTTGTTTTATTTGGAGATAGTTTAATGGCTGGTTATGGACTTAATAAAGAAGATCATTTGTCTACAGTGCTTCAAAAAAGTTTAACTAATAATGGGTTAGATGTCAGAATTATAAATGCAAGTGTCTCAGGTGATACAACTGCAGGAGGTTTAAATAGAATAAATTGGACCCTATCAGAAAAGAATATTGATATTTTGGTTTTGGGTTTAGGCGCAAATGATATGTTAAGAGGTATAAAGCCAAACGAGACAAAAGAAAATTTAGAAAAAATAATTAAAATTATAATTGATAAAAATATTAAAATTATATTAGCAGGTATGGTTGCGCCTGAAAGTCATGGCAAAGACTACAGGGATAAATTTAATATAATTTATTCTAGTCTTTCTGATAAATATAGCTTAACTTTTTTACCTTTTCTTCTGGAAGGAGTTGCATTGAATCCAGAACTAAATCTAGAGGATGGAATGCATCCAAATCCTAAAGGTGTGCAAGTTATAAGTAAAAATATTGAAAAAAAGATAACTAGTTTAATTAATTAATTTAAAGCCTCACCAGCGCTTAAATAATTATATCCAAAAACATCTGCAACTGCTTTGTACGTTACTTCACCCTTATGGATATTTAAGCCAGCTAAGAAATTTGGATCATTTTTTAAAGCTTTATAATAACCATCACTAGCTAATCTGTTTAAAAAAGGAAGTGTAGCATTATTTAATGCGATGGTTGATGTTCTAGGGACACCACCTGGCATATTTGCTACACAATAATGAACAATATCATCAACTATATAAGTTGGTTCAGCATGAGTTGTAGGTTTGCTAGTCTCTACACATCCGCCTTGATCAATTGCAACATCAACTATTACTGATCCTCGTTTCATATTCTTAATCATATTTTTAGTAACTAATTTTGGTGCTTCTGCTCCTGGAATTAAAACTCCTCCAACTAATAAATCGCATTCTGAAATTAATTTTTCTAAATCAGTTTTATCACTTAGCTGGGGAATAATTTTATCACCAAACATTTCTGATAGTTGTTTTAGTCTTGCCTCTGACTTATCTACAACATGAACCTTTGCTCTCATTCCAGTTGCAATAATTGCAGCATTTTCTCCAACAACTCCTCCACCAAGAATTACCACTTCCGCAGGCTCTCCACCTGGAGCGCCTCCTAACAAAATACCTCTGCCCTTTTGATTTTTTTCTAAACAATGTGCGCCTGCTTGAACTGACATTCTTCCAGCAACAGCACTCATAGGTGCTAATAATGGTAACCTACCGTTGTTATCAGTTACTGTCTCATAAGCGATACAAACAGATTTAGAGTCTACTAAACCTTTTGTTAATTCTTTGGCAGCAGCTAAATGCAGATAAGTAAAAACAATTTGATTTTCTCTTAACATTTTTACTTCATTAGAAAGAGGTTCTTTAACTTTTACAATTATCTCTGCATCATTAAAAATATCTTCTGCTTTATCAATTATTTTAGCTCCTGCAGATTTATATTGATTGTTATCAAAGCCAGCTTCAAAACCACCATCATTCTCAACTAAGACTTCGTGACCATTTGAAGTAAGCGTTTTTACACTATCAGGTGTTAATCCAATTCTATTTTCTTGAGGTTTTATCTCTTTAGGGACACCTATTTTCATATAAGTGAATTAATTTTTTTTACTTTTAGAATAATTCGTAATTCCAGTTCTTAATTTATCAATTATTTCATCTATATGTTTTTTTTCGCAAATAAACATTGGCGCAATAATTAAACAATCACCTGTTGCTTTAAAGTTAACACCTGCATCGTAACAATGTTTAAAACATGTAAATCCAGCTGCTCCAGGTTTTTTATCCATTTTAATATCTATTCCACCCATCATTCCATATCCTCTAATGTTATCAACAACATCAATATCCTTCAATGACATCAATCCTTCTTGAAAGTATGGAGCTAAATTTTTAGCTCTATTAAATATATCTTCTTTTTCAAATATATCTTGTACTGCTAATCCAGCTGCTACAGAGACAGGAATTCCAGAATATGTATAGCCATGAAATAATTCAACTGACCCATGAGGTGATGCATCCATTACTGCATCATAAATTTCTTCTTTACAAGCAACAGCGCCTAAAGGACTTATTCCATTAGTTGTTGCTTTTGCCATTGTAATAATATCCGGAGTAACACCATATTCTTGTGATGCAAACGGAGAACCTGTTCTTCCCCATCCAGTAATTACTTCATCAAAAATCAAAAGGATTCCCTGTTTGTCACAAATTTCTCTTAATCTTTGTAAATATCCTTTTGGTGGAACAAGTGTTCCTGTTGATCCTGCAATCGGCTCAACAATACACGCAGCAATATTTTCTGATCCAAAGTTTGTACAAATTCTATCTAAATCATCTGCAATTTCTGCTCCCGTTTCTGGTTGACCTGATACAAATTTATGTTCAGGTAAATGAGTATGTCTCATATGAACAACCCCTGGCATTAAAACACTCGCAAATGTTTTAACATTGTTGATCATACCACCAACTGATGTTGCTCCAATATTCATACCGTGGTAAGCTCTTTCTCTTCCGACAAATCTAAATCTCTGCCCCTCTCCTCGAGCTTTGTGATAAGCAACTGAAATTTTTATTGCTGTCTCAACAGCAGTTGATCCACAAATAGTATAAAAAATTCTATTTAAGTTTCCTGGTGTGTGTTTTGAAATTCTTGTTGCTAATTCAAATGACCCACCAAATCCTTGTTGGAAAGGTTGTGCATAATCAACTGTTCTTAGTTGTTTAGTTATCGCTTCAATAATTTCCTCTCTACCATGTCCTAATGGATTACAAAATAATCCTGAACTTGCATCGATTTGTGTTTTACCGTGGTGGTTTTTTAAATAAACACCTTTTGCTTCAACTATTAACCTTGGGTTTGCTTTAAAATCTCTATTTGAAGAGAATGGCATCCAATGCTCATTTAAAGAATTAGGTATTTGTGGCTTTTCTGAACTCATAAAAAATTTTTAAATTGTTATTATCACTCTCTCATAGACTAAAATAAAAAAATAGAAAATAATTTCTATGCATTATTAGTATGTCATTACGTAATATTAATTACAACCAATAGTTGAACCCATTTTAGACATCTTCAAATCACCTATGATTAATATGCTTACAAAATACATTTACTTATAATCAAAATTGAACTTAAATAAGGGTAATTAAATTTAATTAAGGAGATAAAATGAAGAAACTAATTAGCTTTATTTTAGGAAGTTTATTCGCTCTTAACTTGTCAATTTCAGCTGCAAATGCTGCTGCAAATGAAGTAAGAGTTGCTTACTTTCTAGAATGGCCAAGTCCAAATTTAGAGGACATGCAAAAAAAGAATTTTGCTAAAGCACTAGGAGTTCCAGTAAAATGGACTAACTTCACTAACGGTGGAGCTATGACTGATGCAATGCTAGCTGGGGATATTGATATTTCTTATTCTCAAGGTTTAGTACCTTTTATTAATGCTGTAAAATCTAATGCACCTATCAAATTAGTTGATATTGCAATGGAATATGGAATGGGCGGAACAACTTGCGTTACATCAAATGCTTCTGGAATTACAAAAGCAAACGGTTCTGAATTAGAAGGTAAAAAAGTTGCAGTTCCACTTGGAACTATGGCTGAGTACGTCTTTGACGAAAGTATGAAAGTTGTTGGAGCTGACAGAAGTAAAATGGATATAATTCAAATGGATCCTGAAGAAGGTGCTGCTGCATTAGTAAGTGGTGATGTTGTGATGGCATGTTTATTTGGTGGAAATTCTATCAAAGCTGCAGTTGCAGTTGGTTCAAGACTTTTAACAGTTCAAGAAGCAAGAGATGCTGGTATCTTAGGTATAGATATTACATCTGTAACTGACAAATTCATGAAAGAAAATCCAGGTATGCTTAGAACTTTCATAGAAGTAACTCATGAAGCAAATGACAGATATAGAGCAGGTAAAAGCGATATGAATTCAATGTCTAAAGCTTCAGAAATGAAAGTTGCTGACATGAAAGAAACTTTAAGTGGATTTAAATTTCTTACTCCAGAAGAGACTAAACAGTCAATGGAGAGCGGTAATCTTGATGGCTTCCTAAAAGGTATGGGAACTCCAGGTGGTGCCGTTGATACTAGTTTTTTACCTTTATAAAATTAAAGAGTAAAACAAATTTAATAGGCGCTAATTATTTAGCGCCTATTTTTTTTAATATAAGTTTTATATAAAGTTTCTATGAGTGACTTAGTTTCCAAAGATTTAAATATGATTTTTAAAACTCCCAAAGGTGAAACTGTTCACGCATTAAAAGATGTAAATTTTACTTTAAAAAAAGGAGAACTTCTTACTGTTCTTGGTCCTTCAGGATGTGGAAAAACTACTCTTTTAAATATTGCTGCAGGGTTTTTAAGGCCTACCTCAGGCTCTATTGTTTTAGCTGGCAATGAAATTAATGGTCCAGGAGTTGAAAGAGGAATGGTTTTCCAACAAGGAGCATTATTTGAGTGGTTAACAGTTGCTGAAAATGTTGATTTTGGACTTAGGATGAAAAAAGAAGATCCAATAAAAACTGCTAAAAGAGTGGATGAATGGCTAGAAATTGTTGGCTTAAAAGGGTTTGGTAATACTCCTACCTATCAATTGTCAGGTGGAATGCAGCAAAGAGTGGCTCTTGCTAGATGTCTAATAAATGACCCTGATTTAATATTGATGGATGAGCCTTTAGGTGCGTTAGATGCATTAACTAGAGAAAAGATGCAATCTTTGGTTCTTAAAATTTGGAAAGAAACAGGAAAAACTATCATCTTAATTACTCACTCAGTTGAAGAAGCTCTATTACTTGGTGAAAGACTATATGTAATGGCACCAAGACCAGGAAGGATACATAAAGAATACAATCTTCCTTTTGCAGAAATGGGTTTAAAAGAAGATTTAAGAGAAATTAAAAAAAATAAAGAATTTTCATCTAAGCGTGAGGAAATTTTATCTATGATTTGGAATATGGAAGAAGAAATTATGGGAAAAGAAAACTAAATGTTAACTCAAATAATCACCATACTTATATTTGTATCCATAATTGGATGCATTTTGTACGGCAGAAGACTAATACAAACTGAGAAAGTTGATGCTGTATTTGGAAATCCTGAAAGAGCTAAAGGTGGAACCCATTGGGTTATTGTTGGAAGTGCTGCAATATTACTAGTATGGCTTTATTACTCTTGGGACATAGCAAAAGGTTTTTATCCAAAATCAGCAAATGAATTATGTCAAGTTGCTAAAATAAATGAGTCACTGTTAGGATTAAAATATCAATTTCCAATAGAAGAACGTGAATTTAAAAGTACATCGATCATAAAGATTGAAAATAAAAATCTTCAAAAAATAACAGCTGAAATACAAAATTCTAAAGATCTTAGTAATCAACAAAAAACAATTTTAGTTGGATATATAAATAAAACAAAAAAATTAATTCCTTTGTTAACTAACGAGGATTTAATTGAAATGGATACTAAAATTAAAATAAGTGAAATGACAAATGAGATTAAACAATTAAGTTCAAATTTTATAAAAGAAGATTATCCATTTGAAACAGAAGTTGAAAAAAATGAACGGTTAAAAGCAATATCTGAGCAAGGTAACTGGGGCATAACAACAGTTAGATCAGGAACTGGTACTATAGAAAATACTATTGAAGTTCCGTTTGTTGCAGAAACTTCAAAAGGTTTAAAATTTCAAGCTGCTGCAGAGGAACTGAAAAAAATTAATGATAAATTTTTTAAATTAAGAAATCACAATCCACAGTTCAAAAGTTCAATTAAAGAACTGAAAGATGAAGTTAAAGCTTATAGAAAAAGTTTAGATGATAATGAGGAAATTGCCTCAGATTATGCTAAAAATATAGTCAAAATTGCAAGAAGAATTGAATTTGCAAGCATTTATCCTCCAAATGCACTAAATGAAATGCAAAAGGCGATAATTGAATTTGATGACCTTCAGGAGAAAGAACAAGCTGGTCTTAGATTAATTGATATTGTTTTATTTCCAGCTGGAACAATTGTTGCAAGTGGTCCAAGTTGCTCGGAACAAGGTTCTGGTAGATGGTTACCTAAACCGTCAGATACATTAAATAAATTTATCCTTATGTCTAATCCAAGTGTTGGATACAAAAATATACCTCTTCTCTGGATAGAAATGATTGATGTTAGTTCAATAGTTGGATTTATTTTACCAGATTGGATTGCTGATATTTTGCCAGGCGAATACCCTGTTCATACAAGCGAAGGGATAGTCAAAGAAAACTTTAAAGGTAAAGTTTTAAAAGTTGTTACGGGTGATTTTAAACTATTCAAGATACCTGTTCCTTATGGTCATATATGGGATTCATTCTTAAGAGTATTTTTAGGATTGGTTTTTGGAATAATTATAGGGGTTCCATTAGGTTTGTTTATGGGTCTAAACCGATTTGCTAAAGGTTTCTTTGATCCTTTGATTGAATTATATAGACCAGTGCCTCCATTAGCTTGGGCTCCACTTATAATTTCAGTCCTTGGAATTGATAATACTGGAAAAGTATTTTTATTATTTATGGTTTCTTTATCAATTATGATTATATCTGCTAGAGCTGGAGCATCAGGAACTCAACTTTCTAAAATTCATGCTGCACACTCGTTAGGTGCTTCTAAAAGACAAATACTTCGTCATGTTATATTTCCAAACTCTTTACCTGAAATTCTTACTGGAATTAGAGTGGCTGTTGGAATGTGTTGGGGAACTTTGGTAGCAGCAGAATTTTTAGCTGGAACTACGGGTATTGGATTTGTTGAAAATGTTGCAAAAAAATATTTTCAATATGAAGTAATTTGGATAACAATTTTTATTATGGGAATGTTAGGATTATTATTTGATATAACTTTAAGAAAAATAATTGATAGAACTATTCCTTGGCGAGGAAAGGGTTAATATAATAATTAATGATAAAAAAATTTAAGGTAAATGTTTCTATAAAGACCTTAAATAATATCTACAAAAAAGTTAGGGAATTTCCATTTAATGACATCCAAAAGATGGATGGATGGTTACATGGAACAAATCATGCTTATTTAAAAAAGATTTCTAAGTACTGGACATCAAAGTTTAATTGGAAGTTACAAGAAAAAAAAATCAACAAACTTAACAATTACATTACTAATGTAGATGGGATTAATATTCATTTTATTAAGCAAAATGGTAGTGGAAAAAAACCAAATCCATTGCTTATTCTTCATGGATGGCCTGGAAGTTTTGTTGAATTTTTACATATCGTGGAAAAACTAACCCATCCTGAAAAATTCGGAAGGAATAAAGAAGAGAGTTTTGATGTAATAATACCTTCTCTACCTGGATTTGGATTTTCTGGAACGCCTAAAAAACCAATTGGTCCAAAAAAAATTGCAAAAATTATGAATAAATTAATGACTAAAAAACTAGGTTATAAAAATTATTTTGCTCAGGGAGGAGACTGGGGTTCTGCTGTTTGTAATTGGCTAGGTCATGATCATTATTATAATTGTAAAGCTATTCATATAAATTGTTTAAATATGAGACACCCAAAAGGAGCAATAACTTCAAAAGAAAAAAAATGGGAACAAAGATTTGCTAAAGAGCAAGTTATGCAAGAGGGATATAGGACACAACAGGCAACCAAACCTCAGTCATTAAGTTATGCAATGATAGATAGCCCTGTGGGTACTGCTGCATGGATATTAGAAAAGTTTTACTCATGGTCAGACTTAAAAAAAGGCAATATTGAAAATGTTTACTCAAAGAATTTGTTACTAACAAATATTATGATTTATATATTAACAAAAACTTTTAATTCTGCAGCTTGGATTTATTTTGGTAGAAGAGAAGAAGGTGGAAGACCTTTTCCAAAAAATTTTAAAAAAATTAGAATACCTACTGCCATTGCAGAATTTCCAAAAGAAATGTTGAGCTGGCCGCCTAAATCGTATGTAAAAAGAATTTTTAATGTTAAAAGATGGACAAAAATGAAAAAAGGTGGACACTTTGCGGCTCTTGAGGAGCCAGATTTATTAGTTAATGATATAAGGTCATTTTTTAATAAAGATTTAAATATTTAAGATGGAAAAAAATAAACTTAAAAAGACTATTATTAAGATATTTTATAAGTTTAAACTTTCAAAAAAACATGCAGGTATTTGTGCTGATGCAATAATTAATGCTGAATTAGTAGGCGCTCCAACCCATGGATTATCTAGATTAAAAATGTATTGTGATCGGATCAAAAAAAAGCTGATTAATCCAAGGCCTAAAATCAAACTAAAAAATATTTCCCCATCTGTTACTCATATTAATGCTGATGACAGCATTGGATTTATTGCTGCAGATACAGCTATTAAAAAAGCCATAAAAAATGCAAAAAAAACAGGAATAGGACTTGTTGCAGTTAAAAACAGTGGTCATTACGGCATGTCAGGATATTACGCTGAACAAGCTGTAAAAAAAAATATGATCGCCTTAGTATTCACTAATGCACCACCTGCAATTGCCCCACATGGAGCTATAAAATCTTTATTTGGTACAAACCCTATTTGCTTTGGATCGCCAACTGGTTCTAAAGTTCCATTTATATTAGATACATCTGTCTCAATGATTAATAGAGGGAAAATAAGAGTTGCATCAAGATCAAATTCAAAAATTCCTGAAGGAGTTGCCTTGGATAAATTTGGCAATCCCACAACTGATGCAAAAAAAGCACTTGAGGGTGTTCAACTTCCTATAGCGGGATTTAGAGGATCAGGACTTGCGTGGATGGTTGATATATTAAGTGGTGTTTATACTGGAGGTAATCATGGTGGTAAAGTGAAAGATCCTTTTGATGATTTTTCTGGCCCACAAAATATTGGTCATTTATTTATTGTGATGAAAGCAAACTTATTTCAATCTAATTACAAAAAAAGAATAAAAGAAAACATAAAAAGAATTAAAAAACTTCCTAAATTAAAAGGACTTAAAGAAATATTATATCCAGGGGAAAATAAGTTAAGAAGATATAAAAAAAATTATAAATCTGAGATTAAAATTCCAGATAATATAATGGAGGATATTCGTATTCTATTGAAATAGATTAAATTGTTAACCAGCTCGTCCTAGATAATTTACCATAATAACCCCAGTTACAATTAAGCAAATACCAATTAACCCATAAACATTAGGGACTTGATTATATTTCAAAATACCAAATAGAACTACGCCAGCAACTGTTAGACCACTGTAAGTTGAGTAGCTAAATGCAACAGGTATTACTGACATTGCTTTGGCCAAAGAAAACATTGTAACAGACATTAAAAGTAGACATGCAATAGTTGGTGTTAGTTTTGTAAAACCATCTGAAATTTTAGCAAAACTATTTGCTGCTATACCTGTTGTGATTCCTAAAGCTAAAATTAAATATCCTGCAAATGGTTTCATATCATCATTATTTACTAATTATCATTTATTACAATAACTGATAATTGTTGAGAATAACTAAATTTTTGATTATTTTTTTAATTTTAACAAACTTAACTCGAAACAAAATATCCAATAGTTCCTAATCCAATAAATAGTGATACAAAGATTGCTTTATTCTTAAAGTTTTCTTTTTTTTCTTGAGCTCTGATTTTAGACTTTAGAGCATCAATATTTACTTTTTGAGGGGTATCAATATTATTGTCACCTGTTAATTGAGAAGAAATTTCAATATTAGATGCTCTATTTTGAATATTGTAACTCATAAATAACGCATTTAAACAGAAAAAAATTTCTTTACTATTTTGTATGTCACCAAATTGAGTATTTTTATTTCTTCAAGTGACCAAAATGGGTTAATCAAATTTTATTTAATGTCCAAAATGGGGTGAAAAGTTTAAAATGGGTTTGCGGAAAATGATTACAAACTCATCACAATTAAGCGAAAAAAATATTCATAAAATTATTATAGAAAATTTTGATGAAATCGCTCCCATTTACTACAAATTATTATCTGAATGGGTAAATTCCTCCTTTAACAAATTTCAAGACATAGAAAAATATCTAATAATTCTTTATCTAATACAAAAAGATTTTGCTTATTACATAAAAAATGGACTTGTGGAAAGTTATGATGGTTTTTTTTTATATGATAAATCCTTAGAACTAGGCAGAATAAACATTATTGAAATATCGAGAAATTTAAACATTCCAAAAGAAAGTGTACGCAGAAAAATTCTTCGCTTAGAAGAGTTTGGTGTATTAAAAAAAGTACACAAAAATATTTATATAGACAGATCAGCTTTTAAATTAGTTCAATCAAAAAGCACACTTAAAAATTTAAGTACATTGCTCTCAAAAATTGTTGAATTATGTAAAAAAAATAACCTTATCATTCAGTCAAAGCAATTTGATGAAATCTTAAATGAAATTAATAACAATTTTACATATTGTTGGTATTTTTTTTGTGAATTTATTTTTATTTTTACAAATAGATGGAAAAAACAAGTAGGAGATCTTGAAATATTTTCGGTTGGAATGGTTATAATGTGGCATTCACTTGTTACAAAATCTTATGAAGCAAATGGATGGAATTTTTCAAAGTGGAAAGAAAATAAAATTAAAGTTCCTGAGACTGGGGTTAACACAATGTCAATTTCAGAAATAACTAATATTCCCAGACCAACAGTGGTAAGGAAATTAAATTATTTGTTAAAAAATAAATATATAAGTGTTAACAAAAAAAAATTATTTAACGTTAAAATGAAAGACAAAGCTTTAACTGATACAATTAAACTACAAGAGAAAAATGTTCACTCTCTTGCTTATTTAATCTTTAAGATATTTGGCAAAATGAATATTAAGTAGATTTCCGTAGGACAAAAATTAAAATAAAACCTGTTAAATACATTATAAGGGCATATGCAGCTGTTGGAATGACATAACTAATATCATTAAATATTTGTGTAGCCACAAATATTGCTAATGTCCCATTTTGAAGACCACACTCAATTGAAATACACTTTCTTTGCTTAACGCCTGATGCAAAGAACTTTGCTATATAATATGACAGCAATATCATAACAACATTAAGAGTAAGTGCAGCTATACCTGCTTGTTTAAAATAATTTAAAATATTATCTTTTTCTTCAACTATAATTGCAGCAAAAACAATTAGAAATAAAACTATTGTAATCTTCTCAATTATAGAAATATTTGACGAAACAAAGTTTACCGCAAATTTTCTGATAGTCATCCCTAAGATTACAGGAACGGTAACAACTAAAGCCATTTTTAATGCAATACCTGTCATGGTAAGATTGGAAGACATGCCTGTGCTCCCTAATAAATCTGCAGATTTAAAAATAATAAAAGGCACAGAAATAATACTGATTAGACTTATTATAGCGGTTAAAGAGATAGATAATGCAACATCTCCATTTGCAAATTTTGTCATAACATTTGTAGTCACGCCTCCAGGTGCAGCAGCGATTATCATAATACCTAAAGCAATCTCAATGGGTAAATCCATTATTAATACAATGATGTATGCAACTACTGGCAATAATATCAATTGGCAAATAAAACCAACTATAAAATCCTTTGGATTATTAAGCACTCTTAAAAAATCACGACCAGTTAATCCTAGTCCAAGACCTAGCATTATAAGAGCAAGTGAGATTGGAGCTATTTTTGTAACTATTTCCACTATTTAACCTTACATTATAAATTGTATATTAGTTTAAATATTTATTTAGTATATATAATCCAATGCTTTCTGATAAATCTACAGTTTGTCCCATCAATTTGCTTGATATTGCTAATAATAAAAGAGGAGCAAAAGCTGCAATTGTAAATGCAGGTAAAAAACTTCCTATGTTAGCCATTATGGATTCGGTTAAAGAAAAATTAATCACACCTGTTTTAATAGGTAATGAAATTGAAATTAAAAAAACTGCTGAGGATTTAAAATTTGATATATCAGATTTTGAAATCATCAATGAACCAGTTGAAAATAATACAGCAAAAGTTGCTGCAAAACTTGCTGGGGATGAGAAAGTTAAAATAATTGTAAAAGGCCATATTCATACTGACATCTTGATGAAAGAAGTTTTATTACGAAAATATAATTTAATTGGTAAAAAAAGATTGAGTCACATTTGGCATATGACTTTAGATAAAGAAGATAAACCTTTAATAATAACTGATGGAGCCCTCAATGTTAATCCAAATGTTAAAACAAAAATGCATATTCTTAAAAATGTAGTTGATTTTTGTCATAGAATTAAAATATCCAAACCAAAAGTCTCCATTCTTTCTGCAACAGAGGAGGTTTTAGATAGCATGCAAAGTTCACTGGATGCTAAAGAAATATGTGATTTAGCTGAACAGGAGAATTTAAATGCAGATATTTTTGGACCTCTTGCATTTGATAACAGCGTGTCAAAAAAATCAGCAGAGATAAAAGGTATAAAAAATATAGTTGCAGGAGATGCTGACGTATTATTAGTTCCGAATGTTGAAACAGGAAACGCCCTGGTTAAAATGATGATTTATTTTATGGGAGCATGTGCGGCAGGAGTGGTTATAGGAGGAAAAGTTCCAGTGGTAATTACTAGTAGATCAGATGATGCGACAGCAAGGCTAGCCTCTATTGCAGCAGCTGTGGTAGCTTTAGATTAAATGAATATTGAAAAAAAATTATAATTAAATTAGGATTTAGACATGGCAATAAATTATTTAAAGAAATCACCAAAAACATCTTCTACTGATGATACTAAAACTAGAGAGATTGTAGAGAACATTCTAAAAGACATAGAGAAAACAAAAGAAGAAGGATGTATCGAATTATCAAAAAAATTTGATAAATACGAAGGAGAAGTCGTAGTTACAAGAGAAAAAATTGAGCAAATTAAAAAGAATTTAAATCCTAAAACCAAAGATGATATTCAATTTTCCCATGAGAGAGTAAGAAAGTTTGCTGAAGCACAATTAAAAAATTATGGGCAAGATTTTGAAGTTGAACTTTCAGATGGATTATTTGCTGGTCAAAAATTAATTCCTGTTAATACAGCAGGATGTTATGTACCTGCTGGAAGATATGCTCATATAGCTTCAGCTGTAATGAGTGTAACAACGGCAAAAGTTGCAGGCGTTAAAAATATTATTGTTTGCAGTTCGCCAAAACCTGGAGTGGGAGTTCATCCAGCTATTGTTTATACTGCTGACTTGTGTGGAGCGGATGTAATAATGAATTTAGGTGGAGTTCAAGCTATTGCTGCAATGACTTATGGTCTTTTTGGTAATGCTCCCGCAGATATGCTTGTTGGTCCTGGAAATCAATTTGTTGCAGAGTCAAAAAGAATTTTATTTGGCAAAGTAGGTATAGATTTATTTGCTGGTCCCACAGAAATTGCCGTCATAGCAGACGAAACAGCTGACCCAGAATTAGTTGCTTTTGATTTAGTTGGGCAAGCAGAGCATGGTTACAACTCTCCTGCTTGGTTATTTACTACTAGTAAGTCATTAGCTGAATACGTTATGAAAAGAGTTCCAGAATTAATTGCAGACTTACCAGACTTGCCACGAGAAAACTCTGGTGCAGCTTGGAGAGATTATGGAGAAGTTATTTTGTGCGATACGGATGAAGAAATGGCAAAAATTAGTGATGAATATGCACCTGAGCATTTAGAGATACAAACTAAAAACCTTCAATGGTTTCATGATCGATTAAAAAATTATGGATCATTATTTATAGGAGAAGAAACTACGGTTGCTTATGGAGATAAATGTTCTGGAACAAACCATATTTTACCAACAAAAGGTGCAGGAAAATATACAGGCGGTTTATTTGTTGGAAAATTTATAAAAACTTTAAGTTTCCAAAGAATGACTAAGGAGTCTACTAAAGAAGTAGGTGCAGCATGTGCAAGAATTTCAAGGTATGAAGGTATGGAGGCTCATGCTCGAACTGGAGATGTAAGACTTAGAAAATATGGATTTTCAAATTAGTTTTGAACTCTAGAAAGTAATAAAATACTAACTCCAATTACAAAAACAAAAATACCTAGAATTTCTGTTAACTTTATTTTTTCTTTAAATAAATATTTTGAGGAAAAATAACTAAATAATAATTCGATTTGACCAACTGCTCTTACAAAAGACGCTTGGATTAGAGTAAATGCATAAAACCATGATAGTGAGGCAAAAAATCCTCCAATACCAATTAACATACAATCATATCTATCATTATATAATTTTCTAAATTCTTTTTTTTCAAAGACTAAAAGATATAAAGTTAAAATAATTGTTGGAATTAATAATCCAAAAAGTAAGGTTGATATTACTTTTTCAAAATTAGAGTCAAAATTTTCTAAAGATAAGGCAGCAGATCTAAAATAAACTATACTCAAAGCTAAAAATAAACCTGATACCAAACCTATTAATGTAGTTTTTGAAAACATATTATATAAAAAAAATTTTAAATCTTTAATTGATAGAATTATTACTCCTAAAGTTGATATTAAAATGCCACTAATTCCTAACTTACTCAATTTTTCATTTAATATTAGATATTCAAATATAGCTACTTGAACAACTTCTGTTTTACTTAGCGAGGTTCCAACAACAAAATTTGAAAACTTAAATAAGTACAATAATACGAAGGTAAATATTACTTGAAAAATTGATGCTAGAGTTACATTTATTAAAAAACCTGGTTGATTAAGTATTTCATTAATTACAGAAACTTCTCTGAAATATATAAAAAACAATACTAATGCTAAAGGTAAAGCAAAAGAAAACCTTACGTAAGTTGAAGCTATTGTTGAAACATCTTTATTTATTTTTTTTTGAAATGAAGACCTTAAATTTTGAAAAAAAGCAGCAATAACTGTAACAACTATCCAATTCATAACAAATTATAAGTAATAAAAGAAAATTTAAATTCTTCTTCCGTTTTCGTCAAAAATAAAAATATCTTTGGAGTCAAAATTAATCTGATTTTGAAAATCTTCCTGACTAGAAATTTTTGCGCTAAGTTCTAAGTTGTCGTTACTCATATAGACAATCTTTTCATTTCCTAAGTTTTCAACAAGATCAATTTTAGGCTTAAATTTAAATTGTGATTCACTAGATAAGTTAAAATGTTCAGGTCTTATTCCTAAGAAATATTTCTTTTTATCAAATTTAGTTTTTTCAAAAGTGATTTCATTGCCTAAAAAAATAATTTTATTATCTGAAATTATATTTTCATTATTTAAAGGTAAAATATTCATTTTTGGAGTTCCAATAAATTGGGCTACAAAAATGTTTGCTGGATTATTGTAAATTTCGTCTGGGGTTCCAACTTGTTCAATATTACCAAGATTTAAAATTACAATCCTATCGGCAAGTGTCATTGCCTCTACTTGATCATGTGTAACATAAATCATATTTGTTTTAATTTGATTGTGTAATTTTGAAATCTCAACTCTCATTTCTGATCTTAGTGCTGCATCTAAATTTGATAAAGGTTCATCAAATAAAAATATTTTTGGATTTCTTGTAATTGCTCTTCCAATTGCAACCCTTTGTCTCTGTCCTCCTGACAATTGTTTGGGTCTTCTTTCCAGCAATTCCTCTATCTTTAATATTTTTGCTGCCTGCATAACTTTTGTTTGGATTTCTTCTTTAGATCTCTTTTCTATCTTTAACCCGAATGACATATTTTCATAAACGTTCATATGAGGGTAAAGAGCATATGACTGAAATACCATTGCTGTTTGTCGTTTAGAAGGATGAAGATCATTTATTTTTTGATCATTAATAAATATTTCGCCTTCATCAATCTTTTCTAAACCTGCGATCATTCTTAACAAAGTTGATTTCCCACATCCAGACGGTCCAACTAATACAAGAAATTCATCATCCTTGCCTGATAAATTAAAATCTGTAATAATCTTATTAGTTCCAAAAGATTTATGTACTCCAGTAAATTTTATATTTGCCATTTTAGCCTTTAATATTATCTAAAACATCAATGCCGATTTGTTTTAGAATGTGAAGTATATCAATTGGTACCCAATTTTCACGGATTTTTCCCTCATCATGGTGATAAAAATCCATAACTCTCATAGTTAATTTTTGATTATTTGCTTTATATCCCAACCAATCATTTGAACCATAGTTCGCCTCTAAACTATGCCAACCTGCACAAAGTGAAAATTTACCATCCCCTATTTCACAATAATGTCCTAGCTTAAAATAATCTCTTTCAGTAAATGATTTTCTAAATGGTAATTGATGCATATCAATAAATCCCTCTAGTGATCTTGAAGTGCCAATTCCACATGGACCGTACCAAATCATTTTTTTATGCCAATATTCTTTTTGGGGATGATTTAATAATCTTTCTTTTAATTCATTATCTGAGAGATTTTCTTTCTCTGGTTTTATATTCAGACTTCTACCCATTTCCAAGGCTTGTTTTAAATTTGAATTTGAAACCTCTAAATCTTTTTCAAAAAAATTTACCCCATCTGTATTTATTGGTGGAAGCCAAGCTCCCTCTGAACCTCTTGATGGATTGATTGAGGAGATGCCACATTGTCTTAAAAAGTCCATTACATCAATTAAGATATGACTCTCGATTATTTTTTTTTCTTTAAGCTCATGAATTTCACAACATCGAAGATTTATCATTTTATTATTTGGTTTTATTCCTAGCCATGAATTTCTAAAATAACCTGATAAAACAGAGTATGATCCTATCAAAATTTTATCTCTGAAAGCTCCTCCAACAACAATATTTTCTCTTCTTTCAAGATCAGGAAATGCTTCAAATAATGGTAACCAAATTTTATCTTTTAAATTTTTAACTCCTGTAAATTCATTAATTGGATAAAAACTATTTATCTTAACATCAGCTATAAATGCTTCATCTAAATTACTATCGATTTCATTTATTCCCGATGTGATGATCTTATTTAAATAACCTCTAACTAAGTTTTTATTTTCTAAATTTTTTTCAGGTGAAAGAACAATGTTCTGTACATTTGTTTTTGTTTTTAGACCTGTATCAAATTGTTCTATTTGCATATATTTATTTATTGGAAATATTCGTGTATCACAATATTATAATTAAAAAAATATGAATATTAGACTAGCAAAATTTAAAGATTTAATTCCAAGCACTTTACCATTTGTTGAAGGTAAATTAGATGGACACAAAGAAAGAAAAAACTATTCTATTTTAGGTCCAGGTGTCGCAGAAGACGCTGACCAATCAATAAAAATATCTGAACCCCATGGTTTTAATTTAGGTGCAGTATCAGCAAAACCTTTTAATGGATCGGGTTTGCATAGCCATTTAACAGCAGAGGTATTCATAATATATTCAGGTAAATGGAGATTTTATTGGGGGTCTGAGGGTAAAGATGAAGCGATTTTAAATCCAGGAGACATTATTTCAATGCCAACAAATATGTTTAGAGCATTTGAAAATGCTGGAGATGAAGAAGGCTTAATTTTTGTTGTGCTAGGAGGTGATGATCCAGGAATTGTTACTTGGATACCTGAGGTATTAGAGAGAGCAAAAAAGACAGGTATGGCACTTTTAGATGATAATTCATTAATCGATCTAAACATTAAAGCAATACCAAATGGCAGGAGATTATTAGAACCTATATCTAATGATGAAATAAAAAAATTTAATAATTACAAGTTAGATCAATTACAAAGTAATATATCCAGTCTCAGCAATAGAATTCAAAATGAAATAAATATTGGAGATAATATTAAAATTTCACATATACTAGGTAACATATTTCAAGATAAGTCTATTAATCCAATAATAAAACAAGATACAGGTTTTAGTTTGAGTTGTTTCAAATCAAAAAAAGGGAGAGTTGAAAATTTAATTTTTAATAAACCAACAATACTTTTTTCACAAAAAGGAAATTGGAAAATTGAAATGGAAAATTTATCAAAAGAAATAAATTTTAAAGATACTATTTCAGTTCCATTAGGTGTGAATGTTAATATTGAGATTAATGAAAGCGAAGTTTCATATCTTAATTGTGTATCAAGCATCTAATGAGAGGTTTTGATAAAAAATATAAAGATTTTCCAGACTTTATTTTAAAAATCACAGAACAAATTTGGGAAAATAAAGATGTTGAGTCAATTGGTGACTTTTATACCAATGACATACCTGTTAGATCACCATTTGGTGTTACATATGGAAACAAACCTGTTATAGATTCTACTTATTCTACTTTAAAAGAATTTCCAAACAGACAGTTATTAGGTGAGGACGTTATTTGGAATGGAAATGATGAAACGGGATATCACTCATCTCATAGAATTTTAAGCAAAGGAACTCATCTTGGAAAAGGCTTTTATGGTGAACCCACTGGTAAAGATATTTATTATAGGGTTATTGCTGACTGTGCTTGTAAGAATAACCAAGTTTATGATGAATGGATCGTTAGAGATCAAGGTGCAATGGTCAGACAGATTGGTTATTCCCCAGAGGAGTTTGCTAGAAAAATGATTGAAAAGGAAGGAGGCGTATCAAATTCAAGTAAATTGTATGATGCTAATTCTGATAAAAATTCAGATTATAAAGCAGAGAGTTATAAAGATGGATCAATCGCTGAGAAATATACGCAGGTGTTAAGTAATATTTTTAATAAAAGTTACGAATATGAAGATTATGACAGAGCTGCAAATTTATTTTGGCCAGGAAATAAACTTGGTCACGGAAGAGAAGATATTATTGAAAAATGGAATTCCATTAAGAAAATATTCACAAATATAAAATTCAGTATTGAGCATGTTGGATTTTTAGAAGAGCCAGAGAAAAATCCAAGAGTGTCAATCAGATGGTTTTTAGAAGGGGAACATGCTAATGAAAGTGATGAATATGGTAAAGCATCAAATAAAAAAATATTTATAATGGGTATTAACCATGCTGAATTTAATAATAACTCAATTATTAGAGAATGGGTTTTATTTGATGAAGTTGCTATATGGAAACAAATATTATTGAACAATGGTTAAAATAAAAACTACACATGTTGGTAGCTTACCAAGATCAAACGAACTCTCCAGTCTTCTTGCCTCTAAAGATAATCAAGAAAAAATAGATATTAGCAGCTTTGATGCAGTGGTTAAAAAAAATGTATCTGAAGTTGTAAAAAAGCAAATTAATACCGGAATAGATTCTGTTAGCGATGGAGAAATGTCAAAAATAAGTTACGCAACTTACATTAAAGATAGAGTTGAAGGTTTCTCTGGAGAAAGTGAAAGAAAAGCTCCAAAAGACTTAGATGATTTTCCATCTTTTAAAAAAAAACTTATTCTATCAGGTGGTACTCCAACATATAAAAGACCATGTTGTACAAGTGAACTTAAAATAAAAGATGAGGTTTCAGTTAACAAAGATATTTTAAACTTTAAGAATGCCTTAGAAGAAAATTCACATACTGATGGATTTATGAATTCTCCATCTCCAGGAGTTATATGTAATTTTTTACCCAACAAGTTTTATAAAAATGATGATGAGTATCTTGAGAAACTGTCAGATATAATGAAGTTTGAATATGAGAAAATAACCGAGAATGGATTATCTATTCAAATTGATTGTCCAGATCTCGCATTATCAAGGCATATGATTTACAAGGAAATTTCAGAAAAAGATTTTTTGGAAAGAGCTAACAAACATGTGGAAGTTTTAAATAATTCATTATCTAATATAGATCCATCTAAAGTAAGAATGCATATATGCTGGGGAAATTATGAAGGGCCTCATACTCATGATATTGGTTTAGATAAAATAATTGGATTAGCTTTTAAGGCTAATGTGAGTAAATATTTAATAGAGTCTGCTAACCCTAGACATGCCCATGAATGGGAAGTATTTGAAAATACAAAAGTGCCAAAAGATAAGATTATTATTCCAGGAGTTGTTGAGTCTACTTCTAACTTTATAGAACACCCAGATGTTATAAAACACAGAATTTTAGCCTTTTCTAGAGTACTAGAGCCAAATCAATTAATGGCAGGAACAGATTGTGGATTTAGTACCTTTGCAGGCTATGGAAATGTAGATGAAGATATTGTTTACAAAAAACTTGAAGCACTTGTCGCAGGTGCTGAACTTGCGTCAAAACAAATCTAAATTTTACTTTTATAAACTTAACCGTATATGTATATTTTTCTCAAATAAAACTAAATAATACTAACAAAAGAGAGAATAATATGAAAAAAATACTAGTTACTTTATTGTTTTTACTTTTTGGAACAGTAGCTAACGCTGACTGTAACATTAAAAGTGGATCAATAAATATTTTAGCAAATGATTTTCCTGCTCTAAGAACTTTAGTTGAAACTGCAAAAGAATGTAAAGGAAGTGCTGACTTTAAAGTCACTCACTCAGCTGAACACAACAAAATTGCAGTACCAGCTTTAACAGCAAATCCTTCTGAGTTTTCAGTTAGAGTTGCTGCTAATAGTTCTATAGTTCCTTTAATGAATGCTGATTTAATTAGACCAATGAATGATCTAGTTAAAAAATATGGAAAAGGAATTCAAGAGTCACAACTCATTACAATTGATGGAAAAGTAATGGCTGTAGCATTTATGGCTAATACTCAACATCTTTATGTAAGAACAGATGTTTTAAAAGAAAATGGAATTGCTATTCCAAAAACTTACGAGGAAGTTGTAGCGGCTGCTGAAAAAATCAGAGCAGCTGGGAAAATGAAATATCCTTATGCAGCAGCTTACAAAGCAGGTTGGAATTTAGCTGAAGAATTTGTAAACATGTACATTGGTCATGGTGGTGAATTTTTTAAAGATGGTGGTGCACAACCAAACATCAATAATGCTAAAGGTATAGCAACTTTAAATATGTTAAAAAAACTGGCTGATTTAAGTAACCCTGATTATTTAACGCATGATAGTGAAGCTATTAAAGTTGAATGGGAATCAGGAAACGTAGCTATTATGACTTTATGGGCATCTAGATCTGGAACATTACTTGATGATGAAGGAGATGCTAAGATAACTGCTGCTACTAAGTTAGTTGCTCCTGCAACAGTTGGTGGAGGTAACATTCCTGCAGCAACACTTTGGTGGGATGGATTTACACTTGCTAAAAATAGATCTGACGCAGATGCAGAAGCTTCTTTTAGAGCAATGGCTCATGCAGCATCATCAAAAGAGATGGTTGCGAAAGCTGCTGATCAAGCTGTTTGGTTAGTAGAAGGCTTTGTGCCTGGTCCAAAATCTGTTGGAGTAATTGAAGCAGTTAAAATGGGAGCAAAACCTTATCCAATGTTACCACAAATGGGATTAATGCATGGTGCATTGGGTAGTGAAATTGTTGAGTTTTTGCAAGGAAATGAGTCAGCTGAACAAGCATTGAAAGATGTTGAAGCTGCTTATATCACTAAAGCAAAAGAACAAGGTTTTCTATAAAATATAAATTAATTAAGTGGGGGTATAACTATCCCCACTTACAAATTTATCATGCCCAATAGAAGTTTTTTCTGGTTTTTTTTCCCAGCAGGTTTAGCAATGATTTTATTCATTGGGCTACCAATTATTTCAACAGGCATTCAATCTTTTTACGCTCAACATGATCAAATACTTATTGAAGTTAAAAAATGTGATCCATTTGGATGCAAAACATCAGTAGTTGTAGATCAAGAAGCTACTTCAAAAATTAAAGAAGAGAAACCGTTAGGAAAATTTAATGGTTTTGGTACATACATTGATAGAAATCACTTGGCATCTGATCAAGTGTCAGAATTTTGGAGTGAGAGTAAATCAGTAGGTGAATTTATTGGCAAGGTAGGAAATCTTCCGTTTTACAAAGCTTTAGTATTTACCTTAACCTATTGTGTAATTGTTACACCATGCGTTCTGCTTTTAGGATTTATTATTGCACTAAGTCTAAACGCAATTTCTAGAAAAATTAGAGGTCCTCTAATTTTTGGTACAATTTTACCAATGATTGTAACTCCTTTGGTAGGTTCTCTGGTGTTATTCTGGATGATTGATGCAGAAGGAATTATAGGTGCAAATCTTCAAATATTAATGGATGATCCTTACTTATCTGTTAAATCATCAAAAGCTTTAACTTGGATTACAATTATTATTTATGGAGTTTGGCATCACTCCCCTTTTGCTTTTGTTGTTTTTTATGCAGCACTTCAAACTGTTCCACAAGAACCATTGGAAGCCTCAATTATAGATGGTGCTTCAAGATTTCAAAGAGTTAAACATATAGTTTTACCTCATATATATCCTGTAGTTACCTTTGTTGCTTTAATTTCATTAATGGATAATTTTAGAGTATTTGAACCAATAATAGGTTTTAGTGCTGAAGGTAGTGCCCAATCTTTATCTTGGTTGATTTATGATAACTTAGTTAATGAGGAAGTAATTTTATTTGGATCAGCAGCAGCAACATCGATTATGACTATTGTGGGAATTTCAATAATTTTAACGCCAGTTTTACTGAGAACTTGGAAAGAGTTTAGAACAAATAGATAATTATGGATTTTGGATTAGATAAAAAATCAAACAGTTTAAAAACTTTTAACACAATATTTATAGTTATATGGTTGTTACTTGCATGTTTTCCATTTATTTGGACGTTTTGGGGATCCTTTAAAGTCAGAGCTGACTTTTTCTCAAGAGCTGATTGGTGGTATGCAATAACAGCTTTTAATACTTTAATTGAGACTGGCGCTAGATTTACCAAGGAAGCTTATAGTGGCGCGTGGTTTGAAGGTGAATTTTGGAAAGCTTCAAGAAATACAGTAATAGTTACAATTAGTGTTGTTTCAATTTCATTATTTCTAGGCACATTAGGTGCATACGCACTATCCAGATCTACAAAAAATTATGCATTTTGGATTTTAATTATTGCTTTAATTTTTAGAGCAATGCCGCATATAACATTGGTGTCAGGTTATCTATTCCCTTTTTTTCAATTACAAATTTGGGGAATTTTACCAACTACAATTGTAGTTCTTGTTGCAATCAATCAACCTTTTACCTTATGGCTCCTTTATTCATTTTTTAAAACTGTGCCTAAAGAATTAGATGAAAGTGCCTTGATTGATGGTTGTTCATACTTCCAAGCCTTTAGACATATTATAATGCCAGTGATGTGGCCAGGAGTAATCACAGCTGGATTGTTTAGTCTCATGTTAGCTTATAATGACTTTACTGTAACAGCTTTATTGTTAAACCAAGAGAACCACACTATGGTTCCCAAAATTCAAAGTTACCTTGGAACCAATCAGCATGAAGGAAATTTAATGTGGGCTGTATCTGCAGTTGTGTCTGCTACCGCTCCATTATTTCTATTAGTAATGTTTTTTCAAAGACAGGTTATAAGTGGATTAACCGCTGGTGCCATTAAAGGCTAATGACAATCAAAGCAGTCTTATTTGGTTCAATTGGAACAATTATTGAGACCTCTGATATACAAAGAAATTGTTTTAATCAAGCATTTCAAAAAGTAGGATTAAATTGGTACTGGAGTAAAAAAATTTATAAATCAATGTTAAAAAAACCAGGTGGAGAGAAAAGGGTTAGGAAATACAGTTTAGAAAATAATACATCTACTAATGCAAAAAAAATAAGAAATTTAAAAACATTAATATTTAATAATTATTTAAAAAAAAATAAAATAAAACCAAGACCTGGAGTCTTAAATATTATCAGTTACTGTAAGAGAAACAAAATAAAAATAGGATTTGCTTCATCTACAACAAAAAATAATATTGATTCAGTTTTTTTATCCACGGTAAAATATCTTAAGAAGAAAGATTTTAATTATATTGGTAATACCACTAGGAATAAAAATACAAAATCAAAATTAGAAGTTTACAAACATTGTTTAAAGAAACTTAAATTGAAAAATGATGAATGTATTGCAATTGAAGATACCGAAATTAGCCTAAAGTCTGCTGTTAAAGCAAAAATTAAATGTATTGCTTTTCCAGGAGATTTTCACACCGATAGTAAGTTCAAAAACTCACAGATTAGGGTAAGAAAGTTAAAAACTAGTTTAATATTTAATTAGAGTGAATTTATTAAATCTGGAGCCATTTTCTTAGATTTTGACGAAAATCTAAGTTTTTTTATTGCTTCTAGGTTTGATTTATCATCACCAACAACTACAAAACCAATCATACCCATATTTTTATGGGGTGTGCACCAGTATGCGTAAATTCCAGGAACTTCAAATTTGTATTCAACATCCTTATTGAATTTTGACTTAAATTTACCAACGCCTTCTGGAACTCCTTTTTTTATAAATTCAACGTTGTGACCTTTGTCTTTGGCTTTCCAAAAAACTGTATCTCCAACGTTTACTCTTACTATCTTTGGCTCAAAAACATTTGACTGTTTATCCAGTCTATTTAACATTTCCACTGTTACATCTGCAGCTAAACCGATATTAGCAAAAAGTGTTGATAATAAAAACGTAGTTATAATTAAAAATTTATTGTGTGATTTCATGAAGTGCATATATGCTTTTAAAATAATCTTACAATAAGAAATATCTGTTACAAGTTGACACGGCCTTCAAGAATTAAACTTTTCTTGATAATCTATCTGCTCTTAGTGTTGTAAAAATTATTATAATTAAAAAAGGTATGCAAAGCATATTCATTGTTTTCCAGCTAGTATAACTTAAAACAACACCAGCTGTTAAACTTGCAGTAGCTTGAATTGAAAAAACTATAAAATCATTAAAACCTTGAGCTCTAAACCTTTCTTCTTCTCTATAATTTAATACAAGTAAGCTTGTCCCTGATATAAATAGAAAATTCCATCCAAGACCTAAAAATATTAATGAAAATAAATAGTTTGTAACTGTTTGATTAAGATAACTCAGAAATATTGTTATTATAAAAAATAGTACGCCAAAATACATAATTTTGCTGTGTCCAAATTTTTTAATTAGATTTCCAGTAACTAATGCCGGTAAGAACATGCTAATTATGTGTAATTGAATTACAAAACTGGTGCTGTTTAAAGACATATTATCATTAATATGCATGCTTATTGGAGTAGCGGTCATTAAAAAAGACATTACTGCATAAGCAAAAGATGAGGAGACTAAAGCCTGAAGAAACCTTGGTTGAGAAATTAATTCTAAAATTGATCTTCCTCTTGAGATTTTTTTTTTCTCGGTAACTTTCTTTTCATTATAAAAAACTAAAAAAATAATTGATGATAAAGTTAAAAATGACAAACATAAATAAGAGCCGACATATAAACCCTCTGAAATTAAATTCTTTCCAAGATTTGCTAGATTAGGACCTAAAAGAGCTGATAAAATTCCTGCAAAGAGTAATAAGGAAATAGCCTTTGGAGCCTGTTTTTTATCTACACTTTCAGCAGCAGCAAAACGATATTGATGAGCAAATGCCATCCCAAATCCAAGTGAAAAGCATGAAAATGAATAAAGAATAAAATTTTGTTTCATCACTGCATACGCTGCCAGTAAAGCAAACAATGAGGTTGTGATGGATGAAAGTATAAATCCTTTTTTTCTACCAGTGATACTCATTATTTTGGAAGCAGCTATTATAAAAACAGCTGTGCCTACAATTGATAACGACATTGGTAAAGTCGACAAAGATTTAATTGGGCTTATGCTAGATCCAATTATTCCACTTAAAAACACTGTTACAGGTGCAACTGAAAATGCGCATGCATTGCTTGCAAATAGCAACCATACATTTTTATTCATTAAGGTATTAAACTCTTTTCTTACCTTGAACTACTCTGTCCAATATTAAAGCAACAAATAATATTGCAATACCAGCTAAAATTCCTTGTCCAACATTTGCATATTGAAGTGCCTCAAGTACATCTTGTCCTAAACCTTTTGCTCCGATAAGTGAAGCTACAACAACCATTGCTAAACTTAACATCACAGTTTGATTTACACCAGCAAGTATAGAAGGTGTCGCCAATGGTAGATCTACTTTTCTTAACAAATACCATTTGGATGCACCATAAGCTATTGCAGCTTCTCTTATAGTTTCAGGAACGCCTCTTAAACCTAACACTGTAAGTCTAACAACAGGTGTTCCTCCAAAAATCATTGTAATGATGACAGCCGCAACCTTACCTGTTCCAAAAAACGCAATGACTGGAATCATAAATACAAATGCAGGCATAGTTTGCATAAAATCCATTATTGGTCTTATCATTGAATAAAATCTTTGACGTCTCGCACAATAAATTCCTAAAGGTATTCCAATAACAATACTTAGTATTGCAGCTGTACCAAGTAAAGCAAGTGTGGTCATTGCTTTAACCCAAAATCCCAAAAAACCCATGTAAGCTAAAAATCCTGCAGAGTATATTGCGGTTCTTATTCCTGCTGATAAAGCAGTTAAAACTACAATGGTAGTTATGATCACAATCCAAGGTGTTTTTACAAATAACAATTCTAAAAAATCAAGAACAGATCTTATTCCAATTGTAATTGCAGTAAATACTGCGTCTCCTTTAATAACAGCATAATCAAAAATTGTTTCTACCCATTTAATAGAAGTAAGTCTTATTTCTGGATGAGTAGGAAAATCATTCATTATTGAGAAGAAACCTGGGAAACTATAATGTATTACTGAAAAAAACATTATCACTATTGTAAAACCAATACTAAGTAAGTAATTTTTTGGTTTCATGCCAGGACTTATTGATTTATTTGATAACCACTCAGAGTATCTTTTTTCTAAAACTGTATTGGCTAATATTCCTTGAATAAATTTTACAAAAATTAATAATAAAATTCCTGAAATAGTAATCCATATTGCCGAAGCCTCAATTTGCTGAACATCAACTACATATTCTTTCATTGCCTCTTCAAGTGATTTAATTGCTCTTTCGTAGACTTCGACTTTTTCTGGGTTGTTTTCTTTTGCAGCCTCTAATTGTTTGTATCTAAAATCGATAGTTGATTGAATTTTGTCAATTTTTTCAACTGCATCTTTAGTGATGTTGCCAAATAATCCTCTAACAATTTGAACAACAGCAAATGTTTCCACAATTAGAAATGCCAGAGCATAATTCCATACATTTCTTAGTCCAAACCATACAGGTCCAAACAATGCTGCAAAAAGGTTAAAAGAGTAAGAGTATGATGGTTTGCTACCAATTTTTTTAAACTCTTTGATATAATAATCTGGATTTGAAATTACAAAATTTTTGATAAGTTCGGATCTTGATAAATTTTTAATTTCCTTACTCATTCTCATTTCCTTCAACAACTGCCTTTAATAGGTCTGATTGAGTAATAATTCCAACTTCCATATTATGATCATTTACAACTACAATTGGTTTATCTTTAGAAACAGAAGTTTCAATAAGTTTGCTTAATATGTCGTTTTCATTTACTTTTTCATTATTACTTAAATTTTCCCCGAAGTTTTTTTTATATTGCTCTAAAGGTTGCATAATAGTTTTAGCCTGAACAACTTTTAATCTTGAAATTCCTTTTACAAAATCTGCAACATAATCATCAGATGGATTTACAACTATTTCTTCAGGGGTTCCGATTTGAACTACTCTTCCATCTCGCATTATTGCTATTCTATGTCCAACTCTTACAGCTTCATCAAGATCATGAGTTATAAACACAGTTGTCTTTTTCATTTGTTTTGAAAGTTTAATAAACTCTGTTTGAAGTTGGCGTCTTATAAGCGGATCAAGTGCACTAAACGGCTCATCCATGAGTAAAAATTCAGGATCAGCAGCTAATGCTCTTGCCAACCCTACTCTTTGTTGCATTCCTCCAGATAATTCATGTGCGTATTTATTACCCCACCCTTGTAATTCAACAATATTTAAGATGTTATTTGCTGCATCTAACCTATCGTTTTTACTTACTCCTCTTATTTCTAAAGGCATTGCAATATTATCTAAAACAGATCTGTGGGGCATCAATGCAAAATTTTGAAAAACCATACCAATTTTTTTATTTCTAAGTTCTTGTAAATTTTCTTTATTAAATTGCATTACATCCTGGTTGTTTATTAAAATTTTTCCAGATGTTGGCTCTAATAATCTATTAATATGCCTTACAAGTGTTGACTTACCGCTTCCAGACAATCCCATAACACAAAAGATTTCACCTTTATTGACATCAAACGAAACATCAGAAACTCCAATTACTGAGTTATACTTTTCTAAAGCTTCTTGTTTTGAAATTTTCTTATTTTGGATTGCATCTAATGCATCATTGGATGTATTTCCGAATATTTTCCAAACGTTTTGGATCTGTATAGCAGCTTCCATAAAAGGATTTTAGCTTAATATTATTGAAAATGATACCTGGCAACTATAAGTCGCCAGGTAAAATAAATTTAAATTGACTAAATTAAAGACCTAACCAACCATCAACTGTTGATTTATTTTTAGCCATCCAGTCTCTTGCAACTTCTCCTGGGTCTCTTTTTTGAACTGATACTTCGTATGCCATCCAAGAAACATCATCTGCTGTGATCTGGAAATTTTTAAAAAATTCAACAATCGCTGGTGATTTACTTTCTAAAGAAGTTCCCCATCCGATTTGAATTTGTTTCAAAGCATCCTTTGAAGCTACATATGATTTTTGATACCAATCTGCATCTGCTTTTGGTTGAATCATTTTATATTTAGCTGGATCATACTTTGGTTCTTCCAACATAACTACATCAGCCATTCCCCAAATAGCATGAGGTTTGTAGCAGTAAAATGCGTAACCCTCACCCTTTTTGATCGAGTCTAAAACTCTAGCATTTTTAACAGCTTCAGCAGCTCTTATTGGCTCTATACCAGCATCGTAAAGTTTATAGTCTCTAAGTTTTACTTGGTTTACATTTGCTGAAGCCCATCCGTCAGCACCAATCCAAAACTCACCTTTTCCATTTCCATCACTATCCATTGCTTTAACAACTTCTGGTCTCCCCAAATCTTCTATTGCAGTAATATTCATTTTTTTTGCAAATTGTTGAGAAACACAATAACCTTGATTTCCCTCATAAGGATTTTTGCTTAATTTTAATGTTCCTTTTGGTACTAAATCTTTTGTATAAGCTTCTTGATTTGGTAGCCAAATATCAGGGTGAACTTCGATTTCACCTTTGCTTCTATCAATCGCTCCATAAATTGCAGTATTGTTTCCTGGAACTAGCTCGGCTTCACCACCCATTTTGTCAATGACAACAGCAGCAAGTAAATTTGCAATTGCAGTTGCGCCCGTCCAACCAGGATCACCAATTTTTACTTTTTCAGCAAAACTTGAGGCTGGTACAAATAATGAAATTACTCCAGCCACAAGAAATTTTTTGATTATATTCATATTTTCCCCATTTAAGTTATTTTTTTATAAATAAAATCTAACTTTGTTTTAAATTTAGAGTCAACATTTCTAATAAGCTAAAATGTAAATACTGCTATGCAAAAGCCTAAAATGGCCGATTTAAATAAGAAATTCCTCAACAACCTGGTTAAATTTCTGAGGCTGCTCAAGATGTACATTGTGACAGCAGTTCTTAAATATTTTTAAATCACTATCAGGAATATTATTGTTAAGTGTTGAGACTTGTTCAAAATTATAAGATTTGTCTTTATCTCCCCAAATTATCAAGGTTTTGTTTTTTATTTTTTTTAAATTTTCTAATCCATTCCAGTCTCTCATGGCTATTAGGGCGTTACGCGCTGTTTCTTCAGATATTTTTTTAACTGCTTTTTCACATAAATAATAATTTTTGGCTTGATCTCCTTCAACAAACCACTTTGGTGGTATTCTTTTTACTTGTTCCTTAATTCCTTCCTCACCCAGCTTTTTTATCGATGTATTTATAGGTTCAAATCTTCCTGGGATGTCACCAATAGGCCCAGTAGCGAAACAAATCAATTTATTAATTCTATTTCCAGATAGATTTGCAATTTCTTGTACTATCATTCCACCCATCGAGTGACCCATTAAATTAAACTTGTCTATATTTTTTAAATCAATTTGTTGGATAATGAATTTAGCCATTAAACTAATACTATTTAAAGATTTTGCATTAAAGCTTTCACCAAACCCTGGTAAAGCTGGTGCAATAATTCTAAATTTTTTATGCAGATAATTTTTTTGGAGTTTCCACATTTCTGATGATCCTAGATATCCATGAACTAAAACTAGTGGATATCCTGAACCTATATCATCAATATAAATATCTTGCATAATTGTTTATAAAATATAGTTGTATATTGTTATTATTAAAACAAAATTCAAAGTAAATTTATGATTGGTATTCTTGGAGGAATGGGAACACAGGCCGGATTAGATTTTTGTAATAAACTTGCAAAAATAAATGCTGGAAAACTTGATCAACAATATCCAATGTTTGTTTTATATAATAAGTCTAACATCCCAAAACGACCAGAAAATTTAAAAAAATATTACAACGTTTTAAATTCACTTGTTGAAGGGTGTAAAATGTTGCAAAAAAATAATTGTAAATTCATAGTAATGCCCTGCAATACAGCTCATTATTGGTACGATGATTTAAAAAAAAAAGTTAAAATACCAATACTTAGTATGCCTAAAGAAGTTTACTTGGATACATCAAAAAACTGTAAAAAAAACTCTAAGATTGGTATCTTATCTACTGAGGCTACATTAAGTACTAAAGTTTATAATAAATATTTTGATAAAAATTTTAATTTAGTAAGTCCTAACAAAAGTTTACAAAAAAATTCAGTAAATAAATCTATAAAGCTAGTTAAAATGGGAAAAATTAAAGAAGCAGAAAAAGCAATTAGACCAGCAGTAAGTTACTTAATGAAAATTAAATGTAAAAAAATTATTCTAGGCTGTACTGAGCTGCCAATAGCAATTTTTGCTTACAAATCTTTTAAGAAAATTAAACAATCAAAAGTATTTATTGATCCAAACCTTCTGTTGGCAAATATTTCAATGAAAAAATATAAAAGATTTTAATTTAATCTCAGTTCTAATTATTAAACTAGAACCGAGATAATAAATTAATCCTAAATCCTTATTACTTTGTTGGATCTGGAACTTTTCTTAAATAAGGCTTAACTGTTTCCCATCCATCTGGATATATTTTTTTAGCCTCGTCGTCTTTTACAGCAGGAAGAATTACTACATCTTCACCTTTTTTCCAATTAGCTGGAGTAGCAACTCTATGTTTTGCAGTAAGTTGCATTGAGTCTATGGCTCTTAAAATTTCATGGAAATTTCTACCTGTAGCCATTGGGTAAGTTAAATAAAGTCCAATTCTTTTATCTGGTCTTACAACAAAAATAGTTCTAACAGTCTCATTATCAACTGCTGTTCTTCCCATTGAAGTTGTTCCTGCATCGGCTTCTAACATATTGAAAAGTTTTGCAACTTTTAAATCTTCATCAGCGATAATAGGATAATCAGGCATCGTTCCAGATACATCTTTGATATCTTCTAACCATTTTTTGTGATCCTCAACTCCATCTACACTTAGTCCGATTACTTTTACATTTCTTGCATCAAACTCAGCTTTCATTTGTCCTAATGAACCTAATTCTGTAGTACAAACTGGTGTAAAATCCTTTGGGTGAGAAAATAATACGCCCCAACTATCTCCAAGCCACTCATGAAAAGAGATATCTCCCTCTGTAGTTTTACATTGAAAATCAGGACACATACTGTTTATTTTTAACATTCTTCACTCTCCTTTTAATTAATTAGAACTATTATAAATTATTGATTAGGTTTATCAACGATATTTAAGTTTGAAAAAACAACTTATAAGACGTGTATCTTAAGCAGATTATAAGTGTTAGATTTTTTGATATGAATAACACTAATCACTCAAACATTTTGATTATCGGTGGCGGATGCGCTGGTATATCAGTTGCTACAAGGCTTAAAAGTTTAAAGTCTGACTTATCAATATCAATAATAGAACCTTCAGAAAAATCTTTATATCAAGCTGCATGGACTTTAGTAGGCGCAGGTGCTTATGATGTAAACAGCACCATAAAGCCAATGTCATCTGTAATGCCTAATTATGTTAATTGGATTAAAGAATATGCTGAAAGTTTTTCTCCAGAGTCTAATTCGGTGAAGACTTCAGGCGGTGAATATTCTTATGATTACTTAGTAGTTTGTCCTGGTTTAAAAATTAACTTTGATGGAGTGGCAGGGTTAAAAGAAACTTTAGGAAAAAATAATGTTTGTACCAATTATAGTTCAGATATGGCTGTTTATACATGGGAATGTTTAAAGAATTTGCAGGGAGGAAATTTATTATTTACTGAACCTCCAATGCCAATTAAGTGTGCAGGAGCACCTCAAAAAATAGCTTACTTAGCTGCTGATCACTTAAAGAAAAAAGGAGCTCTTAAAGATAGTAATTTAGAATTTCTATGTGCAAAACCAGTTATTTTTGGTGTGCCTCACTTTCAAGGTCCACTAAATGAAATATGTGATTCATATGGTATTAAAAGAAGTTTCCAGCATAATTTAATTTCAGTTAATGGTGAGGCCAAAGAAGCTGTATTCAAACAATCGGATAAAGATGGAAATTCTAAAGAGGTTACGAAGAAATTTGATTTTATTCATGTAACGCCACCACAAACTTCTCCTGACTTTATTAAGAATAGTCCATTAGCTGATGCTGGTGGATGGGTTGATGTAGATCATAAAGAAGGGACGTTGAGACATACTAAATATGAAAATATTTATAGTTTAGGAGATGTAATGAATGCACCTAATGCAAAAACAGGTGCAGCAGTTAGAAAACAAGCTCCAATAGTGGCTCACAATATAATTAAAGATATCAATAAATCATCTGAAGCATATAGACTTTATGATGGATATGGAGCCTGCCCTCTTACAGTTGCATACGGTAAAGTTATGTTAGCAGAATTTTGTTATGGTGGAAAAGTAACTCCAAGTTTGCCATTTGATCCAACAAAACCTAGTTCTTTATACTGGCAAATGAAATCAAAGCTTTTTCCTTGGTTGCAATGGAATGTAATGTTTAAAGGAAAAGAATGGAGCAAGCCTAATCATAAAGCTATTGAAAATTAGACTCAATTTTATAAAATTTTAGTAATTTTATAATTATGATTTTTGAACAACTATTTGATACTAAATCCTCTACTTACACTTATATTATTTCTAGTGGAAAAGGACGAGAAGCATTAATAATTGATCCTGTAATTGAACATACTGATGAATACATAAAAGTTTTAGAAAGTTTGGAATTAAAACTTGTAAAAGTAATTGATACTCATATTCATGCAGATCATGTAACTGGCTTAAATGAACTTAATCAAAGAACAAATTGTATTCGTATAATGGGTGAAAACTCAAAGTCTGAGGTTATTGATATCAAATTAAAAGATGAAGAAAATATAAATGTCGAGAATATTGAACTTAAAACTATTTATACTCCAGGTCATACAGATTGTTCATATAGTTACTTAATGAATGATAGAGTTTTTACAGGAGATACTCTTTTAATAAATGGAACAGGTAGAACTGACTTTCAAAATGGTAGCGCCCACGAAGCGTATGACTCATTATTTGGTAAACTTTTAAGACTTCCAGAAGAAACACTTGTTTATCCTGCTCATGATTATAATGGCAAAAAGTATTCAACAATTGGTAGTGAGAAAAGTAATAATCCTCGATTACAAGTTAGCTCAAAAGAGGAATATGCTGAAATAATGGATAATCTTAATCTTGCCAATCCAAAAATGATGGATATCGCAGTACCAGCAAATCTAAAGGGATTAACGCTTAAAGAACTCTAAAATCAGGGTTATTATTGGTATTGTTTTTAAAAAATATACAATTATATAACTCTTATGGCTTGCAATAATTCACACTGTAAATGTAAAAACTGTTCTTGTGACAGATGCGTTTGTAAAAATTGTGATTGCAAACCATCATCAGAAAACTGCTGTTGCAATAAATAGTTAAATTTTAATAACTAATCTTAAACAAACATGAATGATTTTTTAGAGTCGATAATTAAAAGAGATCCTGCTGCAAGATCAAAGTTAAGTTTAATACTAACTTATCCTGGTGTTAAAGCTGTATTTTTTCATAGAATTGCAAATTTTTTTTCAATTGCAAAATTTCATCTTGTTGCAAGAATAATTTCTCAGTTCTCAAGATTTTTAACAGGTATTGAAATCCATCCAAATGCTAAAATTGGAAAAAATCTTTTTATAGATCATGGTATGGGAGTAGTAATTGGAGAAACATCTGATATTGGAGATAACGTTACTATCTATCACATGGCAACATTAGGCGGAATTGCTCCAAGTATAAATTCAGACAATCAAAGAAATGTTAAGAGACATCCAACATTAAAAGAAAATGTTGTAGTAGGTTCTGGTGCACAAATACTTGGACCAGTTGTGGTTGGTAAAAATGCAAAAATTGGAGCCAACGCTGTTGTTACAAAAAATGTTCCAGAAAATGCAGTAATGGTTGGTATTCCTGCAAAAAATGTTGGAACTGCATCTGAAGAATTTAAACCCTATGGTGTTGCACCGGGGGGTGATACAAAGCTTGATGTATGAAAACTTTACAAAATAATTTTATCGAAGCAATAGGAAACACTCCATTATTTAAATTAAAAGCTGCATCAGAAATTACAGGTTGTAATATTTATGGAAAAGCAGAATACCTTAATCCAGGTGGCTCTGTAAAAGATAGAGCGGCTCTAGCTTTAATAAGAGATGCTGAAGAAAAAAAACTAATTTCAAAAGGTGGAACAATTGTTGAGGGAACCGCAGGTAATACTGGGATTGGGTTATGTCTTTTAGGAAATTCTATTGGTTATAAAACAATTATCGTGATGAACGATAATCAAACACAAGAAAAAAAAGATTTATTAAGAAATATTGGAGCTGATTTAAGGTTGGTTCCACCCAAACCTTATAAAGATGAAAATAACTTTGTTAAATATGCAGGAAGATTGGCTGATGAGTTGAAGAGTAGTAACAATCACGGTGTAGTTTGGGCTAATCAATTTGATAATACTGCAAATTCTAAAGGTCATTATGAAACAACAGGGCCAGAAATATGGGAACAAACTGACGGCAAAATTGATGGTTTTGTATGTTCATCAGGTACTGGTGGCACAATTGCAGGAGTAAGTAGTTTTTTAAAAGAAAAGAATAAAGATATTAAAATATATTTATCGGATCCAACAGGTTCCTCTCTTTATAGTTATATTGAAAATGGTGAATTAAAGAGTGAAGGTGGTTCAATAACTGAAGGTATTGGATCTAGTAGAGTTACTGCAAATTTTGCAAAAGCAAAAATTGATGGAGCATTTTCAATAAGTGATCATGAGTCTTTGCCTGTTTTATTTGATTTAATTGAAAAGGAAGGTTTAAGTTTAGGTACAAGTTGTGGAGTAAACATTGCTGGAGCAATAAGATTGGGTAAACTTTTAGGTCCAGGTAAAACAATTGTGACAATTCTCTGTGATAAATCTGATAAATACAACTCAAAGATGTTTAATAAATCTTTTTTACAAGAAAAAGGCCTTCCCTATCCTCACTGGATATAATCACGCATAGCTGATTTGTAATAAAAGCTTTATCTTTCTTTAATAAATTAATTCAAAGTATAAAAATTTTAATTAAAGGAGATTTTATGGAACCAAAAGAATTAGTAAAAAAAGGCTATGAACTGTTTGCCAAAGGAGATATGCAAACTTTCTTTACTGAAGTAGTGCATGATGACATAACTTGGATTTTTCCTGGTGACAAACATCCAATGTCAGGAACTCACAAAGGAAAAGAAGCTATGATGAAAACAATGTCATTAATTCCACAGTTATGGAATAATTTTTCAGTAACTCCTGAATTTATGATTGCAGAAGGAAATAAAGTATTCGCAAAATGTAAGGCAACAGCAGATGGAATGGACACTATATTTGGTCATTATTTTGAAGTAACTGATGGAAAAATGTCTATGTTCATGGCTTTTGATGATACTCTAAGCAGTGCTAATGCAATGAAAAAGTAAGTAACAGAATGTCAATTTTAGAAAAACTAAACAAAGCAATTATGGAAAAAGATGGTGCAGCAGCTGGTGAGTTGGTGCACGAAGACTACAAAATGTTTTCTCATCTAAAAGGTGAATATGTCCATATGGGAAAAGCAGGTATGGTTGAAGCTGTAAGCAAAGGTATGATGAGTCGCGCAAAATACAGGATCCTTTTTGAAAATGATGAAATTGGTTTTGATCATTCATATGTTACTTATCAAGATGGAAATACTGAAGCTTTGATGTGTTGTTGGAAATTTAAAGACGGTAAAATCATTGAAGTAGAAACTGGAGCAACAAAATTACCAAAATAACTATAGACTTACAAAGGAGTTAATATGGCTAGCATTGAGTTTAAAACTTTTGAAAAAGCATATGAATTTGCTGGGGTTTGGGGGGAATAAAATGGTAAAAATGGTTGGTAACTTTGAAGTAAAAGACTGGGCTCACTGGAAAAAAATGTTTGATGAACATTCTGGCCCAAGAGAAGCAGCAGGTATTAAAACTATTTACGTAGGTAATGAAATAGAAAATCCAAATAAAGTACATATTGTGATGGAAACGCCAGCAGCAGACACTATGCAAAAATTTATGCAGAATCCAGAGAATGCTAAGGTAATTGCGGAATCTGGCCATAAACAAGAGACAACAGTAATGAGTGTTTGTTCAGATTAAAAATAATAACAGAAAGGTAATAGTGAAAAAAATATATTTAATTATGATGTTTATAATATTTACAACATCAAGTTTTGCAGACGGTCATAAAGGAAAAATTGATCTTAAAGGTTTTATTGTTGGAGATAACAAATTTCTTACTGATAACGAGGGTAACTTTTTAACTTTTACTTACGATGGAGTTGGAGGATTAATGGCAGTCGAAGGTACAACATTCATGGATAATGCTTCACAATATTGTCTTGGCGCAGGCACAATCCCAGGAAAGGGATTTGAAATGGGACACTGTAAAATAAATCAAATGGATGGGGATACTATTTTTACATACTACGAAATTCCACTTGGAGACTCAATGAACGGTACATTTAAATGTTTAGGGGGAACAGGAAAATATAATGGAATAGAATGTAGTGGCTCAACAGGGTACACACCAATTAACTCAGCCCAAGAAAATAAATTTGCCTCATCAATTTATTTTAAAGGTGAATATTCTTTAATGAAATAATTGAATAATCATTAGATTGATTTAAAATACTAAATAAAAAAAAGGAGAAAAAAAATGGAAAAAGAAGTGTTAGTAATCGTAGATTTGAAAGAAGGAAAACTTGAAAAATTTATGGGATGGATGCAATCAGATGAGGGTATGAGTGTAAGAAAATCAGCAGCTCATCCAGAAAAAACTATAGGAGCAGTAAAGCCAGATAAAAGTGGCGTAATGTTTAAGGTATTTGTTCATAATATGGAAAAAATGAAAGAACTAGTATCTGGTACACATCCAGTTGGAAAGCCAATTTACGATGAGTGTGTTGAGAAAATGACTGCTTGGGATTTAACAAAAGTTGAAATGTAATATGGCAAGATTTTATTTGGTTGGCAAAATAAGTTCAGAATTAATGAAAAGAATGCAAAATGATCCTTCTGCCGATAGATATGCATCGACTAAGAAAGTTACTGAGGCAGCTGGTTTAAAATTGATCAGCTATGAATGGGTAAGAGGTAGATTTGATGTTATCTCATGTGTAGAAGGAGATTATGAACAAGCACTTGCCTTGAAGATTGCTTTTAAAAATTCAGGTCTAATGGATGATTTGATGGTACATGAAGTTATTGACTACAATAAAGCTTTTCAAAATGCTGCAGATGCCACGAAGTCTGTTATTAAACCAGGAGAATAATTATGAGTGGTTATGCGATCTTTAACCTTAATGTTAACAATCCTGAAAATTATAAGGAATACATAGACAAAGTTAAACCCACTGCAGAAAAATTTGGTGGAGAGTATCTTGTGAGAGGTGGTGCCAGTGAGACTATTGAAGGATCATGGCAGCATCCAAGGACAGTTGTGATAAAATTTCCAAGTTACGAGAAAGCAAAGGAATGGTATAATTCTGAAGAATATAAACCAATAAAACAAATTCGGTTAGATAACGCAGATTCTAATGGAATGATAATTGAAGGAGTATAAAGGAGATAAAATGTCAATATTAGAGAAATACAGTGCTGCATTAAAAAATAAAGATGAAGCAGCTATGAACGAACTTTTGCATGAAGATTTCAAATTTAAAATGCATAAATCAGGAAATACTTTGGGTAAAGCTGAAGTGATCAAATGGGCGATGAGCGGTGATATTAATCAAAGAGATACAAGAATTGTGTATGAAAATGATGAAGTTGGTGTACATCATGCCTTTGTAACATTTGACGATGGTAATGTTGAAGCCGTAATGGCAGTCTACAAATATGATAACGGAAAAATCATGAGTTTAGAGACTGGCGCAACACCAATGCCTAAATAATGAAAAAACTTATACTTTTATTTATTTTTATCACCTTTAATTCTCATGCAGCTTCAATGAAGATGATTGGGTCTAAGGGTGATCCAAATGATGTTACAAGAGTAATAGAAGTAAAGATGTATGACAATTATTATGAGCCAAGTTCAATTCAAGTTAAAAAGGGTGAAACAGTAAAAATAATTGTTAAAAATTTAGGTGAATTAGTGCATGAATATAATATTGGCACTAAAAAGATGCATATTGATCACCAACCCGAAATGGCAAGATTAATTGAACATGATATTCTTTTAGGCGACCGAATTGATCATAAAAAAATGAAAGAAATGTCAAAAAAAGATCATTCATTGGGCCACAAACACGCAAATAGTGTAATGCTAGAGCCAAATAAAACAGGAGAAATTATATGGAAGTTTTCAAAAGATATTTCTTTAGAAATGGCATGTAATATTCCTGGTCACTACGAAAGTGGAATGGTCGGTCCTATAATAATTAAATAAATTAGAAAAGTTGTAGATATTAATTAAGGATATATTATTCTTTAGTTATGAGTAATCTAACTGCTTATATAATTCTAATTATTGCAGTTGCCCTTGGTACAGCATCAAATGGTTTTGCAAAGGCAGCAAATGGTTTTACAATTTTTTTACCAAGTGTTTTTACTGCAATAACAATTGTAGCATGCATGTATACGCTGTCTTTAGTTATGAAAACTATTCCTGTTGGCGTAACTTACGCTTCATTTGCAGGCTTATGTATAATAGCTACTTCAGTTGTGGGTATTTATAAATTTAATCAAATTCCAGACTTTTTTACAATTATAGGTCTCATATTAATTATATCTGGTGTTTTAATTGTTAATTTAATTGGAAAATCAAATTAAATATTAAAGTTCGTCTGGCAGATTATGCTTACCATCATCTTTTAAATCAATAATATATTCTTTAACTACAAAATCTAAATCTAGATCTGAGTATAAATGTGGAAACATGTTGCCATCAGTTGATTGCTCCCAAACTAGATTTTTTAATTTTAGAGCATCTACTTTAAGAATCATTAAGTTAGTTTGATTAAGATAAAATTTATTTAGTGTTTGTTTGACCTGATCTTTGTCTGAAAAATGAATATAACCATCTTTTAAATCTAATGCAGTGCCTTTAAAAATATTATTTTGTTTTGCTTTACTCCACTCAGACTTTGTACATATCTTGTAAACAAAATCAAAATTCATTTTATTTCAAAAAGTCGTCTACTTCTACTTGATAACCTTCAACTAAACGATTCGTTTCATTTGCCATCCCGACAATTGCGATCATTTCGTTTATCATTCCGTCTGTAGCACCTTTTTTTCTGGCAGCTAAAGAATGAGATTTAATACAATATTCACAATTGTTAGTAATTGAAACTGCAACATAAATAAGCTCCTTTACAGCAGGATCTAATTCACCTTTTCCCATTACTTGTTGTAATGATCTCCAGGTTCTTTCTAATGTTTCTGGACTATTAGCCATAGTTTTCCAAAAATTTGGAATTTCAGTTATTTGTCGGGCTGCTTTTATTTCATCAAAAATTTCTTTTACTTTGCCAGTAGCCTCATTTTCAGAAATTTTTTTGAATATTGTCATAGTTTTCTCCTTTTAGTTATAAATTGATTCAATTTTTGGCATTAATTTAAGTAGTTCTTTAGTATAATTATGTTTAGGATTTTTAAATAGCTCTTCTGTTTCGGACACTTCACATAATTTTCCGTCTTTAAGCACAGCTATTTTATCACACATTTGTCTTACAACCGGTAAATCATGGCTTATAAATAAAATTGTTAGATTTAACTGTTCTTGAAGATCTTTTAATAAGTTTAATATTTGAGCTTGAATGCTGACGTCTAATGCTGATGTAGGTTCGTCGCAAACAAGAAGTCTTGGTTGTGTAGCCAATGCTCTTGCTATTGATATTCTTTGCCTTTGGCCCCCTGAAAATTCATGAGGATATCTAATTGCAGACTGTTGAGTTAATTCAACAGACTCTAATAAATCATAGATATAACTGTCTAAATCACTAGATTTTATATCTGGATTATGAAGTTTAATAGGTTCTGCAATAATTTCCTTTACTTTAAGTCTTCCATTTAATGAAGAAAATGGATCCTGAAATATCATTTGAATTTGTTTTCTAAATTTAAGTAGATCTTTATTTTTTTTAATTTTGGTAACATTAACACTATCAAAATAAATATCTCCAGAACTAGGCTTAAACAAATTAACAACCATTTTTGCTATTGTTGTTTTGCCACTTCCACTTTCACCAACTAAGCCAAAAGACTGTCCTTCTTTTATATTTAGTGAGACATCATCTACAGCCATTACAGAATTCTTTGTATTCTCAGTGAAAAAACTATCATCAAAAGATTTACTCAAGTTTTTAATTTCTATTAAATTTTGATCAACAATTATCTTTTTAGACCACCTGTTTAATATTTTAATGTTATTATTTTGATTATTAACGTTCTCTTTTTCAATTATTGTAAATCTAGATATTTTTTTATTAGTCGGTGGTACAGAGCTAACTAGGCTTTTTGTGTATTTTTCCTTAGGCTCAACCAATATCTGTTTGGTTAAACCTAGCTCAACTAAGTCTCCATTTTTCATTACAGCCACTCTATCTGTAGTTTCAGCGATAACTCCCATATCGTGGGTAATGAGTATTACAGCTAAGTTTCTCTCTTTTGTTAGTCTTTTGATTAATTCTAGAATTTGAGACTGAATAGAAACGTCTAGTGCTGTAGTTGGTTCATCTGCAATTAATAATTCGGGTTCGCAACATAAAGCAAGAGAAATAACAACTCTTTGTCTCATACCACCAGAAAATTGGTGAGGATAATTATAAAACCTTTTCTCGGCATCCTTGATCCCAACTTCTTTTAATAAATTAATTGCTTTATTTTTTGCATCCTCTGAACTTAAATTTAAGTGAGTCTGTATTGTTTCTATAAGCTGTTCACCAATTGTTAAAATTGGATTTAAAGAGGTTTGAGGATCTTGAAATATTAATCCAATTTTTTTTCCTCGATACTGAACAATTGTTTCTGGATTTTCGCAGATATTTGTTTCTCCCATCAATATTGATCCACTTGAAATTTTACCTGGTTCATCAATTAAATTTACAATTGAATTAGCTACAGTACTTTTTCCAGAACCAGACTCCCCAACTAATCCAACAATTTCACCTTTTTTAATGTCTATACTAATGTTTTTTGCAGCATTTACTGTTTCTTTTCTCATTTTATAGTCGACACTCAAATTACTTATTTTAAGAAAAGTCATTTTTTTAACCTTGGGTTAAGCGTATCTCTCATCCAATCTCCTAATAAATTAATTGAAAAAGCAAGAATAACTAAGAATATTGCAGGAAAGAATGTTATCCACCATTCACCTGAAAATAAAAAATCATTTCCTAATCTAATTAAAGTACCCAATGAAGGTGTTGTTGGAGGAACTCCCACTCCTAAAAAACTCAATGTTGACTCTGCAATTATAGCAAGAGCTAATCCAATTGTGCCTATTACTAAAATAGGTCTCATTATATTTGGCAGTATATGCTTAAACATAATAAGTAAATTTGAAACACCTATAATTGATGAAGCTGAAACATAATCTTTATTTTTTTCTACTAAAGTTGCTGCACGAGAAACTCTTGCAAATTGAGGCCACTCTGAAATGCCTATTGCAAAAATTAAAACATATATTGCCATCTCATCGTGCATTTCTCTGGAGATGATACCTCTTGCAATACCATCAACTAATAGAGCCATTAATATACTTGGCACAGTTAATTGGACATCTGTTAATCTCATTACTATCATTTCATATTTTCCACCAAAGTAACCTGCTGTTAAACCTAGGGAGACACCTAAAATTAAACTAAAAATAATTGCAGAAAATCCAACTATTAAAGAAATTCTTGAACCATATAATATTGTTGAAAGCATATCTCTTCCTTGTCCATCAGTACCAAGAATAAATTTTGCCATACCATCTTCAGTCCAAGAAGGAGGAGTAAAAGCTTCCATTAAAGATAATGATGCAGGGTCAAAAGGGTTATGAGGAGTTACAAACTCAACAAAAAAAGAACAAAAGAAAATTATTAATAATATTACTGATGATACAATTGCAGTTGGAGATTTAATAAAACTAAAGTAAATGTCGCTATCTCTTAGTCTTTCCCAAGAATTTAGTGTTTTATTATCCACTTGTAGCATCACCTTTAACTCGAATTCTTGGATCAATAAAATAATATAGAATATCTACAATAAAATTTATCATCACAAATACAAAAGCTATAAATACTAAATAAGCCGACATAATTGGTATATCTACGAATTGAACCGCCTGAATAAATAAAAAGCCCATACCAGGCCATTGAAAAACAGTTTCGGTAATAATTGAGAAAGCAACTAACGTACCTATGTTTATTCCTGCTATAGTTATGACAGGAATTAATCCATTTTTTAGTGCATGTTTATAATTAATACTTTTTTCACTTATGCCTCGAGCTCTGGCAAATTTTATATAATCAGTTTGTAATATTTCCATCATCTCAGCTCTTACTAATCTAATTATATATGTCATTTGAAAAAGACTAAGTGTTACAGATGGAAGTATAATTGCTTTCAATCCTGAAACTGTTAAAAGTCCAGTAGTCCAAAATCCTAAGTCAATCACCTCTCCTCTTCCAAAGGATGGGAGAACGCCTAATATGACTGCGAATAAGTAAATAAAAAGTATACCAATTACAAAAGTTGGAAGAGATACTCCTAAGAGTGATATGGCCAATATAAAATCACTCAAAAAACCTTTTCTATTAATACCTGTATAAACTCCCAATAAAGTGCCTGAAACTAACGCAATTAATGCAGAAATTAAAACTAATTCCATAGTTGCTGGTAATCTTTCAATAATTAATTCTGAAACTGGTCTTCTAAGCTGATATGAAATCCCAAATTCCCCTTTAGAAGCATTAACTACAAACCTTGAAAATTGAATATGTATTGGATCTGTTAATCCTAGAGTTTCTCTTAATTCTGCTCTTTCTTCATCAGAAGTTTCTTCACCAACCATATTGTTAATTGGATCACCCACAAAGTTAAATAAAGAAAACGAAACAAATGATACAACAAGCATCACTATTACTGATTGAATCAGACGTTTGAAAAAATACTTTATCAATTTAAGAAATATTTATACTTATAAGCCCTTTGTTAAACAAAGGGCTTATAAAAAAGTTATTTATTTAAAACTTGCAAAACGGAATAATGGTTCATTATTCGGTCTTATTGGAACATCTACATTTTTTTTAGTTGCCCAAGAAATTACTTGGTGATGTAGAGGAAGATATGAAATATCATCTTTTACAATTTTCCAAGCATTTGCAATAGCTGCATTTCTTTTATCTAGGTCAACTTCACCTTCCATAACTCTTATAGCAGCATCAACTTCGCTGTTACTAAAGTTTACTTTATTCCAGCTAGCACCTGACTCATACAAATAATGGAAAACATAATGACTATCTAATGTTGGAACTCCCCATCCTAGCATATAGAAATCACCTTTATCTTCTTTGAGTTCTTTAAAATGTTTACTTTTAGTTTGAGCAAATAAGTTTACATTAACGCCTATTTTACCTAACATTCCAACTACTGCAGTGCAAATTGCTTCATCATTTACATACCTGTCATTAGGGCATCTTAGTTCAACATCAAAACCTTTTGGATATCCTGCATCAGCTAATAATTTTTTAGCTGCATCAACATCATAAGGCAATCTTTTATCTAGGTCTTGTGTGTATCCATTTACACCAGGAAAAGTTATGATTCCTGCAGGCTCACTGAGACCTCTCATTACTTTTTTCTTTATTGCTTCAATATCTATTGCTTGATAAAGGGCTTGTCTTACCTCTTTTTTCTTAAATGGATTATCACCAGTATTTCCAGATCTTAATTTATCTGCTGCTTGGTCCATACCTAAAAAGATTGTCCGCATTTGAGCAGTACTCACTACTTCATGATCTGCAGAATTTCCAATTCTAGCTAAGTCTTGAACTGGAGCATCAGTTACTAAATCAACTTCACCAGATAATAATGCTGCAACTCTTGTAGCTGAGTTTTTAATTGGTAATAGGTGTATTTCACTAAGACTATTATCTTTCATTGAACCCCACCAATTACTATTTCTCTCAAATACTGTCTTGGTATTTGGCTCTCTTAGAGTAATTTTGAATGGTCCAGTTCCCATTGCATTAGTTGCTGAGAATGTTTCTTCTCCACCATCCCAGTTTTGTGAAACTGTTGCTCCGAAATCAATAGACCATTTTTTAGACATTATAAAAATATTTGATAATTGGTTTAAAAGAATTGGATTTGGTTTACTTGTACTCACTTGAACAGTGTAGTTATCAATTTCTTTAACATCAGAAATTGTACTTATGTATTCTTTAAAATCTGATGTAGGTTGTTTTGCTCTCAAAATACTAAATACAACATCTTTTGCAGTCATATCTGTACCGTCAGAAAATTTTACACCTTTTCTTAAATTAAAAACCCAAGTATTTGGATCAGTTGTTTTCCAATCAGTTGCAAGTTGAGGTTCAATACTCATATCTAAACCTCTTGTTACAAGTGCTTCATAGACCTGTCTTGAAACTTGTGTTGTGGGACCTTCATTTTGGGCATGAGGATCCAAAGTTAAGCTATCTCCTTGCATAGACCATTTAATTGTTTTCGCGTATGAATGTGTTGATACAAAAACAAATAAAATTGCAAAGAAAATTTTAATAAAATTTTTAAATTTCATTTTTCCTCCTAATTATTACAAACAAAATTAAACCTGATTAATGGATTAACTACAAGGGTAAAATAGGTAACTTAATCGTTAAGAATGATATCGTTTTTGAAGTTAGTATATAAAATTTTTGAATAATTATTCATATTTTTCATATTTTCTTTGGCGTCTTTATCAAATTTTTCCAGAGCACCCTGTCCTAATTGATTTTCTAGTACTGACTTATATTCAGGGACACAACCCCAATCATTTACAGTTGTATCTTTGATCTCTATGTGGAATTGAATGCCATAAGCATTATTTTTATATCGAAATATTTGATATTTTGTCTCTTTTGATGAAGCAATCAATGTTACATCTTTATTTTTTTCTAATTCTTGAACTTCATAAGAGTGCCATTGCAATGATGTAATTTTTTGAGGAAAATCTGCGAAAAGTATATCTTTCTTTTTTTCATCTAAAAAGTTTACATCCAGCATTCCAATTTCAGGATTATTAGTTTTAACTACTTTTCCTCCTATTGCTTCTCCTAGTAATTGACATCCGAGACAAAAACCTAAGTATGGCTTATTTAATTCTACAACGAACTCTTTAATTTTTTTTTTTTCTTCGATGAGCCAAGGAAAATCCTTTTCCATCCAAGTATCCATAGGTCCACCCATACATAGCATACCGTCAAAAAAATTTAAATTATTCGGAATTTTTTCGCCTTCATCTAATTCAATAGTTGTAATATTAACTCCATCTTTAATCATTAAATCTTTTATATAACCAGGATCTTCAATATTTATATGTTGAAGAACAAGAATTTCCATTATTATACGATGGGTTTTAGCAAACCTAATATTTTTTTATGAATTATTTTATTAGATGATACAGCAACATGTCCTGCTTGCTTTGCGTCTTTATTATTCCAAGTTGTAGTAATACCACCAGATGCATTGATAATTGGTATTAGTGGATGAATGTCCCAAATTTTATTGTTGCATTGCAATACAACATCAATTCTACCCTCACATATCTGAGCATATGACAATGCATCTGAACAAGGGAATTGTATCAATTTAATGAGTTTTGGAATTTTTTTTTGTTGATTTAATGAAATTGCTCCATGAAAACCAGCAGTTAATTTGATATCTTTAAATTTAACACTCTTGTTGACTGATATTTTTTTTCTTTTTTTATTTTCAACAACATATGCAATTTTTGGAGATTGATTATAATAATATTTGTTTAACATTGGGAAGTTTGCCAAACCAAATATTGGATCACCTTTGTAATTTACTGATATTAAATTACTCCAAGTAGGACTTCCTATAACAAATGACCTGGTTCCATCTATGGGATCAATTACCCAACTAAAATCACTTTTAGTTTTTTTGTAACCAAATTCTTCTCCAATAATTTCATGACCAGGAAATTTTTTTCCTATCTTCGCTCTAATGAATTTTTCAAAAGCTTTATCGCATGTAGTAACAGGGTCATATCCTTTGCCAAGTAATTTATTATTAACTTTAAAAGGCTTATTAAGTTTTTTAAAATAAAAATTCGTTAAATCAATTGCTAGTTGGTTCAAAAACTTTGGAAATTCATTATTTTTAATTATCAGATTGCTATCCATAATTCCAAATACTACTTAATTTCTCTTGATTAAAGATATTTTTTAATTAATGCTCAATTTTATGAAAATTGAATTAGATAATAATAAGGTTTTCTTTAGAGATGAAAATCTGAATGAAGAAATTCATCCTTTTTGGCTAAGAGAAAGAGTAGAAAATATTGAATTACTTGATCAAAAGACACAGCAGAGACTGTTTGATCCAAGTACAATGGAATCAGACGTCATTATCAAATCAGCAATAATTGAAAAAGACCTCCTAAGCCTAACTTTTTCAGATGGAATAGAAACTAAAATTGATATTAATAAAATTATTCGAGAATTTAAAAGTTCCAACTCAATTAGTAAAATTAAAGAAAAAGTAAAATGGACTTCATCACTTAATGACGTAAAAAAATTTAATTTTAATGAGACTATTTATGAAAGTATTGAAATGCATGAATTACTTGCGTCTTTTTACAAGTATGGATTTGCAATTTTAAAGAATGTTCCGACACATGATAATTATTTAATCAAATTTGCTAACTCTTTGGGTAGTGTTAGAAGAACTAATTTTGGTGAACACTTTAATGTTTCATCAAAACCTAATCCTAATGATCTTGCATATACACCTTTACCTTTGGCTCCTCATACCGATAATCCATATAGAAATCCAGTCCCTTGTATTCAGATATTGCATTGTATTGAAAATGAAGTAACTGGTGGTTTATCTACGTTGGTCGATGGTTATACTGTTACTGAGGATTTAAAAAAAGACTTTCCTGAATATTATGAAATATTAACTAAAGTGAAAGTAAAATTTAAATTTATTGATAAAGATGTGATTTTAGAAGACTGGTCTGAATTAATAGAGCTCGATGAAAAGAAGAATTTTAAACAAGTTAGATTTAGTCCTCGGCTTGATTACGTTCCGGTTTTAAGAAAAGAAGAACTAGACCTTTATTATAAAGCTAGAAAAAAATTATCTGATTTATATAACTCTGATTTCTATAGAATAGAATTTAAATTAATGTCTGGAGATTTAATTATGATGGATAATTACAGATTACTTCATGGTAGAACAGAATTTAATCCAAATGAGGGTAAACGATTTTTACAAGGGTGCTATATTGAATATGATAGTACTGATAGCAAGCTTAGACATTTACAAAGAAAGTTTAATATAAATTAATTTAACCTATGCTTTGTAGAAAAGGCATATACTCAAGAAGATAATAACCTAAAGCTTGCAACTGGTTAGTGATCATTAGTATACCCGTAATTAAAAGTAGAGATCCTCCAAACATATTTATCATCTTCATTTTTGCTTTTAAATTTTTAGAAAAAATCATAAATTTTTGTATCAAGTAACCTGATAGAACAAAGGGAATTGCTAGTCCGAGAGAATAAAATGATAATAGACCAATTCCTTTGTTAATACTATCTTCAGTTGATGCGATTGCAAGAATTGATCCTAAAATTGGACCAATACAAGGTGTCCAGCCAAAACCAAAAGCCATCCCAATTAGTATAGAACTTATTATTCCAGTATTGTTATTTGTCTGAAATCTCTTCTCATAATTTAAAAACTTTAGATTTATTAGCCCCAATATTTGTAGCGAGAATATAATTATAATTACTCCGGCCCCAATTCTGAGTTGATATGAATTATCTAAAATTAGAGATCCTAAAAATGTAGCTGTAGCTCCAAAACTTATGAATACTATAGAAAATCCAACTGCAAATAAAATAATAGGAAAAATATTTACGGTTTTTTTTTCAAGTAATTCATTAAGGGTTGATCCTGATATATATGATATATATCCTGGTATTAGAGGCAGAACACACGGAGATAAAAAGCTAAGCAAACCAGCTCCAAAAGCTAAAATAAATTCAATCATTATCCAGTATTTTTGATAGCTGCAGAAATACCTGCAATTGATGCCATCATTGCATCATTTAAATCTTTTTTATCTTTTTTATTTAAATTTCTTTTTAAAAGCTTATTCATCACTACTGCTTGTAAAACATTAAGGATTTCAGAATATATGTTTCTAATAATTGCTGGACCTCTAAAAATTTTTCTTTGTTTAAAAATTTCTTTTGGTGTTATTTGATCATTTAATTTTTTAACAGCATCAAATTGAAATCTTAATTTTTTTCCTACTCTAATAAGTTTATCATCAGCTAGGTTTTTTTCATAAATTTTTGATATTTCTGGGTCGACCTTAGAAAGTACCATGTCAAGCAAGTCCATTGTTGAATTAAAATAAGGCCAGTTTTTTTCCATATCAATAAGTGTTTTTTTAAATTTCTTTATAGATGAATATCTTAAAGCCTCGGCAGTGCCTAACCAAGCGGGTAACATTAATCTAATTTGAGTCCAGGCAAAAACCCAAGGAATAGCTCTTAAACTATTAATATTATCAACATTTTTTCTTTTAGAAGGTCTAGAGCCAATTGATAATTTCCCAAGTGCCATATGAGGAGTTACGGTTTTAAAATATCTTATAAAATCTGAACTTTGATTTATATTTTTTCTATAGGAACTTGTTGATATCTCAGACATACTTTGAATTAATTGCCTCCAACTGTCTTTTGGTTTTGGTGGTGGATTTAAAGTAGCTTCCATAACAGATCCTATATAACTGCACAGATTATATTTTGCTAAAGGCTCATAACCGTATTTTTGCTGTATTACTTCTCCTTGATCGGTTATTCGAATTTTACCATTCACTGAACCTGCTGGCTGTGATCTCAATGTTGCTTGTATAGGCCCACCACCTCTTCCTGCAGACCCTCCTCTGCCATGAAAAAATGTAACGTCTATTTTATATTTTTTAGCAAGCTTAATTATTTCTTCTTGTAATTTAAATTGATGCCAACTTGCTGAGAGCTTTCCAGCATCCTTACTTGAATCAGAGTACCCAATCATAATTTCTTGCTTATTATTAATATCTTTTCTGTACCATTTTAATGAAAAAAGTTTTTCCATTATTGGTTTTGCATTTATAAGATCATCAAGTGTTTCAAAAAGAGGAACTACTCTAAGTCTATTCTTAATGTTAGCCTCTTTTTGGAAAAACATAACTGATAAGATATCTGATGCTGAGGATGTCATTGAGATTACATACGCTCCTAAACACTCTTTAGGTTGACTTGCCAATACTTTAAATGTTGACCAAACCTCTTTGTTTTCCTTATTTTTAAATTGAAATTTTTTTAGTACATTTTTGTTTTGCATTTTATTTGATAAATATTTTATTTTTTGATCCTCATCCCAGGTAGAATAATTTTGGTTTAGTTTTTTCTTTATGTATTCTCCTAATAATTGAGAATGTCTTGAAGACTCTTGTCTGATATCAAGTCGTGCAAGATTTATTCCAAAACACTTAGCTCTTCGCATTAAATCTAATAAATCACCACTAGCTATATTTTCACTTTGGTTTTGTTCTAATGACTCTCTTACCACTCTCAATGGTTTTAAAATTTCTTCTCTTTCTGATAGTAAATCATTTTCATTTAAAGATTTATTGTTTGTTAAATAACCTTCTATTGCTCTATGCGTTTTTCTTAATTTATCTCTTAAAGGTCTTAGATAAACTCTATAGGGCTCGAATGTTTTTCCTGTAGTTTTTAATATTTTTTTTGAACATTTTTCCATAGAGTAAGATCTAATTAACTTTGTCATTGACTTCTCATAAAGTTTAGCTGCCTCCCACCTCGATAACAAAATAACTCTTTTAGTAACTTCTGCAGTAACAAATGGATTGCCATCCCTATCACCACCCATCCATGATCCAAACTCAATAGGATTAAAATTTTTGGGCAAACCCTTACCCATATTTTTTTCAAATATTTGATTTAATCTTCTGTATACTTTAGGAATTGTATCCCACAAGCTATCTTCTATAATTGCAAGTCCCCATCTTGCTTCTTCTGCAGGGGTTGGTTTAGATCTTTTAATTTCATCGGTATTCCATATAATCGTGATTTCATCAAAAACTTTACGATCTAAAATTTTTAATTTTGAGGGATAATTTTTAAGTAGATTTCTTTGCTCTAATATTTCTGTTAAGGAATGGTATTTCTGTATCAAAGTTCTTCTTTTTACTTCGGTTGGATGTGCTGTGAGTACAATTCCTATATTTAGACTTTTGGCAATATTATAAATTTTATTATTAGATATTTTTTTATTTTTGAAAAAATTTTCAAATATTTCTTCTATGAAAATATTTTGAAATTTTTTCTCTTGTTTCACATTTTCATAAAGATCTAAAGTCCTAGAAGCATCAATTGACTCAGCCAAATTATAGAAGTTCATAAAATGATTAAATGCGCGAGTTAATTTAAACAGTAAATGTGGTGGTAATTTTTTAATTTCGTTTAAAATTTTTTTAAATGGATCTTTACGATTTTTGTTAGCAATGTTTGCTTTGGAAAGTAATCTAATTTTTTCAACTATATCATAGAATTTCTTTCCCTCTTGTTCTTTAATTACTCTTCCTAATATGTTTCCTAAAAATCGAACGTCATCTCTAAGAGATTTTGTGGGTATTCTTTCATAGTAGAGGTCTCTTTTTAGCATTTTTAATTACAAACTTTTTCTGGTTTATACCAATAGCATTAGTTTGTATTTTAAATAAACTTCCTGAAAATTTAAATTTTTTAATTTCACTGTTTTTCATGCCTTTTAAAGCAGATGTGACAAATAAATCTGAATTTTTTGGACCACCAAAGGCACAATTAGTAACATTTTTAGCGGGTAAATTGATCTTATGTATCTGTTTGGCAAATTTATTTAAAACACGTACGCAAGCTCCATGAAATTGGCATACCCATAAATTTCCAGCTTTATCTAAGGTCATGCCATCTGGCACTCCTTCCTTATTTGAAAATCTTTTAAATATTTTTTTACTAATTATATCTCCATTTTTATCTATCTTAATTTTGTAGATTATCCTTTTTCTACTGTCTGTATGATAAAAGCTTTTTTTATCAATAAATGCAGGTCCATTAGTAATCATGTAATTGTCATCTACTTTTTTAAGATTAAATTTTTTATCTAGGCAATAAAGAGAGCCATTTGGTATATTTCTTTCAGGGTTATCCATTGTTCCAAACCAAAGTTTTCCGTTAAGATCTGTTTTGCCATCATTAATCCTGTTCATTTTTAATGACTTTTCAATGGCTATTGATTTAATTTTTTTTTTATTTTTTAAATTTACAATTCTTAATTCACCTTGGAGACCAAATATAAATATATAATTTTTTATATGAGCTAAAAATCCTATTTCTTTATTTACTTTAATAGTTACTTTTTTTTTATTTTTTAAATTTAAAATATGAATTCTTTTTTTTTTGATGTCTGTAAAATAAATTGAATTATGCTCTTTGACCCATAAAGTACCTTCACCTAATGTACATTTTAGATTCCACAAAACTTCAGGTTTTGAAGTTATAATCTTAGCCATTATACGTGTATTCTTTTATAAAATCTTTTTTTGGATTAATTCCAATTCCTATATTTTCTAATGGGGAAGCAAATCCATCTTTATCTTTAACCTGATCTAAAATTGAAAAATTTTCATCAGCAAGATCTGTAATAAAAATATTTTTTTCAGTGGTATCAAACTCTAACATTGATTTTATTGGAAATAGTCCACCTGGCATATCTGGTAAAGAAGTAAGTAAATGCAGGTTTACTGCTACACTTAAAGCTGAACCCCATACATGATTAACAATTGGGATGAAATTCGACTGAGCTAATGCTGATACTTTTAAATATTCTGTTATTCCACCTAAACCGCAAACTTCTGGTTGGGCTATATCAATGCAATTATTTTTAATTAATTTGTTCCAACCATATTTTGTAAACTCTGCTTCACCACCAGCAATATTTGTTTTTAATTTTTCTTTAAGTTCTTTGTATCCATGGTAATCTTCAGGTGCCACAGGTTCCTCAAACCAATAAATTTCCATTTCATCTAATCCTCTACCCACATATAAAGCATCATTTTTATTATATGCATGATTGGCATCGACCATTAGTTTAAAATCGTTTCCAATTGCTTCTCTTACTGCGCTAACTAACTTTAAATCTTCTTTTGGACCTAAGCCAACTTTCATCTTCATCGCCTTGAAGTTTTTTTCTTTTATTTGATTGGCTTCTTTTTTGAATAATTCACACAATTCCTCGACAGATTTTTTTTGCAGCATCATGCCATAACCATAAACTGGAATTTTGCTGTTGGTTTTTCCACCTAATAATTGATAAAGAGGCAATTTTGCTTTTTTTGCCAGTATATCCCACAATGCTATATCAATTCCTGATAATGCCTGAATAGGCATTCCTTTCTGGCCACTATCTCTAAGTAAATTATAAACTTTATGCCAGATATATTCTTTATTAATTGGGTCTTCTCCTATTATTAAAGGCTGTATTACTTTTTCTACAATATATTTGTTAGCGAGAGCTATATTTCCAGGGCCAAAACATTCTCCCCAACCCGTAATACCTTCATCAGTTTCTATCTCTACTAAGTGAGCGGTTCTGTGATTGTAGTATTGTTGAGAATATCCTAATTCTTTATCCAACTCATATCTAAGTACATGACTTTTGATTGAGCTGATCTTCACAATTATTAAACAGCAACTACTTTAGAGTTCTGTTCTCCTAAATTTTCTATAGATAATTTCATTTCATCACCAGCTTTTAAAAATACTTGAGGCTTTCTTCCCATGCCTACACCTGGAGGAGTTCCTGTAGTTATAATATCTCCAGGTTGTAATGACATGAATTTACTCACATAAGATACAATAATATCTACATTAAAAATCATAGTACTTGTATTTCCTGTTTGCATTCTTTCGCCATTTACATCCAGCATCATCTTTAAATTATTAATATCTTTTATTTCATCCTTAGTTACTAAGTAAGGCCCAGTAGGTCCATAAGTGTCATGAGACTTTCCTTTAACCCATTGTCCCATTTTTTCAATTTGCCATTCTCGTTCACTAACGTCGTTTACTAAACAATATCCTAAAATATGATCTTGTGATTGACTTTCTGAAATATGTTTTGCTTCTTTTCCTATTACAATTCCAAGTTCAACTTCCCAATCTAGTTTTTTTGATCCAGAAACTATTTCTACATCATCATTAGGACCACACATTGAGCTAGTAGCCTTCATAAACATTATTGGTTCTTTAGGAATATCGGCACCGACTTCAGCTGCATGATCTGAATAATTAAGCCCTATTGCAACAAATTTTCCAGGACTTGTAATACATGAACCTACTCTTTGATTAGATGAAAGCTCAGGAAGACTTGATGCGTCTGCACTTTGAATTTTTGACATTGTTTCAAAATTTAAATTTTCTGGGTTTAAGTCCTTTATGTGAGAACTTATGTCTCTTATTTTTCCATCAGCGTCTAAAATTGCTGGTTTTTCTTTTCCTTTTTCTCCTACTCTTAATAGTTTCATTGTTTCTCCTTTTTATTTAAATTGTCATTCCACCGTCAACAGAAAATGTATTTCCTGTTGTAAATGTTGATTCATCGCCAGCTAAATAAATAGCCATTGAAGCAATTTCCTCAGCTGTTCCTAGTCTTCCCATTGGTTGTCTTGCTATAAAATCTTTCTTAGCTTGAACAGGATCAGGGCTTTGGTTTACCCTATCTTGCCAAGAAGGAGAGAAAACTGTTCCTGGTGCAATTGAATTACATCTTATATTTTGTTTTACAAAGTCTGAAGCTATAGACTTAGTTAACCCAATAATTGCAGCTTTTGAAGCGCCATAAACAAATCTATTTGGTAAACCTTTTAAACTGGAGGCAATAGATGAAACATTGATTATACTTCCACCATTTTGCTGCACCATTAATGGTAAAATTGCTCTGCACATGAAGTACATAGATTTTATGTTTACATCAAAAGAAAAGTCCCAATCTTTTTCTTCACAATCTAAAATTGTTCCATGATGAACAAATCCTACTGCATTAAATAGAACATTTACTTCATCGAGTGTTTTAACAAAATCTAAAATTGCTTTGTTGTCAGTAGAGTCTAAAGTTTTAATTTTAATATTAGGATATTCTTTATTCAAATCAGCTAAAGTTTTTTCATTCAAATCTGTTGCTATTACATGGGCTCCTTCATTATGAAAAGCGATTGCTGTTGCTTTTCCGATACCTTGGCCTGCTGCTGTAACTACAATTTTTTTACCTTCTAGTCTTCCACTCATTTATTATTTATCCTTTCAATTTCTTTATAAAGTGAACTATGGTCTGTTTCTCCATGTCCATTTTCAACAAGAGATTTATACATTTCTTTAACCAAATTTGAAATAGGTAAATGAGTATTATAATTATTTGCACATTCTAAGATATTATTCATATCTTTTAAATGAACTGATGTTCTACCTTTTGGAGTAAAATCTTTATTGATCATTCTTTTTCCATGTGTCTGTAGAACTTTGCTATCTGCCCATCCACCTGACAAAGCTTTGATCATTTTATTTGGATCTGCTCCAGCTTTTTCACAAAGAGTAACAGCTTCAGCCACAGCACCAATTGTTAAACCAACTATGATTTGATTTGCTAATTTTGAAACTTGTCCACTTCCAATTGGACCGACTAATGTTGGGTTACCCATTTTTTTTAAAATATCAAATGCATCGTCAAAAATATTTTGCTCTCCCCCAACCATTATAGCTAACGAGGCTTCTTCTGCACCAATTGTTCCTCCAGATACAGGTGCGTCCAAATAATTTATTCTTTTTAATTTTAAATTATTACCATGTTTAGTTGCTGTAGTTGGTTTAACTGAACTCATATCAATAACTATCGCACCAGATTTTAAGCTTTTTAAAAAATCATCGTTATTCATCACCTCATCAACAGCAGTATCATCTGTTAACATTGTGATAACAATATCACTTCCATCCACAGCATCATTTAACGTATTTGAAATTTTTGCACCAAATTCTTTTAGTGGCTCTGCTTTATTCTTTGATCTATTGAATACTGTTAAATCATATCCAGCTTTTACTAAATTTTTAGACATTGGCAGGCCCATCAGGCCTATGCCTATAAAACCTATTTTTTTTTTCATTTATTTTTTGGGTACGAATTCGTGGAAATTTTGTGTCATTGCTTCTGGAAAGTACATTACACATGCTAAGACAATTAACTGAATTACTACGAATGGAGCAAATCCTCTGAAAATATCTGTTAATGAAATATGTGGAGGTGCTACCGATTTTAAATAAAAAGCTGCTGGACCAAAAGGTGGGCTTAAAAATGAGACTTGCATATTCACACAAAATAAGATTCCAAACCATATAGGATCAAAACCAAGTGCAAGAACTATTGGTAAAAATACAGGCATAGCCAGTAGGACAATTCCAACCCAATCCATAAAAGCACCCATTATCAAAAACATTACTTGCATCATAAAGATTAAGTACATTGGTTTTAAATCATAAGCTAAAATAGTTTCGGCTACATAAGTTGGTCCACCCGCTAAAGAATAAGCTCCAGCTAAAACCGTAGCTCCAAATGTAATAGTTAAAATCGTACCTGATGCTTTGAAAGTTCGAACAAGCGCATCTTTAAATAGAAACCATGTCAGCTCTTTTCTTGCGCCTATTATAATTAATGTTGCAACTACACCCATACCTGCTGCTTCTGTGATACCTGTTATTCCAGAATAAATTGAACCTAAAACAATTATTACAATACCAATTGGTGGTAAAAGGCCTGGAAGGTAAGACATTTTTTCTTTTAAAGTTAAGGCTGGTTCATCACTTAATGGTGCAAGATGCGGTTGTAACCTTGTTCGTATAAGTATGTAAGTAATAATTAAACCTGAAATCATTAGACCTGGAACAATAGCTTCTTGAAATAACATTGTAATTGATGTTTCTGTTGTCAATCCATAAATAATTAAAACGATAGATGGGGGTATCATAGTACCTAGCGAACCTGATGCACAAATAATACCAATCGACATATCTTGATCATATTTCAATCTCAACATCTGAGGTAGCGCAATCAGTCCTAATAAAACTATTTCTCCTCCGATAATTCCACTCATCGCAGCCATAATTGTTGCCATGATTGCAGTAACAACACCAACTCCTCCTCTAGTTTTTCTTAACCAAGCATTTAATGCATCATATAAATCTCTCGCTATATTTGAGCGTTCAAGTAAGGAGGCCATGAATATAAATAAGGGTACTGATAAGAAAGAATACGTTACAACAAGCGAATAATATCTTGAAAGTAGAATTCCTAATGCATGCTCACCTATATATAAAAATACGAGTACTGCTCCCATAAAACCTGAGGCGAAACCCATTGGAACACCAATAGCTATAAGGGCTAGCAATCCAACAATCAGTATTATCGAGAGTGTTCCTATTTCAAATTCCATTTTATTCTAAATCTTTAGCGGGATCGTATTGTCTTTCTTTAGGATTTCTCCAATCAATTATTAAATTGTTAATAGACTGAAGTGCAATAAGAAATACACATATTAGTGTAAGTGGTTTCATAGTAGCTGGTATCGGTGGATCCCAATAAGTTGCAAATCTCTCCCAGTTTACAAATGATCTGTAAGCATCCTCCATACCACCATAAATTACAGCCCCTGCAAAAAGAACAATAACTATTGTACTAATTAGATCAAAAATTCGCTGTGTTGGTCTACTAACATAATCGTATAATAATACTATTCTAATATGGCTTCTTAATCTTGTTGCATATATGCCTCCGACTAAATAACAAACACCAGCCAACCATAGGCATAATTCATTGGCCCATAAGGTAGGTTTAAACAAGACATATCTCATGAAAATTTCGTACATCATCACAAGAACTATTACAGGAATTAAATATTTTATTGTATGGCTTAAAAATAGAGAAATTCTATCTATCCAAAATATTGGAAAATCGTCTTTACTTGCAACTTTTTCACTTTGCTCTTTTAATTGTTTATCTTGAAGCTCTTTATCGTCCATTGGCAAAAAAATTGTTAAATGAGAAGGGCCATCTCAGGCCCTTCAATATTTTTTTATGTTGCTAATAATTATAGGATACCGTTAGCTTTCATGTAAGCTTTGTGTATCTCAATAAGAGCAGCAGCTTCAGGAGATTTTTTCTTCCATTCTTCCCAAGCTCCAAGTGCAGCATTTCTGAACTTAAGTCTATCTTCTCTAGACCAGTCATGAAGAGTAACTCCCATAGCAGTTAAAGCTTTAACTGCTTCAGCATTTTTTCTCTCGACTAAACTAGTGATTGTTCTACCGCAGATTTCGATTGCTGCTAGCATTGCACCTTTTTCATGAGGCTTTAACTTATTCCAAACTTTTGTATTACAAGCTAAATGGTCAGCAGGCATAGAGTGGAAACCTGGATATGTAGCATATTTATTTTGCTCATAGTGTCCACCTGCATAGTTTGTAGCTAAAGATGAATAGTCGGCACCATCAATTAGACCAGTTTGTAAAGCAGTTGGAACTTCACCAAAATCCATCACAATCGGCTTAGCACCTAATGCTGTAAAGATCATACTTTCCATTCCTGGAGGCGATCTAAATTTAAAGTCTTTGATAGACGCAACATCTGGAATTGGTTTGCTAGATATTAAAGACTCATGTCCTGGTATCCACCATCCGATTAAAGTCATTCCATATTTGTTGTATAGTGCATCAACAGCTTCTTGAGCTCCTGGGAAATTCAAGAATTCATATTGTTGATACGGGTTGTCATATCCACCCATTACATCGCCTGCGAATTGGAAAGCTGCATTTTTACCAGTTTGATATCCAGCACCTGTCATATCACAGTCAATAATTCCAGTTTGTGCAGAGTTAAATACCTCAGCAGACTTTCCTGTAACTGATGATGAGTAGAACATTTGTACTTTTAAGCTTCCGCCAGAAAACTTTTCAACGTTTTTAGCGAATTGAGCTGCAACTTCACCATTAGGCGAGCTAGCTGTAAAGTGAGTTTCTATTTTTAGAGTTTTTGCATTTGCAGAACCAAATAAAGCAATAGAGACCACAGCTATAGCAGCAGTTATTTTTGTTATTAATTTTAACATTATTTTCCCTCTCGGTTATGTTTTTCTAAATTTAAACATAAAGAGAAAAAAAATTCAAACAAAAGACAGAAATAAATTTCTTAAGATAATTAATTTATGTAATTACAACTAAAAGTTGTATGATTTAGACAACTTCTGATAAAAGAGGTTTTTGAGAGAAAAAACATTTTATATTATTCACGGCTAACATACTCATAGCTAGTCGGGTTTCATGTGTCGCACTACCTACATGAGGAAGAACAAAACAATTTTCTAACTTTAGATATCTCTTATCAAGGTTAGGTTCATTATTAAAAACATCTAATCCAGCTCCATAGATTTTTTTATTTTGTAAAGCTTCAATTAGAGCATCATCATCTACTGTTGATCCTCTCGAAGTATTTATGAAAACTGAATGTTTTGGAAATAATTTTAAACTTTCTAAATTAATTATATTTTTAGTTTCTGGGGTAGCAGGAGTATGTAAACTTATATAATCACAATTTGGAAGCATTGATTTTAAATCGGGATAATAAGTTGCATCTTTTTCTAAATCATTAGATAACTTATTTCTATTGTAATAAACTATTTTCATTTTAAACGCTCTAGCCCTATCTGCAACTATTTGTCCAATTCTTCCCATGCCGATTATACCTAAAGTTTTTCCAGTAATTTCATTACCAACCATTAATTTAGTTATATCTGGTCTATGATCTTTCCAAGCATTGGACTTAACTAAATTATAAGCCTCACCAATTCTTCTTGCCGATGCTAAAATTAAAAGGATTGTTATTTCTGCTACAGCATCATTTAATACATTTGGCGTATTTGAAACTTTGATATTTTTTTCTTTGGCTGATTGTGTATGAATATTATCATACCCAACTCCAACATGACCAATAATTTTTAATTTTCCATTTAAACTATCAAAAAAATTTTTATCTAATTTATCAAAACTTGTAGAGATTAAACCATCAAATTCATTAGAAAGTTTTATTAATTCCTCATATGAGTAAGGTTTGTCTTCTAAATTAAGAGTTACATCAAATTCTTTTTTTAATATTTCTTCAGCATCATCAGAAATTTTTCGAGACACTAAAATTTTTGGTTTCATCTAATGAGAGTTTCTTAGAACACCTTTTGTTTTAGTGATATCTAAATACTTATCTCTTGACATAATACATGCACCGTCCTCTAGTTGACCAACATTTGATCTAGATATTTCTTGCCAAGGTGTTTGATTTGTAAGTTTTTTTATTTTTTTCTTTTTTCTTCTTTTAATAAATTCTAACTTTGTTATTTGAAGATCAACTCTTCTTTTATTAAGATCTATTGTCATTTTATCCCCCGTCTTAACTATAGCTAAATCACCGCCAACAGCAGATTCTGGCGATACATGAAGAATAGATGGGCTTTCGGAGGTACCACTCTGTCTTCCGTCGCCAAGAGTTGGAAGTGCATTAATACCTTTTTTTAGTAGTCTATCTGGTGGTTGCATATTAACCACTTCAGCAGAACCAGGGTATCCAACAGGGCCACAGCCTCTTATTATTAAAATAGAATTTTCATCTATTTTTAGTTTCTTGCTATTAATCCTATGGTGATAATCCTCAGGCCCTTCAAAAACTACTGCTTTACCTTTAAAAACATTTGGGTGCTTAGGATTTGATAAATATCTTTTTCTAAACTCTTTACTAATTACTGAGGTTTTCATAATTGCTGATGAAAAAAAATTTCCTTTCATAACTAGAAACCCTGCCTTATCAGTCAAATTATCTTTAAAAGTTTTAATCACATCTCTATCTACATCGATTTTTTTTCTTAAATTTTGCGAAACTGTTTTACCAGTTACAGTAATTAAGTTTTGATGAATTTTATTATTCTTCATTAATTCTTTCATGATTGCTGGTATTCCTCCAGCTCGATAAAAACCTTCCATTAAATGTTCACCTGCAGGTTGGCAGTTTGCTAACAAAGGTATTTTGTGCCCAAGTTTTTGCCAATTAGATAAATCAAATTTAATACCCATATGTTTTGCGATAGCAATTAAATGTGTGGTACAATTACTAGATGCTCCTATAGCACTTGCAACTATAACTGCATTTTCAAAAGCTTTCTTTGTCATAATTTTTGAGGGAGTTAAATCTTCGTGAACCATTTTTACAATTCTAGATCCAGTCTCAAAAGAAATTTGCTCTCTTTCTCTATAAGGAGCTGGTATCACTGCACATCCTGGTAAAGACATTCCCAATGCCTCAGCAACAGAATTCATTGATGAAGCTGTTCCCATTGTATTACAGTGACCAGGGCTTGGTGAAGATGCTGCTGCCATATCCATAAATTCTTCGTAATTAATTTCTCCCTTAGCATGCAATCTTCTTGCTTCCCAAATAATGGTTCCTGCACCAGCTTTCTTACCTTTATAATTTCCGTCAAGCATTGGACCACCAGAGAGAACTATTGCAGGAATATTTACAGTTGCAGCTGCCATTAAAGCTGCTGGAGTAGTTTTATCACATCCAGTTGTAAGTATAACTCCATCAAGTGGGTATCCGTAAAGTATTTCGACTAATGATAAATATGATAAATTTCTATCCAACATAGCAGTAGGTTTCTTACCAGTTTCTTGGATTGGATGGGTAGGGAATTCCATAGGAATACCACCTGCTCTTCTAATTCCGTCTTTAATTCTTTTACTTAAATCCAAAAAATGTCTATTACACGGGGATAAATCACTCCCAGATTGAGCTATTCCAATTATTGGATTTCCTGATTGAAGTTCTTTTCTTGTAAGACCATAATTAAGATATCTCTCTAAATACATTGCAGTCATACCTGGATCCTTAGGATCATCAAACCATTGTTTGCTTCTTAAATTCTTTTTTTTCATCAAATTATAAATATATTATTTAAATAAAATTAATTTATAATGATTTATAAAACTTAAATTGAAAAATGAATAGCCTAATTGTTTTAAATAAAAATGATAATGTTGGTGTTAGTCAGTTTATTATACCAGAAAAAACAAAAATTAACGGCCAAGATATAAGCACTATTGATCCTATACCATTCGGACACAAGGTCTGTTTAAAGCCAATTAATAAAGGTGATCCAATAATAAAATATGATCAGATAATAGGTTTTGCATCAAAGAATATATCTGCTGGAGAACATGTTCATTCACATAATTTAGAGTTTAGAGAATTTAAAAGGAAATTCAAAATAGACGTGAATAAATCTATAATAAATGAAACAAGTGAGAAATATTTTAATGGAATTCTTAGAGACAACGGCGAAGTAGCAACAAGAAATTATATTGGAATTGTAAGCACAGTCAATTGTTCCGCTACAGTAACAAAAATGATTGTAGAAAAATTAAAGCATTCAAATTTATTGAGAGATTATCCAAATATTGATGGGATAGTCCCAATAACTCATTCTACGGGATGTGGGATGGGAGTTGGTGAAGAGAATGTTGGAATGCAAATTCTAAAGAGAACAATTGATGGATTTAAAAATCATCCAAATTTTTCACATGTTTTTTGTATAGGTTTAGGATGCGAATCAGCTGAAATAAGTATGTTTGAAAAATCTTTAAAAAAACATGAGAGAATTTATTTTTTAACTATTCAAAACGAAGGAGGAACCAGGAAGATTGTTGATAAAGTTCATAGTCAAATAAAAAATCTTTTAGATGATGCAAATAAAGTAAATAGATCTCCTCAATCTATAAATAATTTAGTTTTAGCTCTTCAGTGTGGTGGATCAGACGGTTATTCTGGTATTACTGCAAACCCGGCTCTAGGAGTTGCAGCTGATTTACTGATTTCTGAAGGTGGAAGCGCTATTTTGTCTGAAACACCAGAGATTTATGGTGCAGAACATTTATTAATTAATAGAGCAAAAAATCAAAAAGTTGCAGAAAAATTAATTGGAAGACTTGAATGGTGGAAACATTACACAACCATAAATGAAAGTACAATGGACAATAATCCAGGCCCTGGTAATAAAAGAGGTGGTTTGACTACAATATTAGAAAAATCTTTAGGAGCAGTAGCCAAAGGTGGAAAGTCTGTTTTAAATGATGTCTTGTTATACTCTGAACCGATAAAAGAACGAGGGTTTAATTTCATGGACTCTCCTGGATATGATCCTGTATCTGTTACAGGTCAGGTAGCTTCGGGTGCAAATGTAATATGTTTTACAACAGGGAGAGGTTCTTGCTTTGGGTGCAAGCCTGTTCCAAGTTTAAAATTGTCAACAAATACAGAAATGTTTAAAAGAATGGAAGAGGATATGGACATTAATTGTGGTTATATTGCAGATGGATCTAAAACTGTTGACGATGTTGGTGAAGAAATATTGAATTTAATAATTGATACTGCTTCAGGAAAAAAATCGAAAAGTGAAATCAATGGCTACGGTGACGAGGAATTTAATCCTTGGCAAGTAGGCGTAGTAATGTAATTTTTTGATAAATTTTTCATAAATTATCATGTCAAAAAATCAAAAAGCCTCTTTAATTAAGGTTATTTTTCTATCCGCTTCAGGTTTTTTTTTATTTGTTTGTATGGACTCAACTGCAAAGTATTTAGGAAATGTTATGCCGGTTACACAAGCTGTATGGGGAAGATTTTTTTTTCATTTTATTGCGCTTTGTGTTTATTTCGTAGTCTTTAAGCCGAAGCTAAATTTAACAAGAAATTTTAAAATTCAAATTATTAGGTCATTATTAATGGTTACAGCAACTTTCTTTATGTTCAACTCATTACAAAGATTTGATTTAGTTGACATATACGTAGTTTTTTTTAGTGCTCCGTTAATTGTTTCACTTTTGTCAGCATATTTTTTAAAAGATATATTGTCTCCCAAAGGTACAATCTTGATGTTGCTAAGTTTTGGATCAATTATTTATGCTCTAGGACCTAGTATGAAAATATTATCGCCAGAATTAATCTTTCCTATTGTGCCACCACTATGTTGGGCACTTTATCAATTTTTTACAAAACTTATTTCTGGTAATAATGAGCCTTTCTCAGCAGTTTTTTATACCGCTGTTACTGGAGCTTTAATATTTACAATTTATATTTCATTCAATTGGGTACCGATTGAAAATAATATCTATTGGATTGGTTTAGTTGCTATGGGAATTTTTGGTTTTATAAGTCATTTTATAATTATTTATGCAATTCAATTATCTAATTTGTCATTTGTAACTAATTTTCAGTATTCTCAATTACTTTGGTCAACAATAATTAATTTTTTAATTTTTGGGGTTCCTGCAGATATAAGTAAAATAATTGGTCTTATTGGAATTATAATTTTTGGAGTTTTATTTATTAGAGTTGAGGGAGCAAAGAAGATTAAAAAAATTAATTAATTCTTATTTTTTTACCTGATTTAGAGCTTTTGTTTATTGCATCAAAAATTATTAAAGAATTTAACCCATCCTTACCAGTCACTTTAGGTTTTTCTTTTTTCAAAATAACTCTAGAAAAATGATTGATCTGATTAATTAAAGTTTCATTACTTTTTTGAACTTTAATTTTATTATACATAATATTATTCCACCAACTTCTTTCTTTTTTATAGTACCATAACTTTAAATTAGGAAATTGAACTGAACCTCTAGTTCCTCCAATAAAATATGAAGACTGGTCAGTTATAGGATAGGCAGGATTTTCTCCAGCTGTTAATTCATAGCTCCATGGTGAAGCTATTGTATCGGATACATTTAGAGTGCATAAAGTCCCAGATTTAAAAAATAAATTTACTGAAGCTGTATCCTCAACTTTATATTTTCTAATATTATTTGATTTAAACGCCTGAACATATTTGACAGGTCCAAGTAAATAACAAATTATATCAATATCATGAACTAAATTAATACCTAATGGTCCACCACCCTTATTAACTCTCCATTTTTCATTAAAATATTTTTTATGTTTATATAGCCAACATAAAATATTTGCAGATACAATTTTCCCAAGTTTTTTATTTTCTATTATTTTTTTAACTTTATTAACAATTGAATTATGACGTCTATGATATCCTATCAGTAATGAAGTTTTATTTGAGCGTGCACTATTAATAATTTTTTTTGCAGATTTAATATTATCTGAAATCGGCTTCTCTAATAATACTGGAATTTTAGATTTCAAAAATCGAACAGTATCAGTTTCATGTAGAACATTGGGTGTTGCAATTATCACTGCATCGGGTTTATCTTTTGATAATAAAATTTTGATATTTTTATAAAGTGGTACATTAAATTTTTTAGATAATTCTATCCTAGTTTTTTTTATTTCAACAATTGAGTGAAGAGATGCTAATTTTGATTTTTGAATAGCTTTAATATGTTGAAGTCCCATTAAACCTATTCCAACAACAGATATTTTAATTTTCTTAGACACTTATATAAATTTTAAGTGATGCCGGCGTCTATAATAAAGTTTTGTTTCGTACATCCTGAAGATACATCAGATGAAAGATGAACAACTAAACTTGCCACATCATCAGGTTTAAGCTGCCTCTTCAAGCACTGTTTATCAAGAATAAATTTTTTATACTTTGGAGTAAGCCAATGCTTTATTTGTCTCTCAGTAGCAATTGATCCAGGAGTAACTGAGTTGCATCTAATATTATATTTACCAAATTCTCTCGCAAAAGATCTGGTCAATCCAATAACTGCAGACTTTGCTGTCTCGTAAGCGACTTTATCACCCTCTCCCAACATCCATGAAACTGAACTTAAATTTACGATAGCGCCACCATTATTTTTAATCATTCCTTTTAAAACTGCTTTAATTGTAAAGAAAAAATGTTTTAAATTTACATCCATTCTGTTATTCCAATATTTTTCGTCTACTTGTTCTGTAGAGTGTCTGTCATCATTAGCTGCATTATTTATTAAAATATCGATAGGACCTTTTGATTTAATTATTTTTTGAATGATGGTTTGTAATTTTTTAATTTTAATAAGATTACATTCAACAAAATGAGGTACTTTAAGGCCTTTTTTTTTAAGATCTTTAATTAATTTATTTGAGTCTTTCTTATTGATATCAACAAAATAAACATCACATTCCTGTTCACAAAAATGTTCAACTATTGAAGCTCCAATACCTGAGCCACCTCCAGTAATAAAAACTTTTTTATTTTTTAAGTCAAAATATTTTACTTTCATTTAAATTCTCTCCTCTGTTTTAGCATCAAACAATGAAATTTGAGTTAAATCAAAAAACAATTTTGTATTTTTTGAAAGATCTATTTTTACTGTTGATGGAAACTTAGCTAACACCTCTTGATTTTCAAAATTAAAGGTCATTATCTGTTCATGTCCAATATATTCACTTAAATCTGCTCTTAAATTAATCTCAAAATCCTCTTCATTAGATTTTTTAAAAAATATATGTTCTGGTCTTATTCCAAAAAAAACCTCTTTATTATCTAAATTAGACTTTTCTTTGAAATCATATTCATTTATTGGAATTTCAATATTTGATCCATGGGTAACAAATGAAACTTTATTTGAACTTTCTTTTAGATTGCCTTTTATTAAATTCATTGATGGAGAGCCTATAAAGTCTGCCACAAAAGTATTACTAGGTTTATTATAAATATTTTCAGGTGTATCATTTTGCTGAATTACACCATGATTCATAATTGCAATATTTGTACCTAAACTCATAGCTTCTGTTTGATCGTGCGTTACATAAACAACTGTTGTTTTAAGTTGCTGATGAAGTTTTTTAATTTCTCGTCTCATCTCAACTCTTAACTTTGCATCTAAATTTGATAAAGGTTCATCAAATAAAAATATTCTTGGCTCTCTTACTAATGCTCTGCCTATTGCAACACGCTGTCTTTGTCCGCCTGATAATTGTGATGGCTTTCTCTCTAACAAAGCATCTACTTGTAAAAATTTTGATACTTTATCTAATTGCTCTTCGATTTTCTCCTTTGAAACTTTAGCTTGTTTAAGACCAAAGATCATATTTTCACGTACATTCATAGATGGGTACAAAGCATAAGATTGAAATACCATTGCAATATTTCGGTCTTTTGGCTCTACTTTACTTACATTGTAATCATCTATGTGAACGTTTCCTTCATTAATAGTTTCTAATCCTGCAATAATATTTAATAGTGTAGATTTTCCACATCCAGAAGGACCTAAAAGAACTAAGAAATTACCTTCATCTATCTCTAAATTAATTTTCCTTAAAACCTCTGTTGATCCAAAGTTTTTTGATAGTTCCTCTATTTTTAATGTTTTCATTCCTATCCTTTTACTGCTCCTGAAGTTAATCCTCTAATAAAATATTTACCAGCTAGAACATATACAATAAGTGTTGGAATTCCTGCAATAATAGCAGATGCCATATCTACATTGTATTCTTTAACACTAGTACTTGATAAAACCATATTGTTTAAAGCAACTTGTATTGGAGCTGCCTCTCCAAATGAAAATGTTGAGCCAAATAAAAAGTCGTTCCAAATTTGTGTGAATTGCCAGATTATTGTTACTACTATGATTGGAGTTGATACTGGAAGTAAAATTTTAAAAAATATTTTAAAAAATCCTGCCCCATCTATTCTAGCAGCTTTTACTAATTCAGAAGGAATAGAAACATAAAAATTTCTAAAAAATAAAGTTGTAAATGGAATTCCATAAACTGTATGAACCAAAACAAGCCCAATTACAGAATTTGATATTCCAAGAACTCCAAGAGTTCTAGCCATGGGTAATAGGATTGCTTGATAAGGAATAAAGCAACCAAATAATAGGAAAAGGAATACCCATTTGTCTCCCTTGAACCTCCATTTTGTTAAAACATATCCCGCCATCGCACCAATAAAAGTAGAAAAGAATACTGCTGGAACAACCATTTTAATTGAATTCCAAAAATAAGGTTTTAAGAAAGTATCACCTGCACCATATCCTCTTCCACCCCATGCAACTAACCAAGAGTCAAAATTTAATCCACTTGGCCAAGTTAGAAGTGTTCCTTGACGGATTTCTTCCATTGTTTTTAATGATGTAACAACCATTACATACAAGGGAAAAATAAAATACAAAGCAAAAATTATTAAAACAAAATATAAAAACCATCTCAAAAACAAATTTGTATATTTAGATTTTTGTTCAAGCTGTTTATATGAAGAGTATGTTTTATCTTGCATTTTCTCTCCTCAATTCAGAATATAAATAAGGTATAATCACAGCTGCTACTGCCATAAACATCATCATCGCACTCGCTGCTGACAAACCAACTTGACTTTTGTGAAATGCAGTTTGTGTCATATATAATGCAGGCATAGTTGTAGATATGCCTGGACCACCCTGGGTTAACGCAACAATAAGATCATAACTTTTAATTGATATATGAACCAAAATTACAAAACTTGTAAAAAAAACTGGTCTCATCATTGGTAGTAGAATTTTCCAATAAACTGTAAATAAATTTGCGCCATCTATTTTAGCTGCTTTAACGATTTCATCTTCAACTGATCTCAACCCAGCTAGAAATAATGCCATTACAAATCCTGCAGATTGCCAAACACCTGCAATGACAATGGTGTAGATGGCCATTTCTCGATTGACCAACCAATCGAATGTAAAGTTTTCAAATCCCCAATCGATAAACATTTTTTGGATACCAAGGGTTGGGTTTAAAATCCATTTCCATGCTGTTCCAGTGACTATGAAAGACAAAGCCATGGGATATAAGTAAATAGTTCTAAGGACACCTTCTGCCCTAATTTTTTGATCTAGAAATATTGCAAGAATAATTCCAATCACAACACAAAAAATTAAGAATAAAGCTGTGAAAATAAGAAGATTATCAACTGCAATAAGCCATTTTCTAGAACCCCAAAGTTTAACATATTGACCTACTCCCCAAAGTTCATACTTGGGCAAGATTTTAGAGTTTGTAAAAGATATATATAAGGTCCAAAGTACAAAACCATAAACGAACCAACCAATTAATCCAACAGCTGGAGCCATTACGATTTTAGGTAGGTTTTTTTCTAGCCACTTGAGCATTATAAATATTTTTTAATTTTGATTAAAAAAAAAGGCCACCTAAAAATTAGGTGGCCTTAATTTTTATATTTTACATATTATCTAATACTGAATCAGCCAAAGCATTTGCTGCATCAACTGAAGACATATCAGAATTAAAGTGTTCTGTAATCACATCTTGTAAAGCAGCTTTCATAGTATTACCTTGAGCCATTCCATGAGCAAAACTTGGAACTAATCCACCACTTGCTCCTGCAGTTTTGATGTCAGAATTTGATGTTTTTGCACATTTGTCAAATTCATCCATTGGTACATCTAAACGTGCTGGAATTGATCCTTTGTATAAGTTGAAAACTTTTTGAAAGTTTTTACCCATCATTAATTTAGCTAATAATTTTTGACCTTCTTGTTTATCTGGGTCACTTGTTTTGTAGAATATAAAGCTATCTACATTGTACAAGTATCCATTATTAGATGGAGTTGCAGCACAATAGTAATCTACGCCTGGTACTTTTCCAGCAGCAGTAAATTCACCTTTTGCCCAGTCACCCATAATTTGGAAACCAGCTTTTCCTTCAATAACCATTCCAGTAGCAACGTTCCAATCTCTTCCTGGGCTACCTTCATCAGTGAAACCTTGAAGTTTTCTCATTTGATCGAAAACTTTTACAGTTGTCTCACTTCTTAAACAAGTTTCTTTTAGATCTACATAACAGTTTTTGTAATAGTTATTTCCACCAATACCCATAGCTACTGCTTCAAAGACTGTCGCGTCTTGCCAAGCTTGACCGCCATGTGCAAAAGGAATGATACCTGCAGCTTGAAGTTTTTCTGCTGCTGCATTTAATTCATCCCAAGATGTAGGAACTGAAATTCCATTAGCATCAAATACTGCTTTGTTAGCCCACATCCAATCAATTCTATGAATGTTTACTGGAGCCGCACAATATGGACCACTGTTATTCTGACATTTGTGAACTGCAGCAATCATAGGATCTAATAATCCATCCCAACCTTCTGATTGAGCAATAGGATCAATGTTGTATGGGGCAACTACTCCTTCTTGATCATATTCTTGAATTGTTGGACCTTTTATTTGAGAAGCTGAAGGAGGATCTCCCGCAACTATTCTTGCTTTAAGTGCAACGTTAGCAGCGTCTCCACCACCACCTGTTACAGGCATGTCTAACCATTCACCACCGTTTGCAGCGAAATCATCTTTTAATACTTTAAGTGCAGCTGCTTCACCACCTGATGTCCACCAATGCAAAACCTCAATTTTTGGTCCTGCAAAAGAAGATGTAGAAGTGAATGCAAACGCAATTAAAGCAATTAGCATTTTTTTCATATATTTCCCTCTTATTTGTTAAATTAAGTTAACTTAAAAAAAACAATTATAGATTGATTTATTAAAAGACTACAAGAAAAAAAAAAATACAACCAACAATTGATTTGTAACATTAATAGATTGATTTTCTTCCTAATCTTGCAGCACCTCTAACGCCACTAGCATCTCCGTACTTTGGTTTAAGAAACACACCATCATACTCTCTGCCTGTTACAAATTTTCTTACGATAGTTTCGATTTCGCTTAAAAAATCAATTTCATTTGAAACACCTCCGCCAAAAACGAAACAATCGGGATCAAGAATATTAATTATATTTGATAAGGACATTGCTAAATTTACTTTAAAATTATCTATTAAATTTTCAGCGTCTAAGTCATGCTTTCTATATAAATCAAAAATTTCATTCGTTTTTAAATTCTTTTTGAATTTTTTATTAAATTTTTTTGCTAAACTTAAGCCTGACATA
>CACKXQ010000003.1 GCA_902604245.1 uncultured Pelagibacteraceae bacterium | reverse complement strand
TATTATTAGTAGTTTTTTCATTTACACAGATTGGTTTTTAATCAACTCTTTAATCTGTGGTATCATTATTTGTGGTGACCTCATGGACGGATAAATCTCTTTTACTTTTTCATAACTCTTTAAAGCCTTTTCGTAATTTTTTAACTTAATTTGAACGAGACCCTGTCCTGATAATGCTCCAAAATGTCTTTTCTCTAGTTTTAATACCTTGTCTATATCATTTTGAGAATCTTGATATTTGCCCATTAAATAAAAGACAGTTGCTCTTTTATTCCAAGCTTCTGCCCAAGCAGGATCTTTTTTAATTACTGTTGTGAATATATCTACAGCAACTGAATATTGCTCTTGATTCATAAATTTTGTTCCTCTTGATAGCAAAGAAGTTAAATTTTGATTAGTGGGATGTTTTGTCCAAATATCCCAAATTTTCATCTCTGTATCAATTGCAATTGAGTGGTTTTGAATTTTTAATTTTTCAAATAAGCTATTTAATCTTATTTCATTTTCATTAGAGTTTGATGAGGTACTAATAAAAAAAATAGCAAGAAAAATGGTAATTATTTTTTTCATTTAGAAATTATTTTCCACCAACAACCATGCCTTCAACCATCATTGTTGGTGAATTTGTTGCATAGTTAAATTCTAAATCGTCGGCTAAAGTTATATTTTTAAAAATATTATTTAAGTTTCCAGCAATCGTAATTTCACTTACTGGATATGAGAACTCTCCATTCTCAATCATCATACCAGATGCTCCTACAGAATAATCACCATTAATAATATTTGTACCATGACCGATAGTTTCTTTGATGTACAGGATTTTATTTTCTGATTTGATTAGATCTTCAAATGTTTTTGATCCATTTTGAAAATACAAATTTGTTGTACCACTTGCCCTACCATTAGACTTTCTATTTATTTTTTTTCCATTATAAGTATCAATTAAATAGTCTTGAAGAATACCGTTCTTAATCAAATCAAGGTTAACTACTGCTATGCCTTCGCTATCAAAGTAACGAGATCCATTGGCTTTTCTTATATTACCATGATCTTGTATATTTATTTCAGGGTTAAAAACTTGTTGATTTAATTTATCTTTTAAAAATGTAGTACCTTTTGCAATTGCACTTGATGATATTGCACTTGCAAATATAGATAGAAAATTTTTTGAAATTCTTTTATCAAATATCAGACTAATTTTTTCACTTTTAATTTTTTGTGGATTTAATTTCTTTACTGCATGCTCTGCTGCAATAGATCCAAGTTGTTTAGGTTTTAAAATATCACTGTAAAACCTTTTACTTGTATATTCATAATCTCTTTCCATGCTTCCGTTGCTTTTTGAAACAACTTCACAATATGCAGTAAATTGTGAAGTTTTATATCCATCAGCAAATCCATTTGAATTAGCTAATAAAAAATTTGATTTGTTCTCACCAAATCCAGATCCATTAGTATTTATTATTTTATCATTTGAAAAAGCTTCCTCTTCTGCCTCTTTTATATAATTAATCTTGTCTTCATTGCTTAAATGAGTTTCATCATACAAGTCTAAGTCTTTTAATCCTTTAAAATGAAGGTCTTTATCTGGTAATGAATTATATTCATCCTCAGGAGTAATTTTCATTGTTTCAATACATCTATTTACTAACTCATCTAAATTACTTTCTTTTAGATTCGATGAAGCTATTGAGGACTTTTTTTTACCTAAATAAGTTGTAAGGACTACTCCAAGATTTTCAGACCTTTCAGATCCATCAAGTTTTTTATTCCTTACATTTACATTTTCAGAAACAGAACTTTGCACTAATATGTTTGCATCAGTTGAACCTAATTTTTTTGATTTACTAAGGCATATATCAGCAATTTTTTTTAGATACTGTTGATCTTTAATCATCTTACTATAGTTGGGTTCCGCCAACAGTCATATTATTGATAAGCAAAGACGGTTGTCCAACACCAACTGGTACGCCTTGTCCAGCTTTACCACACGTTCCAATGCCAGGATCTAACATCATATCATTTCCAATCATTAAAATTTCTTTTAAAGAAGATGGTCCATCACCAATTAAAGTAGCTCCTTTAATTGGAGATCCAATTTTTCCATTTATAATCTCATAAGCTTCTGTACAGTTAAAAACGAATTTACCAGAGGTAATGTCAACTTGACCACCTCCAAAACTTACAGCAAAAATACCTTTATCTACTGATTTAATCATTTCTTCTTGAGTGCTTGATCCACCTAACATTATCGTATTTCTCATTCTAGGCATCACTACATGTTTATAGCTCTCTCTTCTTCCATTTCCTGTTGATTTTGTATTCATAAGTCTTGCATTAAGTCTATCTTGCATGAAATTTTTTAAGATACCATTTTCAATTAAAACTGTTCTTTCTGTTGGCGTTCCTTCATCATCAATATTTAAACTACCTCTTCTATTATCTAATGTTCCGTCGTCGATTATTGTAACTCCATCGCTCGCAACTTTTTTACCAACTAAATCATGAAAAGCTGAAGTTTTTTTTCTATTAAAATCTCCTTCTAGTCCATGACCTACAGCTTCATGAATTAAAATTGCAGGCCAACCAGGTCCTAAAACAACTTTCATTTCTCCTGCAAGAGAAGGTTTACTTTCTATATTCGTACTTGCAATTCTAAAAGCTTCATCACAAACTTTTTTCCAATTATCATTTTTAAGATATTCATCATAATCTTGTCTTCCACCAATACCAAAAACACCAGTTTCTTTTCTACCATTCTTTTCAACCATCACTGACATATTTATTCTAACTAAAGGTCTATTATCTGATAATAATTCTCCTCCAGATCTAATGATCTCAACATTTTTCTTTTCTGCTAAAAGGCTTGCTGTTACTTGTTTAACTGAACTATCTTTTGATCTGGCATACTCATTCATATTGTTCAGCAATTCTATTTTTGATTTCATTGACTTGCTCTCAATTGGATCAACGTCTTTATAAAGCTTCTGATTAGTTTTTTTAATTTCTGAATTATATGTTCCGCTATTATTTTTTAAAGTTGACTTAAGATTTTCGCTAGAATTTTTTAATGATTTTTCTGAAATTTCGTTTGAATGAGAATAAGCGACTGTATCACCTGTTACAGCTCTAAAACCATAACCTAAATCAGATGTATAATTTGAACTTTTAATTTTGTTATCATCTAATACAATTGTCTCAGATTTTGTATCCTCTATATACAGCTCACCATCATCACAATTATTTAGAGTTTCAGAAACAATGCTATCTGCTTTTTCTGAAGTTAATTCTGAATTTTTAAGTAAAGAAGACATTAGCTCTATTTAAAGGTGAATTTAATATTATCAAGAATGATATGCGCGATTATTGATCACATCAAGTAAGGCTAATTACTTAATTTTCTTTAAAAAAAAATCAGTTAAATGTTTAATAGTTGCCTTTGGATTTTGCTCTGGAATGAAGTGACCAGAGTTTATAGGATAACCTATAACTTTTTTTTCAGTATATTTTTGCCAAATTTTTAATGGTTTGAACTGCTTTCCAATTACTCCCTTACTTCCCCATAACACTTGAACTGGAATATTTAGTTTTTTCTTTCTATCTTTTTTGTCATGATCTAAATCAATAGTCGCAGAAGCTCTATAATCTTCACAAGATCCATGAATTCTTTTTGGTTGCTTGAAACATTTTAAATAATTTTCTTCAACTTTTCCAAATTTGTGATTACCTGACCATTTATCTAAACAACTTTTCATCCATTTACGTGGATCGCTCATTATCATTTTCTCAGGTAACCATTTTGGTTGAATTAAAAAAAACCAATGAAAGTAAGCTTTTGCGAAATCTTTCGTCGTTAGTTCGTACATATCTAATGTTGGACAAATATCTAAAACACTAAGAGCTATTATATTTTTTCTATGGTCTCTTGCTAACCTGTGAGCAACTCTTCCACCTCTATCATGTCCCGCAACAAAAAATTTGTTAAACCCTAATTTTATCATCATCTGTTTCATGTCACTTGCCATTTCTCTTTTTGAGTAGTTGTAATGTTTGCTATCTGATGCTGGTGCAAGACTATTTCCATATCCTCTTAAATCTGCAGCAACCACTGTAAATCTTTTAGATAACTCAGGGGCTGTTTTATGCCACATTAAATGTGTTTGTGGATATCCGTGTAGTAAAAGTAATGGTGGACCTTCACCACCAACTCTACAAAAAACCTTGCCCTTTTTTACCTTTACGTACTTTGACTTAAAACCATTAAACATGCTTAATAATATGAATTTTTCAAAGTATAACTAATGAAAGCTTAGTATCAATATTAATAATATTTAATTTGAATTTACTTTGTGCACCTGTATAAATTCGGATTTGTGAGAATTGAAGAAGAATTAAAACTAGATTATTCAGACGTCCTTTTTAGACCTAAAAGAAGTACGCTACAAAGTCGTAAAGATGTAAATCTTTTAAGAACATACAGATTTAAATATAGTAAAAATGAGTGGTCAGGTATTCCAATAATGGCTGCAAATATGGATGGGGTCGGAGAGCTTGGAGTAGCTGAGAAATTATCTGAATATGGCATGATTACATGTTTAACTAAACAACATGATGTAAAAAAAATAAAGCAATTTAAAAAAATTAAATCTATTTATAAAAATATAGCTATTAGCATTGGTACTAAAAAAGAAGATTTTGAAAATTTAAACAAAGTTTTAAGAGAATTTGGATTTATTAAGTTCATTTGTATTGATGTTGCTAATGGTTATTCTGAATACTTTAGTAAATTTCTTAAATCTGTAAGAGATAAATATCCTACGAAAACTATTATAGCTGGAAATGTAGTTACTGCAGACATGACGCAAGAACTTATTTTATCTGGTGCAGATATTGTAAAAGTTGGGATTGGTCCAGGAAGTGTTTGTACAACAAGAATTCAAACAGGAGTTGGCTACCCTCAATTAAGTGCTGTAATTGAATGTGCTGATGCAGCCCATGGTTTAGGAGCTCATATAATTGCAGATGGCGGATGTACATGTCCTGGAGATGTAGCAAAAGGTTTTGGAGGTGGTGCAGATTTTGTAATGTTAGGTGGAATGTTTGCAGGTCACGACGAAGGCAAAGGGAAAATAGTTAAATCAAACGGCTCAAAATATATTGAATTCTATGGCTCAAGTTCTGAAACAGCAAATAAAAAGCATTATGGAGGATTATCAAATTACAGAAGCAGTGAAGGAAGAACTGTAAGAGTTAAATATAGAGGAAAAATAAAAGATACAATTCAAGATATTCTAGGTGGTGTTAGAAGCAGTTGCACTTATGTAGGTGCTCCTTCATTAAAACAATTAAGTAAATGTACTACTTTTGTAAGAGTTGCAAAACAATTTAACGATACTTTCACAAAATAAAAATGAAAGAGTATAAGATTGCATCCATTGCAGGAGATGGAATTGGAAAAGAAGTTGTTCCAGAAGCTTTAAAAATACTTAAAGAAGTAGCAAATCAGCATCAATTTAAATTAAAGATCGATGAATTTGATTTCTCATCATGCGATTATTATGAAAAGCATGGAAAAATGCTACCTGATGATTGGAAACAACAAATTGGTAATCATGATGCGATATTTTTTGGTGCAGTAGGTATGCCAGATAAATACCCAGATCATATTACTTTATGGGGTTCCCTTCTTCAGTTTAGAAGAGAATTTGATCAATTTATCAATTTAAGGCCAGTAAAATTATTTGAAGGTGTAAATGCACCCTTAGCAAATAAAAAACCTGGCGACATAGATATGATGATAGTACGTGAAAATACTGAGGGCGAATATTCTTCGGTAGGTGGAAAAATGTATCAAAATACTGAAAGAGAAATTGTTATACAAGAAACTATAATGTCTAAACATGGAATAGATAGAGTGCAAAAATTTGCATTTGAATTAGCAAAAACAAGAGATAGAAAAAAATTAACTAATGCAACAAAATCAAATGGTATTTCTATAACAATGCCATACTGGGACCAAAGATTTTATGAAAATAAAAAAGATTTCCCTGAGATTAAAACAGATCAATTTCATATCGATATTTTAGCTGCAAGATTTGTTTTAACACCAGAGTGGTTTGATGTTGTTGTAGCATCAAATTTATTTGGAGATATTTTATCCGATTTGGGTCCAGCATGTACGGGAACAATTGGTATAGCTCCATCAGGAAATATTAACCCAACAAATAAACATCCTTCTTTATTCGAGCCTGTTCATGGATCAGCACCTGATATTGCTGGAAAAGGTATTGCAAATCCAATAGGTCAAATTTGGTCTGGCGCTATGATGTTAGATTATTTAGGTGAAAAAGAGGCTGCCACACGAATAGTGAGTTCAATCGAAAAAACTTTGCTAGAAAAACAAAATAGAACTAAAGATCTAGATGGTGATAGCAATACAAAAGAATGTGCTAATAAAATCTTAGATAATATTAATTAATTTAGGTTGTTAAATATTGAATAGCAAAAAATATGGTAACAAATGATGCAAAAGTTGAGATAAATAAAGCTTTTATTATATTTTCAGGACTTACATTATAGGCAGAACACAATACGACAGCTGTATGACCACATGGTGCAACACTAACAAAAAAAGCACCAGGAATTTTTTCAGGTTGCCCAGCATCAAATATAATAAAGCCGATTATCAAGAGGATGATTGGTGAAACAACTAATTTCAATATAGATATAGAAGCAGTTAATTTATTAATAACTTTATGTGTGTAAAAAGATAATGTGATACCAATTGCAAAAAGTCCTATAGGCGAAACACAAGCTGCCAAAACAGAAAGTACGTAGTCTATTGGCGTATCGTCGATATTTATCTTAAATACAAAAAGTAAAAGACCAATTAAGATTGAAAATATCATTGGATTAAGAACTATGTTCTTTATAAATATAGTTAATCGAATATTTTTTTTAGTAGTAAGTTCTAAAAAAAAAGCAATTACAGATAATAAAATAACCCCATCCATTAATATTATACTTGTTACTTGAGTTATTACTTCAGTGCCAAAATAGATTTTTGTAATAGGTAATAATAATGTTACATGATTTGATAGTGCTACCATCAATGCCCATATAATAGATTCTGGAATAGGTCTTTTAAAAAACTTAGATGTTAATAAAAATGTTAAAAACCCAAGACTTCCTTGCATTAAAAAATAAGAAACTATTTGTTTTAAATCAACTTGACCTATTTCACTTTGAGCAACAAATTTAATAATTAAGGCAGGGACCGCTACATAGAATAAAAACAAATTTAAAACTTTTGCATGACCTAAATCAAAAATTTTAAGTTTTCCAAAAACAAAACCAAATAGTGTAATAAAGATAAAAGGTGTTAACCCAAGAAATATTGAATACATTATATTAAAGTATTGTTATTCTATGAAGTATTCTATTACCTTTAAACGGTGTAGCCTGATGGAGCATGGCTCTATTATCCCAAATAGCAAGCTGATCTTTTTCCCATTCTAATGAATATTGAAAGGTTTTTTTTGTCTGATGATTGAATAAGAATTTCTTTAGTTCTTTTTTTTGTTTAGTCATATGCGTATTAAATTTTAAAAAGTGCCCTGGACTACAGTATATAGTTTTTTTATTTTTAATAGTTCTAATTATTTTATGTCTGGAAATCAGTTCTTTAGATATTTTTCCTTTTTCTTTTTCTCTCTCAACTGTTGTAATTGATATTGGTCCATGTGAAGAATAGATGCCTTTTAATTTTTTAAGCTTATTTTTATAATTTTTTGATAATTTTTCATAAGCTAAGTACTGCGAAGAAAAGTCAGTATTAGCAACACCTTTTTTAGGTACTAGTTTTGAAAGTAACATCGTGTATCTAGGAGGTTTTTTTGTATATGAGGAGTCTGTGTGAAATTGTTCCCCAAAGCTAGGCCCTTTATCAGTAGATTTACGTTGTACAACAGTTATTTGAGGATATTTTTTATTCAAACCTTTCAATCTTGGATAATTAGCTGGTTTACCAAATTTTTTTGCAAAATTAAGATAATTCTTGGAACTAAGTTTTTGTTTTGGAAAATAAATCATTCCATACTTATCAAGTATTGATTTAATTTCTTTTAATTCCTTATTATCTATTTTATTAAGGTTGCAAATAATTTCTGCAGCCCTATTTTTTTTTGAAATTATTTTTAACATTAAACATTTTTTATATTTTTTTGATTTAAAGGTTTTTTGATAATTGTTACAGGGTATTTTTTTTTTTCAACTTCAATAGATAAATTTTTATTAATCAAGTCTTCAATAGAATTTCCAGAGTTTACATAACCAAATGACATATTTTTTTTAAAATTAAATGAATAATTTCCTGATGTTGTTTTGCCAATTATTTTATCATCTAAGTAAATTGGTTCTTCATGAAGCAACAAAGGTTCTCCAGGTATATTATCTTTCAACACCATCATGGCTAATGATTTTGTAGGGTTTTTATCTTTAATTTTTAATAATGCTTCTTTTCCAACAAAATTTATATTTTTTTTATAACTGATTGCAAAATTAAGTCCTGCTTGATATTGATTTTCTTCAGGTGATATATCATGTCCCCAATGTAAGAAACCACTTTCCATTCTCATAATGTCCATAGCATGCGCACCACAAAGTGATAAGCCATGATTTTTACCCTCTTTAATAATGGCTAAAAATAATTTTTTGCTTTCATCTATGTTTGTATATAATTCGAATCCTATTTCACCTACATAAGATAATCTTTGAGCCCAGACTTTAACTCCGTCAATAGTAACGAATTTTCCATGACTAAACTTTATACCTTCATTTGTAAAATCGTCATTACTGATATTAGATAGTAATTTTCTTGAGTTGGGTCCGTATAATCCTAGGCATGTTAAATCTTCTGTTACATCTTTAAAATTGACCTCTTCTGAAATATATTTTTTTATATGAAATTTATCATGTTCTCTTGTTGCTGCTGGACCTATCACTCTAAAATGGTTTTTCTTAAGACAAGTAATAGTAACGTCTGTCTCTATTCCTCCATCTTCATTTAACATCTGGGTATAAGTTGCTCTACCCTCAATATCTTTTATGTTTGCTGTACAAATTTTTTGTAATTCTTCATGAACATTTTGCCCTTCTAGGTCAAATTTTGAAAAAGGAGATAGCTCAAATAATCCAACGTTTTCTCTGGCATTTTTGGTCTCAAATTCAGCTGATGGATACCAATTTTGATAACCAAAACTATAATTGTAATCAGCCTTTTCACCTTTTAACGCATACCACATAGGTCTTTCAAAACCACCCGAGGTTCCAAAACAAGCTCCTAATTTTTTTAGCTCCTCTTGGTAGGGTAATACAATTTGGTTTCTTGATGTTTTATGTTGTTTAAATGGCCAATGCATTCCATATAAATCACCAAGTGTTTCTGTCACTCTTTCCATTATAAATTTTTTTGATGAATGAAATTTTTGAAATCTTTTAATATCTAATGAAAATAAATCTTCATTTATGTGTCCATTAATGATCCATTCTGCAGTAACTCTTCCAGCACCTCCTGAACTTGCAATTCCAATACTATTAAAACCACAACATGTAAAAAGTTTTTTAATCTCAGGAGTTTCACCTAAAAGATATTGGGTATCAGGAGTAAATGATTCAGGGCCAGAGAAAAATTTTCTAATTCCTGCATTTTCCAACATAGGCAACCTGTGAAATGATTTTTGTAAATAAGGTTCGAAATGATCAAAATCATCTGGTAATTCACCAAAGGAAAAATCATCTGGCACAACACCAGTATTTTTAAAGGCTGGTTTTGCATTTGGTTCAAAAATTCCAACTAACATTTTACCTGCGTCTTCTTTAAGATAGAGACAATTATTATAATCTCTTAAAACTGGTAGGTTTTTTGGTAAATCTTTCATTGGTTCCGTGATCACATAAAAATGTTCATTAGGATACAATGGAATACTAACATTCATTTTTTCACCTATTTGTCTAGACCACATACCTGTTGCTAAAACAACATATTCACAATCAATTTTTCCTTTATCAGTCTCTACTCCAACTATAGAATTATTTTTAACAAGAATTTTTGTTACAGGTGTTTTTTCAAAAATTTGTGCTCCTTCCATTCTAGCAGCTTTTGCTAAAACATTAGTTACGCCTACTGGATCAGCTTGACCATCTTTTGGCATAAAAACACTTCCAATAATGTCATCATTATTTACAACAGGATATAAATCTTTTGTTTGTTTTTTATCCAAAACATGCACTTCAACATCTGATAGTTGAGCGGTAGTTGCTTGTCTCAACAATTCTTGCATTCTCTCTTTTGTGGTAGCTACTGTAATTGCTCCATTTTGTTTTAATCCTATAGATAATTCAGTTTTTTTTTCTAATTCTTGATAAAGATCCAAAGTATATTTTCTTAACCTTGTAATAGTAGATGAAGCCCCTAATTGACCCATTAAACCAGCTGCATGCCATGTGGTTCCAGATGTTAACTGATCTCTTTCCAACAGAACAACATCTTTCCAGCCAAATTTAGCTAAATGATATGCACACGATGTTCCAGCTACGCCGCCTCCAATAATTACAACCTTAGTGCTTCTTGGTAAATCTTTATCCATGAATATATTTTTTAAAGTATAATATTACTTAAAAACAAACAATGTGGTCAATGTGAATTGGTCGTTTAATACCAAATTTTTCGTCTATTTCATGCTGGTGAATATGATGTGAATGAACAAATACAGGAATTTGTAACTCGCTTGGTGTTTTTAAAGTATAAATAAAATTTGTTCCTCTAAATTTACGATCAACGACTTCTAATTTTAAATTACTTTTATCATCATGTTCTAAATCTTCTGGCTGTAATAAAAGTTTTACCTCTGATCCATTTGGATAGTGTTTAACAAAATTACCTTTAATTGTTCCAAGATCTTTATTTTCTAAACTATTTTCGCTAGTTACTTTTGCAGGAATTAAAATTCCTCTATTTAAAAAATTTACAACTTCTACTGAATTAGGAAAATGATAAACATTATAAGGATCATCAAATTGTTTAAGTTGTTTATTTAATATAATTCCACATTTACTTCCTAAATAAAACGCTTCGTATGAGTCGTGAGTAACAATTATAGTTGTTATTTTGGATTTACTTAATAATTGTTTTAATTCGACTTGAATTTCTTCTTTAAAGCTTTGGTCAACATTCGACAATGGCTCATCTAATAATAATAAGTCTGGATTCGAAACTAAAGCTCTTGCTAGTGACGATCTTTGCGCTTCACCAGCACTAATCTCATGTGGATATTTATTTAATATTTTTTTTAAATTTAAAAATTCTACTATTTCTTTTGCATTTATTTTAATTTTTTTTTTATTTTTTTTTTCTGTACCAATTAATATATTTTTTTCGACATTGTAGTGCGGAAATAAACTATTGTCTTGAAAGGCAAGTGAAATATTTCGATCCTCTGGCTCAATGTGAATTTTTTTTGAAGATATAGTTTTATTATTGATAATTATAGATCCATTATTAATCTTTTCTAATCCAGCGATTGTTCTCAATATCGTAGTTTTTCCTATTCCAGAAGGTCCTAGAAGACAAATAATATCTCCCTCGTTTTGAACTGAAAAAGACACATTTTTAACTTTTGTTTTTCCACCAGCTTTGAAATCAACGTTATTTACTTCTAAAAAGTTATTAGCCATTATTCTCTTTTAAAATATAATTTGACGTTATTGTAATAAAAAAGGCAGCAATTAAAATTAAAAATAATGATGGTACTGCTGCTGCTTCAAGCATATCCTCTGATGCTGAGATATAAGCAGTAGTTGCAAATGTTTCAAAGTTAAATGGGCGTAGAACCAAGGTAATTGGCAATTCTCTAATTATTTCAAGAGATATTAAAATTACCACAAATAATAATGAATTTCTTAAATATGGCACATGAATATTTAGAAATGTTTTTCTTTTTGAATAACCAAGAAGATATGCGCTTTCATCAACTGAAACGTTTATTTTTTCATATCCTGATTTTATTCCATTGAAAGCTAGTGAGTAAAAACGAATAAAATATACAATAACTAAACCTAAAATAGATCCAATAAATAATTTTTTTATTGATAAAAAACCTAAAGATTTAATTATATTCTCATCAAACCAGGCGATAAAGGTTATAAAAGCGACAGCTAAAATAACGCCAGGTATGGCGTAACCTGAAATCGACAGTGTGGATAAAAAATTTAATGTTTTATTTCTTGAAACTCGATTTCCATAATTAGAAATCAGAGCAAATGTTATTAGAACTAAACTGGATAATCCTACTAAATAAAGTGTGTTTAACAAAAGATTAATTACATTTATGTCAAAGAAATTTTCTGGAAATTTTATTGTCCAATAAAGCATTTGTCCTAATGGAAATAGAAAACTTATAAAGAACAATAAAAAACAAAATAAAAAGGCAAAAAAAGAATTTGTTCCAGAAAGTTTTATTTTTTCTTTTTGTTTAAAACCACCTCTTGTATCCAAGTGATATTTCGCTTTTTTTCTAGATAGATTTTCAGTCAGAAAAAGAATAAATATAAATAACAAAAGAAAAAATGATATTCTATTAGCAAAAGCTAAATCATCAAAAGTTATCCAAGCATTATATATACCTGTTGTTAGTGTATTAACTGAAAAAAAATCTACTGCACCAAACTCTGCTAATGTTTCCATTGCAACTAAAGAGAGACCAGCAACTATTGCAGGTCTGGCAGCTGGTAATATTATTGAGTAAAAAGATTTAAATTTTGAAAAACCTAAATTTTTTCCAAGGTCTATTAAATTTTGTGATTGATATAAAAAAGAAGATCTTGCAAGAATATAAACATATGCATAAAGAGAAAATGAAATAGATAATATTAAACCAAACATTCCATCAAACTTTGGTATACTTTTATTGTACTCACCATCACCAAATAAAGTCTTTAATATTGTAAATGCAGTGCCATAATTGTCAAAAAATGCAAATAAAGAGTATGCATAAATATAGGGTGGTATAGCAAAAGATAAAATTAATGCCCATTTAAAAAAGTTAACTCCTGGAAATTTGTAAAAAGAGACTACGTAAGCAGATCCAACACCTAGAAAAAAAGTTAGTATTAAGACACCAACTAAAAGTGACAAAGAATTAAAAATGTATTCAAACAAAAAAGTTTTTTTAAGTATGTCAAAATATCTAGAAGTATCTTCAAAAAAACTAAAAGAAACTGTCAAAATAGGAATTATAACAAGCAATGAAATAAGCAGAGAGCTTAAAAACCAGATATTAAATTTATTTGTAAACATAGAGATATATGTAGTTTAAATGACCTATATAGTCTCTTTTAATATTTTTAAAAGTGCCTACGAAGGATGCATAGGCACTTTAATTAAGAAAAGTCAGATATTGAATACCTTTGAAATGTGCGGAAAATCTTTAGTACTTATCTCTGATAATTTCCTTTTATTTATTCTTTTGTTAATTTTTTTACACTCCTCAGCACATGGTACGCATGCATTGGCTGATTTATTTAAATTAACTTCAGACATAAATTTTTTTTTTACTTTCAATGTTACTTCCAACCAGCAGCCGTCATTACCTCTAAGGCGTCAGCTTGCTTTGCTCCATAACTAGCAACACTCGTTGTTAGATCTTGTTTAAAATCTAAACCTAAGTTGTTTACTACCAATGGACTTGGTGAAACTCCAGCTATCATTGGAAACTCAAACGTATTATTTGTAAAGTGTTCTTGAGCTTCTGGTGATAATAAGAAATCAACAAGTGCAATTGCATTAGTTTTATTGGGCGCTCCTTTAACTAAAGCTGCACAGCTTATATTCATGTGTGTTCCTCTATCATTCTGATTTGGGAAAAAAGCTTTAACTTTTTTTGCAGCTTCTTGTTGTTCAGGTCCTTTATTCCCAGATAACATCAAAGCTAAGTAATAAGTATTTGCAACAGCAATATCAGCTTCTCCTGCTGCTACAGCCATAATTTGTGCTCTATCATTTCCTTTTGGATCTCTTGCCATGTTTGCAACAACTCCTTTAGCCCACTCACCTGCAGCTTTTTTTCCATTATTTTTAACTAATGAAGCTACAAGAGATTTGTTATAAATGTTGCTAGAAGCTCTAATTGCAATTCTGCCTTTCCATTTTGGATCAGCTAAACTTTCATAAGTTAATCCTGACAACTCAGCACCACTTACTCTTTCTGGTGAGTAGTAAACAATTCTTGCTCTTTTTGCTACTCCAACCCAGTGTGTAGTTCTAAAACTTTTTGGTACAGATGATTTAATTGTAGATGAAACTAATCCTGATTGAGTCATTCCTTTTGCTTTAAAAGCACCACATCTTCCAGCGTCAGCTGTTATGTAAAGATCGGCAGCTGAATCAGCTCCTTCTTCGATCATTCTTTTTTCTAAAGCACCAGCTTTACCATTGATTAAGTTTACTTTAATTCCTGTTGCTGCTGTAAATTTACTATAAAGTTCTGCATCAGCTTTATAATGTCTTGCATTAAAAATATTTACCTCATTCGCTATTGCAAAGCTTGATGCAAATAAGGATAAGATTAACGCGGAAATTATCATTTTTTTCATATATCTCTCTCTTTTAGTTTTTTATAATTTATAATGATTTTGATAATTATTCGCAATGATAATGATTATCAATCGCATTTTTGACGCACTTAACCACGATATTATTGATATTTTAAGACTTAAATTCCGAAATTTTACTATAAAGAAAGTTTCTGAAGGTTGTAACTCTAGCTACATTTTTTAAAGATTCTGGAAACACAAAGTGAGCCTCTGTAATCGGACCCTCAACACTGGGTAGAACTTTAATTACATTTCGAGATAAAGAAACTAAATAATCTGGAAGAGCCGCAAGGCCTACACCACTTTCGACTGCTAACAGTAAACCCATAACGCTATTTACTTTCATAACAGGTTTTCTTTTTTTATTATCTTTTATACCAAGTTTTAATGCCCAATCTGGGTTAAACACTGGTGATGGGGCTCCTCTACCAAATGATATAAAGTTATGCTTGCTTAAATCATTAATAGATTTAGGCATGCCATGTTTTTCAAGATACTTATTAGAGCCATATATGTGATAATTTATATCCATTAGTTTTCTTTGAATATAATTAAGTTGTTTTGGTCTTCTCATAAATATTCCGATATCGGCTTGTCTTGTGCTTAAATCTAACTCTTTATCGTCAAAAATTAATTCTATTTCAATTTCTGGATTCAATTGCATAAACTCTTGAATTCTTGGGGTTAACCAGTGAGTACCAAAACTTCTAACGGTTGTAATTGTTAGTTTTCCAGTTGGTTTATGTTTTTGATCTCCTAAAGTTGTTTCTACCTCTTTAAGTTTACTGATAACTTCATGTGCAGTTTTATAAACATATTCACCATTTTCTGTAAGGGTTAATCCTCTTGCATGTCTTTCAAATAACTTTACTTTTAAGTCTTCTTCTAAAGATTGAATTTGTCTACTAATTGCAGATTGGCTTAGATTTAAAATTACAGTAGCGCTTGTAAAACTACCAGCTTCAGCCACCGCATGAAAAATTTTTAATTTATCCCAATCCATTATTTATTTACATCCACTAGTATTCTATTTTTCAATTTTCCTTCAAGCATTTCCGGAAATATAGTCAATAGTTCCTCAAGCCCAACTATTTTAATTGATTTTTCTATTATACTAAAATCTACTAAACTCGGTACTTCACCCCATACGAATTCTTTTCTTTTGTTGCTTACATTAACTGAATCTACGCCCCATAGTTTTATAGCTCTGATATAAAAAGGAACTACAGATGTATTTAATTTGTTAGTTCCACTTGCATTACCACAGACAGCTACAATTCCTTTTAATCTTGTTTGAGATATTGCATTTGCTAAAATATTTCCACCAACAGTGTCAACAACACCATCCCAAGTGCCTTTGCCAATTAATCTTGGTTCGCCTTCAAATTCTTTACGATCTAAAACAGTTTTTGCTCCTAATTCTTTTAAATAATCAGCTTTTTCAGGTTTTCCTGTAATTGCGGTTACATTGCATCCCATTTTTGAAAGAATATTTACTGCAACCATCCCTACACCACCTGTTGAACCTGTTACAAGGACATCGTTAACTTTACTTTGTAGTAATAATTCCTCTTTTGCTTTAACGGCAAAGGCACACAACATTGCAGTAAAACCTGCTGTTCCCATCATCATAGCTTGCTTTAAATCAATACCTGAAGGTTTCTTTATAAGAAATTCTTTTTTAACTCTTGCATATTGGGAGAATCCTCCATGAAATAATTCTCCAACTCTGCAACCAGTAAGTATTACCTCATCACCTTCTTTAAATTCATCTGACTTGCTTTCTGCTACTGTACCTGAGAAATCAATTCCAGGAATTCTTGGAAACTCTTTTACTAATTTTGCACCATCTTTTAAAATCAAAGCATCTTTATAATTTAAATCAGAGAATTGAATTTTTACTAAAACCTCACCCTCGTTTAAAAAATCAAAATTTAATTCTTTAACTTCTTGAGAAAAATTTTCACCATTCTGGTTTACGACCAGAGCTTTGAAAGTTTCAGGCATGTATAATTAAACTCTATTTTGCAATAAATCTCAAATACCTATTCTGATAACTAAGATCGTCTTTAAATTGACCTAAATAAAAATTAGTAACAGTTGTAGCTTGTTCCTTTTTAATACCTCGCATAGTCATACACTGGTGAGTTGAGTCAATTGTTACAGCAACGCCTTTTGCATCTAGTGACTCCATTAACGTATTTGCGATTTGTACTGTTAATCTTTCCTGTGTTTGAAGCCTTTTTGAAAAAACTTCTACAACTCTTGCAATTTTGCTGAGTCCAACAACTCTCTCATTTGGAATATAAGCAACATGTGCGATTCCAATAATAGGTGCCATATGATGTTCGCAGTGACTTTGTACAGAAATATTTTTTTGAACTACCATATCGCTGTAACCTTCAACATCGCCAAAAGTTTTGCTTAAAATTTCTTTAGGATCCTCTTTGTAACCTTTAAAGTATTCTTTGAATGCTTTCGTAACCCTTTTCGGAGTTTCTAATAAACCCTCTCTAGATGGATCTTCACCAAGCCATTTTAAGATTTTAACAAACGCTTCACGTGCCTCTTCGTCTGTTACAATCTCAGAATTTTTGTTATTTTCGTTTTTTACTAATTTCATGATGGATTTTATATATATAAATCCTTAAATTTAAAATATTTAATATATTCAGTAATATGTTAGATATTGCGACTTATATATGTTTAAAAAAAGAGAAAATGTCGCTGATATAGAGGAAGGTAACCTATTATCCCCAAAATTCGATAATGATGGTTTAATCCCCGTAATTACAACATGTGCAGAAACCAAAGAGATTCTAATGCACGGTTATATGAATGTTGAAGCTTTAAAATTAACAATAGAAACAAAAGAAGCTCACTACTGGAGCAGGTCTAGAAAAGAAATTTGGCATAAAGGAAAAACTAGTGGCTTTACTCAAAAAGTAAAAGAAATAAGAATTGACGATGATCAAGATGCAGTTTGGATAACTGTAGATATTGGTGATGGTGCAAGTTGTCATGTTGGTTACAGATCATGTTTTTATCGATCAGTACCTACAGGAAAAATTGAAAATGGACGTAAAGTAGAAATGAAATTTGAAGAAGAAAAGAAAAAATTTGATCCAGAGGTTGTTTATAAAGGACAACCTAATCCCACTAAAATTTAATGAGTGAGACTCAAAAAAACGTTCTTGGTGAAGATCTAGAAGAATGTTCTAAAAATCCACTAACTGGTTGGTTCAGAGACGGTTGTTGTAACACAGATGAAAACGATCGAGGTTTACATACAGTTTGTGTAAAAGTTAACGATGAATTTTTAGAATGGTGCAAAGAGGCAGGTAACGATTTAATAACACCTCACCCTGAATTTGGTTTTCCTGGATTGGTTGATGGAGATAACTGGTGTGTATGTGCAAGTTGGGTTGCAAGAGCTTTAGAAGCAGGAATTGGATGTTCTATATATTTAAAAAAAACTCATGTTAACACATTAAAGTTGGTACCAATTGAAACTTTAAAAAAATTTGCAATAGATCTTTCTTAGCTACATATTTCCGTACTTTGGTCCACCGCCACCTTCTGGTGTAACCCATGTAATATTTTGTGACGGTTCTTTTATATCACAAGTTTTACAATGAATACAATTTTGAGAATTAATTACAAATTTTTCAACATCATTTTCCTTTTGAATTTCATAAACTCCGACTGGACAGTATCTTTGTGCAGGCTCATCGTATTTACTTAAGGTATATTTTATTGGTAAATCTTTATCTTTAAGTTGAAGATGTACTGGTTGATTTTCAGCATGATTAGTCCCTGTTAGATAAACTGAACTTGTTTTATCAAATGTAATGACATTATCTGGTTTTGGATAATCTATTTTTGGCATTTCACTTGCTGGTTTTAAAGTTTCGTGATCAGCATGTTTATGTCTAAGTGTGAATGGTAATCTTCCTTTAAATAAAATTTGATCAATACCTGTAAATATTATTCCAAGAATTAAACCCCAGCTAAAGCTAGGTTTAACATTTCTAGCCTCATATAACTCTTTATAAACCCAACTTTTTTTAAATTTTTCCTCATAAATAGATAATTCTTTGCTTGATTTTATGTGATCAATAATTGTTTCCGCTGCAATCATTCCACTTTTCATTGCTGTATGTGATCCTTTAATTTTTGGCATATTTAATGTACCGGCATCACAACCAACTAATAATGCACCTGGCATAAACATCTTAGGTAGACTTTGAAAACCTCCCTCTATAAGTGCTCTTGCTCCGTATGATATTCTTTTACCACCTTCTAATATTGATTTAATTGCAGGATGAGTTTTAAATTTTTGAAATTCATCAAACGGCGAAAGATGAGGATTTTTGTAATCAAGACCAATGACATATCCTAAAAATATTTGTTTATTTTCAGCATGATAAACAAAGCTTCCCCCATAGGTACTATTATCTAATGGCCAGCCTGCTGTATGCATCACTAGACCTTCGTCGTGATTTTCTTCTTTTAATTCCCATATTTCTTTAAATCCTATTCCATACTGTTGTGGATCTTTTCCTTTATCTAAATCAAATTTTTTGATTAATTCTTTTCCTAAATGTCCTCTACACCCTTCTGCAAAAACTGTAACTTTTGCATGAAGTTCCATTCCTGGTTCATAACCATCTTTTTTATTTCCTTCTTTATCTAAACCCATATCTTGCGTTGCTACACCCTTAACAGATCCATCTTCATTATATAAAACTTCACTTGCAGGAAAACCTGGGAATATTTCAATTCCAAGACTTTCAGCTTGCTCTGCTAACCATCTACATAAATTAGCAAGACTAATAATATAATTATTATGGTTTTGTTGTACTTTAGGTAATAACCAAGTTGGCCAACTAATTTTTTTTGTCTTACCTAGAAATAGAAATTTTTCTTTAATAACTTTTGTTTTTATTGGTGGGTTAAGATCTTTCCAATTTGGCAATAATTCGTCTAAGGCTCGTGTTTCAAACACGTTCCCGGATAAAATATGTGCACCTATTTCAGATGCTTTTTCTAAAAGGCAGACATTAATATCTGGGTTTAACTGCTTTAATTTTATTGCAGTTGAAAGTCCCGATGGCCCGCCACCTACGATTACTACATCGTATTCCATCACTTCTCTGGACATACTAATTTCTTACAGTATTTGTTATTTTTGTATAGTGTTTAATTTGTTCAGTTCCTCTAGGAATTGAGGAAGTGCTTCGAATAAATCAGCTTCCAAGCCGTAGTCTGCGACACTAAAAATAGGTGCTTCACCATCTTTATTTATAGCAACAATAACTTTACTTTCTTTCATTCCTGCTAAATGTTGAATGGCTCCAGAAATTCCAACTGCTATATATAGATCAGGAACAACAACTTTTCCTGTTTGTCCCACTTGATGTTCGTTTGTAATATATCCAGCATCGACCGCAGCTCTTGATGCTCCTATTGCAGCATTTAATTTGTCCGCTACATCAGTTATTAGTTTGAAATTTTCTCCACTTTGTAAGCCCCTACCACCTGAAATTACTATTCTGGCTGTGCCTAATTCAGGTCTATCTGATTTGATTTCCTCTCTATTTATAAATTTCGTATTTTCACTTTGATCTGCAGCATCAATTTTTTCTATATCTGCAGATCCACCAGTTGTTTCAGCTGCTTCAAATGATGTTGGTCTAATAGTAATACATTTTTTCTCGTCATTACTCTTAACAGTAGCAAATGCATTTCCAGCATAAATTGGTCTTAAAAAGGTATCAGGAGATATTACTTTTATAATATCACTCACTTGTGAAATATCTAATAATGCTGCTACTCTTGGCATAAGGTTTTTTCCGAATGTATTTGCTGAGCAAATAATATGTGAATATTTATCAGCGTGTTTTAAAATTGCTGCAGTATAATTCTCAGCAATATAATTTTCATAAATTTCATGATCTATATGAAGAACTTTTTTTACTAAAGGAACTTCAGATAATGATTTTGCAACATCATCTGCCTTACTTCCAATTAACATTACATGAAGATCTTGATCAATTTGTGATGCAGCTGTAATCGCATTTAAAGTAAATGGTTTTACATCTTTGTTGTTATGCTCTGCTATTAATAAAACTGACATTAAATTACCTTAGCCTCATTTTTTAATTTTTGTACCAATTCCTCAACACTTGCAACTTTAATACCCGCTTTTCTTTTTGGCGGTTCTTCGATCTTAATATGTTCTATTCTAGGGTTTGTATCAACTCCTAGATCTGACGCATTAATCTGTTCAATAGGTTTTTTCTTAGCTTTCATAATATTTGGCAGGGATGCATATCTTGGCTCATTTAATCTTAAGTCACATGTAACAATAGCTGGTGTATTTACTTCAATAGTTTCTAAACCTTCATCCACTTCTCGAGTAACTTGTAATGATTTATCGTTTACTTCTATTTTTGATGCAAAAGTTGCTTGTGGCCAATTTAAATGTGCTGCTAACATTTGGCCTGTTTGATTACAGTCATCATCAATTGCTTGTTTACCCATAAAGACTAAATCTGGATTTTCTTTTTCAACAATTTTTTTTAAAATTTTAGAAACAGCAAGAGGCTCAATGGTGCCATCAACTTTTATATGAATTCCTCTATCCGCGCCTACTGCTAAAGCTTTTCTAACTGTCTCTTGCGCTTTTTCTTCACCTACAGTAACTGCAATTATTTCTGTTGCTTTACCTGACTCTTTAATTTTTACAGCTTCTTCAATAGCATTGTCATCTGGTGGGTTTGTTGACATTTTAACGTTATCTGTAACAACTCCACTACCGTCCTCTTTAACTCTAATTTGGACGTTATAATCAATAACTCTTTTTACAGCGACTAAAATTTTCATTAAGCTCTCAATAATTTATTTTCTGCATCATAAGGACTTTCTTCTAAGATTGTTGCCTCATGCATTTTACCAAGTATATCAATCCTTAGTTTTTGTCCAACATTTGCTAACTCAGGTTTTACCATTCCTAGTGCGATAGATTTTCCTAGTCTAAATCCAAAGTCGCCACCAGTTGCACGGCCTACAACACTACCATTTTCATAAATAGGGTTGTTTCCTAATACATCCGCATCACTAGTTTCGTGTACCTCTAGAGTAACAAGCTTATTGTCAAAGCCTTTTTCTCTCCATTTATTTAAAGCATCTAGTCCAATAAAACTTCCTTTGTTTGGATGAATAAATCTATCTAATCCACTTTCGTAAGGTGAATACTCAATTGATAATTCAGTTCCAACTAGTTTATATGATTTTTCAACTCTTAAACTATTCATAGCTCTAATACCATAAGGCTTTAAACCTAAGTCTTGACCTGCATCCATAAGTTTATCGAAAATATGATTTTGATATTCAATAGGATGATGAAGTTCCCATCCAAGCTCTCCCACAAAGTTAACCCTCATCGCATTAACGGGTGCAAAGCCTACGTCAACTTGTTTTGCACTTAACCATTTGAAATTTTCATTTGAAAAGTCATCATTTGATACTCTTTGCATTAATTCCCTTGCTTTTGGTCCAGATACCACAAGAACACCTTTGCTATTTGTTAAATTCTCAAATTGAACTGATCCATCTTTTGGCATCCAACTAAATATCCAATCGTGATCCAATCTTTGATAAGCTCCAGCAGAAACAAGATAAAAACTATTTTCCGACTCTCTCATTATTGTAAATTCTGAGTGAACACCTCCCTTTGTATTCAATGCATGACATAAATTAATTCTACCAACTTTTTTTGGTAATTTATTAGCTACCAACTTATCTAAAAATTCTTCAGCTCCGGGTCCTTTAATTCTACATTTAGCGAATGCAGTCATATCTAGTAAGCCAACATTTTCTTTTACGTTTTTGCACTCTTTTTCAACTGCTTTGAACCAATTAGATCTCCTAAACGACCAATCATCTTTTTGCTCCATGCCATCAGTTGCAAAAAAGTTTGGTCTCTCCCATCCAAATTTTTGACCAAAAACTGCACCAAGATTTTTCATTCTATCATAACAGGGTGCTGTTCTTAAAGGTCTCGCAGCTGGTCTTTCTTCGTCTGGAAAGTGAGTTATAAATACATGACTGTAAGCTTCTTCATTTTTTTCTTTAAGATATGATTTTGAGCAATAATCTCCATATCTTCTTGGTTCTACACCAAGCATATCAATTGTTGGTTCACCATCAACAATCCATTCAGCTAGTTGCCATCCAGCTCCACCAGCTGCTGTAATACCAAAACTATGACCTTCGTTAATCCAAAAGTTCTTTAAACCCCATGCAGGACCAACGATCGGATTTCCATCTGGCGTATAACAAATCGCACCGTTATAAACTTTTTTTACACCCACTTCTCCAAATGCAGGAACTCTATGAATAGCTCCTTCAATATGAGGAGCAAGTCTATCTAGATCTTCTTGGAAAAGTTCATACTCAGATTCCTTTGAAGGACCATTTACATAACAAGCAGGTGCCCCATCTTCATATGGTCCTAAAATTAAACCACCTGCTTCTTCTCTCATGTACCATCTGCTATCACTATCTCTTAAAACTCCCATTTCAGGAAGACCTTCTTTTTTTCTTTTTTGAATTTCCGGATGTGGTTCTGTTACAATATATTGGTGTTCAACTGGTATTACTGGAATATCTAGGCCAACCATTTTCCCAGTTTGTCTAGCAAAATTTCCTGAACATGAAATTACATGTTCACATTCTATAGATCCTTTATCTGTTTCAACAACCCATCCATCTTTATTTTGTTTCATTGCAAAAACTGTTGTATTTCTATAAATCTCGGCACCTCTATTTCTTGCGCCCGTTGCTAATGCTTGTGTTAAATCAGCAGGTTGAATATATCCATCTTCAGGATGTTGAATTGCTCCAATTAAATCCTTTGTATTACACAAAGGCCAAATTTCTTTTACTTGATCTGGTGTTAGAAATTTTACATCTACTCCGATAGTTTTTGCAACACCAGCGTATTGATGATACTCATCCATTCTATCTTTGTTGTCTGCTAATCTAATATTTGAAACAACACTGAAACCGACGTTTTTACCTGTTTCTTCCTCTAGACTTTTATAAAGATTAACTGCATATTTATGTAACTGGCCAACTGAGTAGCTCATATTAAATAATGGAAGTAACCCGGCTGCATGCCATGTTGAACCTGAAGTTAATTCCTTTCTTTCAATCAAAACAACATCAGACCAGCCCTTTTTAGCTAAGTGATAAAGAGCACTAACACCAACAACTCCACCACCAACTACTACAACTTTTGCTTTTGATTTCATCATGCGATTTTTACTAAATTTTTCTTATAAACTAAACATAATTTTAATAGTCATAATCATCATCATCGTCATCTCTCCAACCCATTTGGTACATTAAATATGCGGCAGTAATTACACTCACCACTCCTGCGGCCATACCAAAATTTACTCCCATAGTTTGACCAAAATAATACCATCCTATCTGAGTGGCACCAATTGGTGGGATGCAAAGTATTGCCATTAATATTGCAATTCGTACTGGAAAACTAGGTTTTTTCATTAAATAGAAGAGCCCATTGGCATTGGTTGAGATACAGCGGTAGTTAGCCAACAATTTTTTAAAAATCCGTCAATTTCATATTTTTCAACTTGCCATTTGAATTTGTAATATTTTTTATCTTTATCCATTATGGTCACTTCAAATGTCGAAACACCTTTTGATTTATAAACTTCTACAATTTCATAATTTTCATGATTTAAAAGCATCGAATAAGAATCGGTCTTAATCATGTTTTTAAATCTCTCAATAGGTCCTGTAACTCTTTGATTGTTTGGGTGAGCAAAAAACCAGGTTTGAATTATACCGCTGTCTTTTTCAGGACTATCGTTCTTCATTAAAGCATTGAGTTGTATCTCAATAACTTCTCTTGGCTTTATCTCTGGATTTGGTTTTCTTATCTCAGCAGATAATTCATTAAATGAAAAAATAAATAGAAAAAAGATACTATAGATTGCTGGCTGTATTTTTAACATCTTCCAAAAATTCAATTCTTTTTTCATTCGAAACAAATGGTACAGCAAAATATCGTTTATAGGTAATGTCATAAATACCACACTTATTAAAAATACCTTTTTTAATTCTTCTGAGCGGTAAATTTAAAAAAAAATCTGAAATTGAAAACCTTGGAGAGCCGTATGTACAGAAAATAATAGCTTTTTTACTTTTTAGTTTTCCTACAGCGTAACCATGGTTACCGATAAGTTTCTTAAAAGAAAAAGCCCAAGGTGGCGCTAATACTTTATCTATCCAACCCTCTAATATTGCTGGCATTCTATAGTTCCAAATAGGTGCTACGAGGACAATTAAATCAGTTTCATCTATTTTTTTTCTGTGATCCAAAACTACTTCATCAGCTTTTTCACCAGCATATACTGGGTTAAACTTTTCTTTATATAAATCTATACACTCTACTGAATGACCTTTCGCTTCTGCTGATTTTATAAAAGCATCTTTGATTGCTGAATTGAAAGATTTTTCATTATAATGACCATAAACCAAAAATACTTTTTTCATTAATCTTTCAGTACTGGAAAAACTGGATTAGATTTTTGAAAAAGTTTTTGGTATTCCTGCTTTATGCATCTGTTAGAAATAAATTCAATTTTTTCATTGTCAGCAATCGCTTGAGCTTCATCACTATGAATTCCATATTGTAACCATAATACTTTAGTTCCTTTTTTAATTGCTTCTTTTGCAATGCCTTCTGCTTCGTTTGAAGGTCTAAAAACATCAACTATATCAACATCCTCTTTAATTTTATCCAAGCTTTCAACTATTGGTTCACCATTTACAACTTCACCTACTGCAAAAGGGTTTATGGGTATCACTTTATAACCAAAGTTTTGCATATACTTCATAACTACATTTGCTGGCTTTCTTTTAAGATTTTTTTTATCTTCCCCTTTTTTCTCCGAACTAACACCAATCATTGCAATGACTTTTGATTTTCTTAAAATAGATTTAATTTGATCATCATTCATAATTAAAATTAATTATTATTTATTTTTCCAGTTAGGTTTTCTTTTTTGTAAGAAAGCGGATATTCCTTCTTTCGCATCTTGTGAAGCCATATTTAAAGTCATCATTTTACTCGTAAATTTGTATGCATCTCCTAGTGGCATTTCTAATTGTTTGTAGAAAGCTTGCTTACCAATTTTAATTGTTAAATTTGATTTTGAAGAAATAATTTTTGCAATTTTTAAAACTTCTGAATTAAGTTTTTTATTTGAATAACAATCATTTATTAAACCAATATCTTTTGCATATTTTGCATTTATTGGTTCTCCAGTTAAAAGCATCTTCATCATAATTTTTCTTGTCACCTTTCTGCTAACAGCAACCATTGGTGTACTACAAAACAAGCCGATATTTACACCAGGTGTTGCAAATGTTGCTTTTGTTGTGCTGTAAGCTAAATCACAACTAGCAGCTAATTGGCATCCTGCTGCATAAGCTGCGCCATGGACTTTTGCTATGACTGGTTTTTTTCCCTCTACAATTTTCATCATTAATTTTGAGCATAGGTTAAATAATCTTAAGTGATTTGATCTATTTTTTATTCCTCCAACTTCTTTTAAGTTATGTCCTGCGCTGAAACCTTTACCTGCTCCCTCTAAAATTATTACTCTAGTACTATTGTCTTTATCAAGTTTAATAAAAGTTTTTAAAAGATCTCTTAACGTTTTAAATGATAATGAATTATACGTTTTTGGATCATTGATTATTACATTGGTTATACCATTACCTAATTTTTTGATCTTAACATTCATAATGAACTTGTTTTTCCTATTTTAGCTTGCCGTCTTCTCTCATTTTAGCTCTGATTTTGGTAGCTGAAATTTTTTGTATTTCTTCAGATAAGACTATTTCTTCAATTTTATACCCCACACCTCTCCCATAGCATATGTTCGTTATATTTGGGACCATCATTACTTTAAATCTACCTTTAAATTCTGGATTTAATTTCTCTTCTATATTTTTTTTTACTGTTTCAAAATCAAAGGGGTTATCATCAACCCCCTGAACATCTCTAATTTGAATACAAACTTGACCAGTTTTTTTAATAATTTCTTTAAATAAAGTATAATGACCCTCGTGGAAAGGTTGCCATCTTCCAAGCATCTGTGCAGTTGGTTTTTTATTGTCCCATTCATAACTCATTGGTCTATCTCCTTTAAAATTTTTTCAGCCCAAACACTAGCATCTTGGGAGGTTACATGAAAATCATATTTTTCAGGCTTAATAAACATCTGATTTGTATCTTCAAATCTTCCTTCTTTAATTGTATCAACCCAAATTGTGTAATCAGCAGGAAACAAACTCCTTGCTTCAGGTGTAGGACAAATAAAATCAGCAACAACAAAATTACCTTCATTTTTTAATTTTAATGCAAAATCTGCCATTCTTTTTGCTTGTCTTTTTCTTCCTTCCTTTGAAAAATCCCAATCATCTGCAGCTTTTCTAACTTCATCTGCATTTAATCTTTTTGCATTAAGTTTTGGAGCTAGTTGTTCAGCTAAAGTCGTTTTGCCTGCTCCCGGCAGACCCATTATTAAAATTATTTTCATTAAAAGAAATTATAGCATTTGAATACCTACACCAGTCTTCGGGTAAGTATAAAGATTATAATTTGCACATAGTTCATCACCTGGCTTTAGATCTTTTATTGATACCATAAAAAAGTATTTAGCATCAGGTTTCTCTAATAAATTGTAATACATATTTTCTAGATTATCATCGTTATCGTTAAATTTTTTTGCTTTAACGGTTGGATCAATTGGATCACCAAATTTTAAAGTTGGTAAAACATTTGATACTAGTCTTTGAATTGTTGGACTATCTGAGTGATTATAAAATCCACCTAATGGAGTTCTAATATATTTATTTTCGAATTGTTCGTCTCTAATATGTGTAATACCAATAAATGTATTTGCTTTTATTTCCTTTGTTGCAAATAAACCAAGACCTTCAATAGGAGAATGCTTAATTGTAAGCTCATCTGGTAATGGTCTATACATAAATTTTCACTTTCTACACAAGATTAGTTGATACCCACTTGTGAAATTGATGACAGGGATTATCCATATCAGGAGAAAAATTTCCACCATTATATGCATTGGAATTGCGGCCTATTTGCATCCGTTGAATGATATCTACATCTTCTTTCTGAATACCTTCCCACAATTTATGGTTTTGTTTTCTCAATGATTTAAATTTTTTAGATTTAGCAGCTTTTTTACCAACATAATATATCTCCATATGTTCTAAAGTATTTTCATGATCTATTGGCTCTAGCCAATATGCATAATAATGATCTTTATGAATACCTAACATAACATTAGGAAAAAGAGCAACATACTCTGCAATATTCTCTTTATTTTTTGGCCAATTAGGAAAGCTTGGAAATTTTTCCTTTCCTTTAAATTTAGGATTATAATTTTTTGTTCCTTGTCCAGCAAATCGATTGGGTAAACCTTGTATATGATAATGATCATCTATTTTGGAATATTCATTTAGTCCAGGATGTACCCAAGGCAAATGATAACTCTCACAGTAATTCTCAATTGCAAATTTCCAGTTACATTTTGCTTTTAATTTAAAGTATCCAAAATCATTAGCGTGATTTATTAACTCTCTATCTTTACTAATCCAAAATTTAGACCATCTTTTGTCTAAGGGTTTGATATATTCTTTAAAAGGGATTTGATTGTTACTGACATTTACAATTATTAAATCAAGCCACACATAAGATTTTATTTCTTTAAGATTGTTTTTTGATTTATCAAATTTTGAGCTTTGATGTTTGTTCATGCCGCCAATATGAGGAGTGGCTACTAATTCTCCATCCGCTGTATAAGACCAAGAATGGTAAGGACATCTGATTACATTTCTTATGTTACCAGGTTTATCTACAAGTTTTACACCTCTATGACTACATACATTATGAAAAACTTTAATTTTATTTTTTTTATTTCTTACTATAAGCAACGGTAGACCTAGGAGATCAAATGGCTTTACATCTCCTGCTTTGGGCAATGAGCTTGCTGCGCCGATTACTGTCCATTTATCTTCAAAAAGTTTTTTTCTTTCTATTAAAGTATACTCTTTATTTGTATAACACTCATTTGGTAGACCATGAGCTTTGCTAATTGGTTTTTTAACAACTTCTAATTTCTTCTTTTCTATAATCTTGTAAATATCTGACATTATTTAGTCACTTCGTATAGACCCAACCAAGCATTGACATCTTTACTTGCTATATAATCTGATTTAAAAAATTCTAATTCTGTCCACTTTTTTTCCTCAGTTAATTTTTGAATTTTCTTGTCAAAACCATACTCTTCATGAATGCCTTCATTAATTGTAAAGCAAATAAGACCTTTGTTTTTTGTGATCCTTATAAATTCATCAAGGGCTGGTGGTTTCACATGACCAAAAGTAAATGTTCCAACGCACATTAATGCGTCGTAATCATTATCTTTTTCATTTATTGGTTTATTTAAATCAACTTTTTCTAATTTCTTATAAAGATTGTTTGGAACTAAATCTAAAAGTTTTTGTGATAAATCAGCACCATAAAAGTCAGAAAAACCATATTTTTTTAACTCTAAACCAACTAAACCTGTGCCACATCCAGCATCATAAATTTTTATATTTTTATCTTTTTGGTATTTTGCAAATACCTCTGACGTTTCTTTTGGACCTGTATAATTCCAATCAAGCATGTCTTTGTCATATTTATTGTTTAATCCCCATTCATCATAGAATTCCATAACCTCTTTTGTTTCTTTAAGTTTATAAATGGGTACTTTATTGCCGACGTCTTTTTGAGCCATGGGATTTATTATTTTTTTAACAATTTATTTATAAATATGCAGGGCATAAAGACAATTTTCACACAACTAAGAGTTGAAACCAGTTTGCAATTTATCCTTCTATATGTTCTGATGAATTATAATTAATTAATTAGGAGATAATAATGAAATTAAAAAGAATATTACTCTCTGCATTATTTGTCTTAGGCGTTACATCGTACGGTAATGTTGCTAATGCAAAATGTGGAGACATTACTATTGCTAATATGAACTGGGCTTCTGCAAATTTTATGGCTGAAGTTGACAAAATTATATTAGAAGAAGGTTATGGATGTAATGTTGAGCTTGTGCCTGGTGCTACAATGCCTACATTTACTTCGATGCAAGAAAAAGGTGAGCCAGATATAGCTCCTGAGTTTTGGGCAAATGCAGCAAAAGTAGAATTAGAAGCTGCTGTAGCAGAAGGAAAACTTCACTCAATAAATAAAGCACCAATTACCGGTCTAGGTGAAGGTTGGTGGGTATTGCCTGCAACTTTGGAGAAGCACCCAGAGCTTACAACTGCCGATGCAATTTTAGAAAGACCTGATCTATTCCCACACCCGGAAGATCCATCAAAAGGTGGATTTCATATTTGCCCTCCAGGATGGAACTGTGAACTAAGTAACAGAAATCATTTTAGAGCATGGGGAATGGAAGAAAAAGGTTGGGCTATAGTAGAAACTGGATCAGCAGCAGGTCTTGATGGTTCAATTGCAAAAGCTGCAGAAAGAGGTGAAAACTGGTTTGGTTACTACTGGTCACCAACTGCTATAATTGGTAAATACGGAATGATAGCTGTAGATATGGGTGAGTACGCTGGAAAAGATAACTGGGATAACTGTTTATCAAAACCAGAGCAAGAGTGTGCTAATCCTTTAAAATCTTCATGGGTAAAATCTGAAGTTTATTCTGTCGCAACTGACAATTACAAAAAAACTGCTGGAAAAGAAGGTATGGATTATCTTGAAAAAAGAACATACCCAGGTCCAGTAATGAATGGAATGTTAGTTTGGATGGGAGAAAACCAAGCTGAAGGTGCAGATGCTGCAATTGAATTTTTGAAAACACAAGAGGACGTTTGGTCTAAATGGGTTTCGAGTTCAGCGGCTAAAAAAATTAAAAAAGCACTTTAATCAAATAAATTATCGAACCCGTTGTAAAACGGGTTCGATTTTAAAAAAAAGAATTAATGGACTTCTTTACCAAAATTCCTGTAATGGATAGAACAGCTCTAAGAGAGTTGAAAAAAGGAATAGATTTAAGTTTTAAAGATTTTTCAAGAGCTTATGGCGACGGTATAGAGAGTTTTTTTGATCCACTGTTATATTTTTTAATTTGGTTGGAAAAATTATTAGTTAATAGTCCTTGGCCAATAGTCATTGGAGTATTTGCTTTACTGGCTTGGATAGGATCAAGAAGTATCAAGTTAGTAATAGGGACTGTGGTTTGTTTTATAGTTATTGGGTATTTTGGAATGTGGAAAAATTGTATGGCAACTGTTGCTATAATTTCTGTTTCTACGTTAGTCTGTATAGTTGTTGGTATTCCAATTGGGGTATTAATGTCAAAATCAAGTAGAGCAGAAAAGGCAGTGTTACCCATATTAGATATGATGCAAACTATTCCAAGTTTTGTTTATCTTATACCAATAATTATGCTTTTGGGTATTGGAAAAGTGCCCGGTTTGTTGGCAGTATGTATATATGCTTTGCCGCCAGTCGTTAGATTAACAAATCTTGGAATTAGAGAAGTAGACAAAGAAACACTAGAAGCAAGTGAAGCGTTTGGAGCAACGCCAATGCAAAAATTAAAATCTGTACAAATACCTCTGTCATTACCAACAATATTCGCAGGAATAAATCAAACAATTATGATGGCGTTGGCAATGGTAGTAATCGCATCAATGATAGGGGTTAAAGGTCTGGGAGTACCTATTTTACAGGCTATTTCTAATCAATATTTAGCGCTTGGAATGATGAATGGATTGGCCATAGTAGCTCTAGCGATCATCTTTGACAGAGTAACACAGCAGTATGGTCAGAGAATTCAAAAACACAGGGGTCAGAAAAAATAGCCCTGACACTTTGATCTAATATTTTTCTAGACAGTTATTTTAAAATAAATAATTATCTATTAATGAATTTTTCATTAGAAATAGGACCTCACACAGATCTTAGTACTTTACCAGGTGTTAATGATGTATATGTCACAATGCTACCTGGAGGTGATTACAAGGAGACTGCTGATAAATCTGGAGATTTAGTAAAAAAAGGATTTAACCCAGTTCCTCATTTTCCAGCTAGATCAATAAATAGTGAAAGTGAATTAAAAGATTATGTTTCAAGATGCAAAGATTTAGGTGTGAAACAAGTTCTGGTTATTGGAGGCAGTCGAGAACCAATTGGAAAATTTGATAGTTCCTATCAGATATTAGAAACAGGATATTTTGAAGGAATTAAGATCGGAATCGCTGGACATCCAGAGGGTAGTCCTGATATATCCGATTCAGAATTAGAAAAAGCAATGATAGATAAAAAGCCTTACGCTGACTATATAGTTACTCAATGGTTACTAGACTCTCAGCCTATTGTTGACTTTATTTCTAGACAAACAATACCAGTTCATGTTGGAATAACTGGGCCCATGAAAATTTCAAGCTTAATTAAGTTTGCAAATATTGTTGGAGCAAAAAATTCCATTAATTTTCTTAAATCTAATTTTAGTAAGGCATTAGATTTATTGAAACCTAAAGACCCTAATGATCTAATTGGGAAAGTTAAATCGCATACTGATTATTTTCACATTTATACATTCGGCGGCTTGAAGGAAACTAACAAGTGGTTGAAGGAGAATAACTATGTCTAATGAATTTGACTATAGTAAGCTAAGACACGTAACATCAGTAGACCAATCTGATAGAAAAGTGCCTTATAATTTAAGACAAAGCGGACCAACAAAAGTTGAAATGTTAATTTCAACTCGTGTAAGAAAATCACCCTACTGGCATTTATCAATGAAAGCAGGTTGTTGGAGAGCAACTGTATACAATCGTATTTATCACCCAAGAGGATATGTAAAACCTGAAGATGGTGGTGCAATGGTAGAATATGATGCAATAGTAAATCATGTAACAATGTGGAATGTAGCTGTGGAAAGACAAATTAGAGTGAAGGGTCCAGATGCAGAAAAATTTGTTGATTATGTAATAACAAGAGATGCCACAAAAATTTCTCCAATGAGAGCAAGATATGTAATTCTTTGCAACGCATATGGGGGCGTTTTAAATGATCCGATTCTTTTAAGAATATCTAAAGACGAATTTTGGTTTAGTTTATCCGATAGTGATATAGGTCTTTATTTACAAGGCGTAAATGCTGACGAGAGATTTAATGTTGAAATTGATGAGATAGATGTAAGTCCGGTTCAAATACAAGGACCAAAATCTAAAGCATTAATGAAGGATTTATGTGGAGATCAAGTAGATTTTGACAATATGCCATTCTACGGTTTAGCAGAAGCTAAAATCGGTGGAAGAAGTTGTGTGATATCTCAATCAGGATTTTCAGGTGAAGCTGGATACGAAATTTATTTAAGAGAATGTACTTTATATGCTGAGGATATGTGGAATGCTGTTCTTGAAGCAGGAAAAAAACATAGTCTTATGGTTATTGCGCCTGCGCACCATAGAAGAATTCAAGCTGGAATTCTTTCTTGGGGTCAAGATATGGACAATCAACATAATCCTTTTCAATGTAATTTAGGTTATCAAGTTTCATTATCAGGTAAAGGAGAATGGGATAAGAAAGCAGATTATGTTGGTAAGAAAGCTCTTGAAAAAATGAAAGCTGATTTAAAAGCAGGTCATAAACCATACAAACTTCAATTAGTTGGTCTTGAATTAGGTGGAAAACCCATTGAAGAGTATGCGCCTGATTTTTGGTTAATTTCTGATGAAGGTGGTGGAGAACCAATAGGTTTTGTTACTTCTCCCTGGTATCATCCCGAAAAGAAACAGAACATTGCAATGGGCTATGTGCCATTTGATGGGACATTGAATGCAAATGGTTTTCCAAAAGGAAAAGTAGGAACTAAATTTAAGGTACACTTACCAGAAAAATATTCTGAAAATCCAGGCAAACCTGTTGATGCTGTAGTGGTAGATATACCATTTAAAGAGTCTTACAACGCAAATACAAGAGAAGTTGTAAAAGGTTAAATAACTTTAAGGGAGGAGTTTAGCTCCTCCCTAATTATAATGTTAGCACAATTTTTAGAAATTTTTATTAAGTCATTAAAATTAGATAAAAGCTTATATAGAGATAATAAATACTTTGGTGAAGCTGCAATCTATTTTGCCGGTCTTGTAATGATACTTGATGGAGTTGCTGGAGCAGTAGCGGCAAATTCAATTGTAAGAACTTCTATTGGTATCTCGGGCTTGACGGCTCTTTTAACATGGTTTGTTTGGGCTATTTTTATTTTTGTAATTGGAGTAAAAATTTTTCCAGATAAAGGGAGTAAAGCTCCTTTTAAAAAGATTTTAATAGCTGTGGGATACGCTCATGCACCAGGTTTAATTAGATTTTTTGCAGTAACACCTGACTTAGTTCTGCCAATTATTTTCCTTACTCAATTTTGGATTTTTGCATCTCTTATAATTTCAACCAAACAAATTTTGAATTTTAAATCTAACTTGAAATCATTTGGAATAGTATTTTTATCTTTTCTTATAATAGCTTTTCTATCAATAACATTCATAATTAATAAGATGAATTCAATTCCAATTAGTAATATTAGTTAAAAAGGAAAAACAGTTTTAGATGTTCTGCAAGATTTGCATATTTTAAAACCAGTAAGGAATAAATTTTGAGTTACACTTTCGTCTTCTTTTTTACACTCTTCACAAATATCATTTAAATCTGCTTCTAAATTCTTATTTAATTCTGCATCATATTCTTTAGTCATTATCTGTTAATCCAGCTCCTGCTGTTCGTTCCCTCGATTTATCACTTTCATCGACGTAAGTTTTTAGCGATAAATTATAAATTTCAGACCAATCATCTTCAGTAAAACTGTTCTTATTATCTAAAAATTTTAAATAAATTTTATCTGATTTTTCCAATACATCTCCTGTTAGATAGTTTGAATAAATAGACTCGTTAAAATTAAATAAAAATTCTTTATCATCCATCTTTAAGAAAATTCTCTTACCAATAATTTCAGAAGTTCTGCTTACAAATGATAAAAATATAAGTGGAAAAGCAATCTTATTTATTTCAATTTCATTGAATTTAGATATTGATGAAGATTGATCAAAGAAATTTAATCCAGATAATATAGGACAATAAAAAGTCTTTGGAGTATTTGTGGCCGATATTTCATCTATATTTTCAAAATTACTGATTTTAAAAATTTTGTAGTATTGGTTTAAATTTTTAAGACCTGGAAGTCCAAACATTTCTAGTAATCGAATATTTTTTCCAACCTCTTCTGATATTCCCCAAGAAAAACCTATAGCTTTAGATGCTTTTTTTGTAGTTACTTCTATTTCGCTAAAGCTTCTCATTTATTTATGATTTATAAATCCATTTATCATCAAAATTTCCTAATTCTGAAGGCAAAGGTGCTCCTTGGAACATGCAAATACGCAACCATTTATCTGATCTAGGATCAAACTTTACAGCTCCAAAAAATGATAATTTTAATCTTAACATATCAATTGGAACTAGTTTGGACCCAATTGTATTGTCTTGGATTTCTGAATAAGGAAACTTTTCCGCAATAAATGCTCTTCTGACAACGTGTCTTAAATGATTATTATCTTTTAAAAATTTGCCAATTTTAGAACTATTTTTTTTTGTAAATACAGCTTCATAAAGTTTATTTATGTCTCTTGCTATTGCTAATGGCTGTTCTAAATCAGATCCCTCATCGATATATCTGTCTCCTATTCTAGGCTCTTCTTTATTTTTCGATATAAACCAAAAATTTTGATTATTTTCGTCTTTTAAAAAATCAATTTTAAGTATTTCAGAATATTTATTTTCTAATATGTTTCTTAAATCATCAATAGTTCTATCAACGGGAATGTTAAAATGCTCTTCCTCATCAGAACTCATTTGTGTAATCAATGGATTAACTATGTTATCATACGGTTCCATCATCATAGATACAATATATTCTATACATTCATCATTCAAATTTTCCTCTGACCAGCTGTAAATTTGATTAAATTGATATGAATTTTGAAATTTAAAATCTTTTTTCATAAATTTTATAAACTTTTTTAAATCTTCAATTAAACCTTTGATTTTTTCTTTTTGAAATTCACTATCAGTGTGCCAACTGGTTATATTCTTTAAAGATTTAATTAGGCAATTATAAAAAATATCAATCTCATTTTTTGAAACTTGCTCTATTTCTCTTATTTGCTTCAAAGCAGTTTCTCTTGCATGTATCCAATTATTCAACAATGTAGGATGATTAACAATAAAAGGAGCCATACCAAGGCCAGTGGAATTTCCTATTCCTAAGGTCCTGCTAATTGCGGGATCTAATTCTACTGCTAGTTTTGGATTTTTATTTTTTGCAATATGATTAACCTGATCAAATGTAAATTGTCTAACGAGATAAACTAGCATCATCTCTAATCTAAAAGGTCCTCTGATTTCCTCTCTATTTTTTATTCTAAACCTGTCCGCTAAACCAAATTTTCCTGATCCATAAACTGCTGTTGTTCTATATAAATACCCAACTTTTGATAAAATTTCTTTATTAGGTTGGTCTCCATTTGATAAACTGTCAACCACATGGTCGAAAACTCTTACTGACTTGTTAGCTCTTGATAACGTTAATTCCTTATACGAAAGTCTTCCTACCTCTTGTTTTGGAACATTATTGTTAAGTCTATCTATGTCCTCTTTTGATGGAATTCCATCAAATAAGGTAAAAGCAGCATCCCACTTTGTGGCTATTACTCTATCTGATCTTTCGTCATCTTTAATTTCATTAGCAAAACAAATGAGAGAATATGTTCTTTTATTTTTTGTAAAAGAATAAACTGCTCTACCATGTCCTTTGTCATTTAGTTGAAATAAATCTCGGCTATATTTCCAATCTTTAAATTCAGATAAAAAAGATCTAAGAAATGATAATTTTGATTGATGAAAAGATCCCAATTTAGATAGTTTCATCAAAAATTTTGGATCTCTTAATCTTATTTCCATTAATTAATTCCTTTATAAAAATTAAACCAATTATTTCCTAAAATTCCTTCCACTTCTTGCTTATCAAAACCAACTTTTTTTAATCCATTTTCTAAATTATCAAACCCTCTAGCATCTAAAAACCAGTCAGGTTGTTTTGGAAATCCAGGTTTTTTTTTACTTCCCTCTCCATAATTTGTACTTTTAGACCAAGTTCCGTTTCTCATCCATTCAACAACACTGTCAGGTTGGTTCAAACATAGATCTGACCCAATACCAATATTTTTTACTTCCATTATTTCTGCAGTTTTAGCAACCATTTCACAAAAACTTTCTAATTTACAATTTGTTCCATCTTTTAAATGATGAGAATATAATGATAAACCTAAGATACCTCCACTTTCAGAAAGTTTCTTTAACAAGAAATCTGATTTATTTCTTAAAGCTTGATGCCAGAAAGAAGGATTTGCATGGGTAATTGCAATTGGTTTTTCACTTATTTCGATCGCATCTAAAGTGCTTTTTTCTGCAGAATGAGACATGTCCACAACTATACCTACCCTGTTCATCTCTTTAATTGCTTCTCTTCCAAAATTTGTGACTCCAGAATCATTTTTTTCATAACATCCTGTTGCTAGAAGAGATTGATTATTATAAGTAAGTTGCATAAATCTACAACCATGCTCATGAACTTTCTCTATTAAATTTATATCATCCTCGATTGGGGAACAATTTTGAAATCCAAAAAAAATTGCTGTTTTGTTATCAGATTGTGCTTTTGTAATATCTTCGAATGTTTTTCCCAAAAAAATTAAATCTGAATTTTCTTTAAAAAATCTATCCCACTCTTTAACTCTTTGTAAGAATTCATCATAATCTTCGTGATATACTAGAGTGACGTGTACTGCATTTAATCCAGCTTCCCTATTGATGAGAAAAATATCTCTAGACCAGTTACAATATTGAAGATTATCTATGCGATAGTTCATATTTAAAGACAATATAAGTATAATATAATTTGTCGACTAGTTTAAATTTAAAGAATATGTTAATCTATATTAAATCAAATTCGTGTCGTGAAAAACAAAAAATATAGTCACAAGGTATCAATTGTTATGGGAAGTAATTCTGATTACTCAACCATGAAATTTTGTGAAAAAATTCTTAAATTGCTTAAAATTAATTACGAAACAAATATAGTTTCAGCTCACAGAACTCCAGAACGTATGTTTAAGTTTGCAAAATCTGCAGAAAACAATAAAATTTCTTTGATAATTGCTGGAGCTGGGGGGTCAGCCCATTTACCAGGAATGATAGCATCTCTAACAAGAATTCCAGTAATAGGAGTGCCAATCGAAAGTAAAAAATTAAAAGGTCTAGATAGTTTACTATCAATAGCCCAAATGCCAAAAGGTATACCTGTTGGAACAGTAGCAATTGGCACAGATGGAGCAATAAATGCAGCTTTGTATGCCGCATCAATTATTTCTACCTTTGATAAGAGTGTAAAAAATAATCTGAATAAGTGGCGATCTAAACAATCAAAATCTGTTAAAAAAAAACCAAAATAAATGAACCAGCCAGTTTTAGGAATAATTGGAGGTGGTCAGCTAGGTAGTATGCTTTCTGAAGCTGCTAAAAAAGTAGATATAAAAACTGTAGTACTAAGTGATGATCCAGATGCGCCAGCCCAAAATTTTGTAAATAAGTTCATATATGGAAAGTATAATGATACAAAAATTATAACAGAATTTGTCAATTGCGTTGATTTAGTTACCTATGAATTTGAAAATATACCCTTTGATATATTATATGAAATAAATAAATCAAAGAGTGTTTTACCCAAACCAGAAATAAATAGTTTAATCCAAAATAGATTAACTGAAAAAGATTTTTTAAATAAAAACAATATAAGAACAACTAACTATGCTTTAATTAAAAATAAGGATGAAATAAAAGATAATGAAAACCTTTTGCCTGGGTTACTTAAAACTACCACTCTTGGATATGATGGTAAAGGTCAATATAAGTTAAATAGTTTAATTGACATAAATGAAGACATTGATTTTACTAAAGAATATATTTTAGAAAAGTTTATTAATCTTAAAAAAGAAATTTCAATTGTCATATGTAGGTTTGGCAATCAGAAATATGAGATATATGAACCGATTGAGAATGTTCATGAAGATCAAATTTTGAAACATTCAAAAATTCCTGCTGAAATTTCAGAAAAAATAAAGGTAAAATCTAAAGAATGGGCAAAACAAATTGTTGAGGAACTAGATTATATTGGAACCTTATGTGTTGAGTTTTTTATTGATAAAAATGAAAACTTATATGTCAATGAAATTGCACCAAGGGTTCATAATTCTGGTCATCTAACAATAAACTCACATAATGTTAGTCAATTTGAAAACCATATTAGAGCTGTTTGTGGTTTAAAAAAAATCGACACAAAAAAAATATATAATGCTCAAATGATTAATCTGATTGGAGATGAGATAACAATTTATAGAAATAAAACTTTTAAAGAGAATGAGTTTTTTTATGATTATTTAAAGAAACAAGTAAAAGCAAAAAGGAAAATGGGACATCTAACAATTATTGAAAAATAATTTTATATAGGTTGTATTAGAGAAATATTGTTATTTGTAGGCTTATTTACATCCTTAGAAATTTCATAAAAAGAAAGTTTTGATTTTTGTGATTGTTTTAAATAGTTTGAACCTGAAATTTCAATATTCAAATATTTATTAACATCACTTTCATTTAAGATAACTGGCTGTCTGTGATGAATTTCTATTACATTTGAACTTGCTTCTTCAGTAATCATACAAAATTGATCTTCTTCATAAATACCAGCAATATAAATAAGTTTCTTATCCTCTCTTAAAAAGTAATAAGGGGTCTTCTCTTTTTCTATTCTCTTCCATTCATAAAATCCGTCGGCCACGGCAACACATCTTTGAAGTTTTATTAACTTTTTAAAAGAGACCTTTTCATCAATCGTCTCTAATCTTGCATTAATTATTGGTTTAAAGTCTTTTTTTTTAGCCCAACTAGGTACAATCCCCCACTTTAAATTTTCAAGAGTATTTCCATTGTTATATTTCTTAATAACTGGAAGCTTTTGGTAAGGATGTGCATTATAATTTTCTGAGTCTTCTACTTTAATTGCAGTTTTAACGATTTTACTTGTTTTTGAAACAGCATTGGTGATGACGTATCTTCCACACATATTTTTTCGTATTGGTTTAATTTTTTTTTAGATTATATGTTCATGCTAATGATTAAATCAATAGAAAATAACTTTGACCACCCAAAGGTAAATCATCTTTTAATAAAACACTTTATTGAATTGAGATCTGTTTCTTCTAAAGGTAGCACTCATGTTTTAGATATCCCTGGACTGAAAGATCCAAGTATAAAATTTTGGAGCTTGTGGAATAATAATCATTTAATTGGGTGTGGAGCCTTAAAGTTTGTTGGACAAAATCATGGAGAATTTAAATCTATTAGAGTATCTGATGATTTTAGAAATAGAGGTATTGGTAATAAAATAATCTCACATTTAATTATTCAGGCAAAAAAATTAGGTATAAAAAAGCTAAGTATTGAAACAGGATCTGGAAAATTCTTTTTACCTGCCAGAAAACTTTTTGAACATTTTAAATTTAGTAAGTGTAAACCATTTGCTCACTATAAAGAGGACCCTAATTCTTGTTATTACACTTTAAATTTATAATTTTATGGGAGAAGAAAATAAAAAACCCTACATACTTTATGTTGCTGAGGCAATCTATTTAGAAATATTTCAAATTAAAAAACAAAATATTGATATTTCCAATATTGATGCAATTGAAAGATTTATGGGTTCAAAATTGTATGAAAAAGTAAGTAGTGGTAAATTTCATGATGAATGGTTTGAGAAACTAAAAGAAAACGATTTTGTTGATGATACCTCGGGAGAAAAAATTTCTAAAGAGGTTCTAAGGCTTTTGAATTTGCAAAAAGAAGCAATGATTAAACAATTGATTAAATTTCCTGATTTGTACTATGCAAAAAGTCATTTTCCCTTGGAAATATCACAAAGAGCAACAAATCATTTGTGGCGAGTGTGCGAAAGTTATGAATTGTGGTGCAAAGAAACAAAAAATAATAGTCTAATTAAATTAAATCTTTTAGATTAAGAATAAATGGACAAAATCATTCAATTTATAGACTCAACACTTTTTGATTTAGGTAGACAATTTAAATTGTCTTATTTACCTCCGTTAATGATTTATGTGGCAGCAGGTATATCTGGACTTACAGGAATAGTAGGTACTTTCTTTGTAAAAGATTACTTAAATTTATCTGCAGCATTTCTTGCAGGATTAGGTTTCTGGGCAGGAATACCTTGGGCTTTAAAAATGCCACTAGGGCATTTGGTAGATTTAATATGGAATAAAAAGAATTACATGGTTTACGTCGGTGCGTCATTAATTGGTGTAAGTTTATTAATAATGTACGGACTAATAATTCATACAGAACAAATGTCATCTTATTTAAAAGTTGAAACTTGGTTTGTAATAAGTGTTCTTTTAGCTCCTATTGGATATGTAGTTCAAGATGTTGTTGCTGATGCAATGACAGTCGAAGCTGTGCCTTTAATAAATGAGAACGGAGAAAAATTTACAGCAGATCAAGTTAAAATTATGCATACGACGATGCAAACACTTGGAAGATTTGCAATTATAGGTGGGACAGTGTTGGTTGCTCTTGCCAATGTGATATTATTTAAAGGGGTAGATGATCTTGAACAGGCTGAAAAAATACAATTATACGGCTCGATATATCTTTATGCATTAATAATACCAATGGTTTCAATTTTAGGTGTTATTTTTGCTGCTTATTTAAAAAATAAAAAGAAAAATATTTTAATTAGACAAGGTCTATCAGGTGAGGAGGATAATTTTAATCATGAGCAAACAAAAATTAATTGGTGGATACTAGGTGGTAGTTTGATTTTTGTAATTTTCACATTGAGTGTCGGTTCGTTAGGATTACCTTTTGCACAAGAAATTGTTTTTTTAGGTTCTATGTTAATCATTTTATTTCTTATGAATAAACTTATTAAAGAGTTACCTGAAAAGTTAAGATTTACTATAGTTGGAACTGCTATAATTATTTTTATATTTAGAGCTATGCCTGGACCTGGCCCAGGCTTATCTTGGTTTGAAATTGATGAACTACAATTTAATGAACAATTTTTTTCAATACTGTCTTTACTAGCTTCTATCCTAACATTAGTTGGAATAATAATGCTTAGACCATTTATGGCAAAAAATTCTATTGCTAAAATAATCGTAATTTTATCAATTGCTGGATCAATATTATTTTTGCCAAGTGTTGGAATGTATTATGGATTTCATAACTGGACTTCTTCGTTAACAAATGGAATTGTTGATGCAAAATTCATAGCAATAATTAATACAGCATTAGAATCTCCATTGGGTCAAATATCTATGATTCCACTTTTGGCTTGGATTGCTAAGAATGCTCCTTCACATTTAAAAGCAACTTTTTTTGCGGTTTTTGCCTCATTCACTAATTTAGCTTTGTCTGCAAGTGCTTTATTAACAAAATATCTCAATGAAATTTTTACAATTACAAGAGAAGTAAAAGATAAAGTTACAAACGCAATTTTAACTACAGCAGACTATTCTGAGCTAGGATTGTTATTAATTACAGTTACAATTATTACCTTAATTATACCTGTGCTATTTGTTTTATTTATTCAGAAATCCAGATTTAAAACTGAGGAATAATAACTAATTACACTTATAACCAAATTCTAAAGAAGCATCAGTGATAGAATGGTATAGAGATTCTCCAAAACTTCTTAGAGAAAAAATTCTTGCTTTTTCTGGTTCATTTTCAACCATATCAACTATAAAAGAAATTCCATTATAAGCTGAGTTAATACTCATATTTTTTGTTAAAATGTTAAAATTAAAAGGACATCCTTTTTTTAAAACTTCTTTTACGTGTGGTCCTTCTAATTCGATTGTTGCTTTTGAATGAGAAAGGTCCGTAACAGCAAAATCATTTTCATTAAAAGCACTGTAAATTTCTTTTAACAATTCTTTTTTATGAGAAACTAAAAGCCAATTATTTGGTGAATTCCACAAAACTCTTATATTTTCATTTGAAACTACTTTTTGTGCCTCATTTACAAATTTTAAATTGTTACAATTTATATCGTCAATTTTAATTGAAGAATTTTTATACTGAACTATTTGGACGATTAATAAATTTTTTAATTCTTTAATTTTTAATAATTCATTTTCAGATTTATTTTCAAAGTTTCCAAATGACCCCTCGATATGGACATTTTGTAATGCAGAAATCACCTTCATGCTCTTACTCTCTTTCCTTCAGGATCAACGTAATGAGATGAAACAATTTCCACAGGAATTGTTTTGTTTTTTAAAGGTGACATAGCAAATAGCTTTTGTCCTATCATATTTTTACCATCTTTAATTATCGCAAGTGAGAATGGATTATCATACTCAACACTCCAACATGATGCTGACACATGACCTAATTTAGGGTTTGGAAGTTTTGCTTTAGGGTCTTTAACAATATATGAACCTTCAGGAATACTTGTTGTTTTGTCTAATGGAACAACACCTACTATTTTTTCTCTATCGGGTTTTGTAAAAGCTGATCTGCTTAAAGATCTTTTACCAATAAAGTCTTTTTTCTTACTTACTAAACCTTCAAGCGATGTATCATGAGGAATTGTTCTCCCATCAAGCTCAGAGCCAGCAACGTGACCCATTTCTATCCTTAAAGTAGATAGGGCCTCAGTTCCATATGCCTGTATTTGAAATTCTTTACCAACTTCGATAATTTTTTCCCACATGAAATTACCATAGTCTGACTCCACATTAACTTCATAAGCAAGCTCTCCTGAAAATGAAATTCTATAAATCTTTGCAGGAATGCCAAATAAATCAGCCTCTTTGTAACCCATAAATGGTAGAGCTTCATTAGATACATCAGTATTTGGAAATAATTTCATTAGTAATGCTCTTGAATTTGGGCCTGCTATTGCAGCACCAGCCCACTGCTCTGTTGTTGAAACTACATTCACATTTAATTCTGGCCAAACTAGCTGCAAATAATATTCTAAATGAGATAGGACATTGGCTGCCTGAGCAGTTGTAGTTGTCATGTGGTAATGATTTTCAGAAATTCTTGTTGTTGTTCCATCATCCATTACAATTCCATCTTCTCTTAGCATCACTCCATATCTTGCTTTACCAACTGGTAGCTTAAGCCATGCATTAGTATAAACTCTATTTAAAAATTCTGCAGCATCGGGACCTTTAACATCTATTTTTCCTAAAGTAGTTACATCACATACACCAACATTTTTTCTTACATTTTTTGCTTCTCTTTTTGAAGCTTCAAATAATGTTTCATTTCCTTGCTTATAGTATCTTGGTCTCAACCAAACTCCAGCATCAACAAATACTGCATTATTTTTTTCGTGCCACTCGTGCATTGGTGATTTTCTTGTCGGTTTAGAATGTTTGCCAACTTCTCTTCCCACAATTGCTCCAATTGAAACAGGTGTGTAAGGTGGCCTAAATGTAGTATGGCCAACTTGTGGTACAACTTTATTTTCAATGTCTGACACTAATTGTAAACCATTAAGATTACTTGTCTTTCCTTGATCTGTGGCCATCCCAAGGGTGGTATATCTTTTTACATGTTCGATTGATCTAAAACCTTCTCTTAATGCCAACTCTATATCTGTTACAGCCACATCGTTTTGAAAATCTAAAAATCTTTTGTAAGATTTACCTTTTGGTAATGGAACACACCAAAACTTGTCATGCTCTGAAGATTTTTTTTCAACTACTGTTGGAATAGAAACTTTATTATTATTTTCTGTTATTTTGTTTGAGACTTCGTATCCTTTATTAAATGCTTCATTAATAGTTTCCTCTAAAGTAAATTTACCGTTTGCTGAACCAATAGTATTTTCTTTCTGTTTAGATTTTTTTGGAATGAATGCATCTATTTTCTCATTAAATTCAGATTTATTTCCAGATTGTGATGCTAAGTGAATTGATGGCGTCCAAAACCCTGAAACACAAATACAATCACATTCAATATTTTCTATATTTGATAAATCTTTTTTATTATCAGATATTTTTGCAATATCAGCTGATTTGACTTTTTTGTATCCTTTAGCAGCAACTACCACATAAGAATATTTAATTTCAATTCCTAAATTTTTTGCTTCAGTAATAATGTCAGAAGATGGTTCTTTTCTAGTATCTAAAATTAATGGATTAACACCATTTTTTTTGAACTCTATAGCGGTTTCATATCCACTGTCATTATTAGTAAATATCAAAGGTTTTTTCCCAACTAAAACTCCATAGACCTTTATGTATTCTTTAGCTGCTGAAGATAACATTACACCTGGGGTATCATTGTTACCAAATACTAATGGTCTTTCAATTGAACCTGATGAAATAAGAACTTCTTTTGCTCTTATGTACCACAAACGTTGTTTGGGTAAATATTTTTGGGTTTTAGGCAAGTGATCGCTTATTCGTTCCGACATTACCAACATATTATGATCATAATAACCAAATACTTGTGATCTATTTTTTACAATCACATTTGACATTGACTTTAACTCTGTAATTATTTTCTCTGACCATTCAGCACCAGTTTGATTACCAATATTTACATCACTACTTAACAAGCTACCTCCATACCTTGGTTTGTCTTCAGCTAAAATTACACGCGCACCATTTTTTGCTGCTGCATATGCACTAGCTAAACCTGAAGGCCCTGATCCAGTGATTAATAAATCACAATATTCATATTTATGCTCGTATCTTTCTTTATCATGTTTGATAGATGCTTCTCCAAAACCTGCTGCCATTCTAATGAAAGGTTCATAAATTTTATACCAGAAACTTGGTGGCCACATAAAAGTTTTATAATAAAACCCGGCTGGAAAAAACATTTTTAAGAAATTATTAATTGCTCCAATATCAAAGTTTACACTAGGCCAACAATTTACACTTTTAACCTCTAAACCTTCAAATATCTCCTGTTCAGTAGCTCTAATATTAGGATCTCTCTCATTATTTCTTTCTAATTGTAAAATTGCATAAGGTTCATCAACACCAACTCCAAAGAAACCTCTAGGTCTATGGTATTTAAAACTTCTCCCAACAAGATGCACTCCATTCGCTATTAAAGCAGAAGCAATAGTATCTCCTTCATAACCAAAATATTTTTTACCGTTAAATGTAAAAGAAATTTTTTTTTTTCTATTTACCATTCCTATGTTATCTAATCTAAAATCTTGTGACATTATTCAGTCAGTTCATCTGCTTTATAGGTTTTAAAAATTTCGTGCGTTGAAGTATCTCTTTCAACTTTAATCCATTGTCTGCAGCCAGATATATGGTGCCATAACTCTAGGTGTTTTCCTCTAGGACTTTTTCTTAAATAAACAAAATTATTCCACTCTTGGTCACTAATTTCCTTGTTAAGCTCTGGTCGTTTTACTGTTGCATCTCCGCCATAAGCAAACTCATTCTGTGATCTTGATCCACAATGTGGACAGAATATATAGAGCATTTAAGATATCCAAGTTTTGGTACCAAGACCTTTTTCATCAATTAAATCACCAGTATTAAATCTATTTAAACTGTAACCTGAGTTTAATTCATGAACTCTATCTTGTGCAATTGTATGTGCAAAAGTCCAACCTGAAGCAGGAGTAGCTTTGAATCCACCATAACACCAGCCACAATTTAAGTATAAGCCATCAATATGTGTTTTATCAATAATTGGTGAACCGTCCATTGACATATCCATAATTCCACCCCAAGTTCTAAGCATTTTCAATTTGCTTAGAAATGGAAACATTGCAATACCTTCAGTCAATACGTGTTGGAGTGTTGGTAAATTTCCTCTTTGTGAGTAACTATTGTATCCGTCCAAGTCTCCACCCATAACCATCTCTCCTTTATCTGATTGACTACAATAAAAGTGACCTGCACCAAATGTAACTACATGGTCAAGCAGAGGTTTAACAGGTTCTGATACACATGCTTGAAGAAGATGAGTTTCAATTGGTAATGTCATATTTAACATTTCTGCTAAAATATTTGTGCTACCTGCAACACACAAACCAACTTTTTTCGCTTTGATATCTCCTCTAGAAGTTCTTACACCAACTATTTTACCATTATTAACATCAAATCCTGTAACTTCACAATTTTGAATTATGTCAACTCCCATTGAGTCTGCTTGTCTTGCGTATCCCCAAGCAACAGCATCGTGTCTAGCAGTCCCAGCACTTGGTTGCATCAAACCTCCAAAAATTGGAAATCGAACATTGTCAGAAAAATCTGCCATTGGAATTTTTTTTTTAACCTCTTCCCTATTTAATAAAACTGCATCAATTCCATTTAATCGCATTGAATTTCCTCTTCTAGAGTACGCATTCATTTGTGCATCTGAATGGGCAAGATTAATTATTCCTCTTGGAGAAAACATTACATTGTAATTCAAATCCTGACTCATCTTTCTCCACAAATCCATACCAAATTCACTGAACAAAGCATTGTCATCATGCATATAGTTTGATCTAATTATTGTTGTGTTTCTTCCAACATTACCTCCACCTATCCAGCCTTTTTCAATGATAGCTACATTTGTAATATTGTGCTCCTTAGCTAAGTAGTATGCAGTTGCTAAACCATGACCTCCGCCACCTATGATAATCACATCATATTCTTTTTTAGGAGTTGGATCTTTCCATGCTACTTCCCAATTCTGATGATCTGAGAATGCATTTTTAATGAGGCTAAAAACTGAGTATTTTTGCATTTTATAATTTTATCCAATTAAACATAAATTTTTTCTTATTTTTTATATATATATTTTTTAGATGTTTAAAATCAAACCAAAAAAGTATAGAAATTTTGCACATTAAACAATTATAAATTTTTAAACTAAATGTCAAAATCAGATATTGAAATAGCTAGAGAAGCAAAAATGAAACCTATCCAAGAAATTTTGGATGGAGTGGGAGTACCCGACAAAACTGAGGCATATAGTCCAATAAGCAGATATATAGCTAAAATCAAACTTGAATACTTAGAAAAATTTAAAGACAAAAAAGATGGAAAATTAATACTAGTAACAGCAATTACACCTACTCCGGCAGGGGAAGGAAAGACAACAACTTCTGTAGGATTGTCAGATGGATTAAACAAAATAGGTAAAAAATCTATTGTTTGTTTAAGAGAACCAAGTCTTGGTCCTTCTTTTGGAATGAAAGGTGGAGCTGCTGGTGGTGGTTATGCTCAAGTAGTTCCTATGGAGCAAATAAATCTTCATTTCACAGGAGATTTTCATGCAATTACATCTGCACATAATCTTTTATCTGCACTAATAGATAACCACATATATTGGGGAAATAAACTAAATATAGATGTCAGAAGAATAGTTTGGAAAAGAGTTCTCGACATGAATGATAGAGCTTTAAGATCTATAAATATTAATCTTGGTGGTGTTGCAAATGGATTTCCAAGAGAAGATGGTTTTGATATTACTGTTGCATCAGAAATAATGGCAATCTTTTGTTTATCAAATGATTTGCATGATCTTGAAAATAGAATTGGTAATATTACTGTTGCTTATACTAGAGACAAAAAACCAATATATGCAAAAGATTTAAACGCGCAGGGTCCAATGACTGTATTGTTAAAAGACGCTATTAGACCAAATGTTACACAAACCTTGGAAAACAATCCTGCTATAATTCATGGTGGACCATTTGCAAATATTGCTCATGGATGTAATTCTGTTTTAGCAACTAAGACAGCATTAAAACTCTCAGATTATGTCGTAACAGAAGCAGGGTTTGGAGCTGACCTAGGAGCAGAAAAATTCTTAGATATTAAATGTAGAAAATCAGGATTAAAACCAAGTTGTGTTGTGATTGTTGCAACTATAAGAGCTTTGAAAATGCATGGAGGAGTTAAAAAAGATGAATTAAAAAATGAAAATGTAGATGCAGTTAAAAAAGGATTGGTTAACTTAGAAAGACATATAGAAAATATTCAAAAATTTGGCTTACCTGTAACAGTAGCTATAAACCACTTTGTTTTAGATACTGATAAAGAAATTGATGAAGTTACCCAGTTTTGTGAAGAAAAGGATATTAAAGCCTCTATATCAAAGCATTGGGAAAAAGGTGGAGAAGGTGCAACTAATTTAGCAAATGATGTAGTTGAACTATGTGAAAATGATAGTGATTTTAAATTTTTATATGATGATAAAAGTTCATTATTTAAAAAAATAGAAATAATTGCCAAGGAACTTTATAGAGCAAGCGAAGTAGTTGCAGATACTAAAATAAGAGACCAATTAAAAGCTTTTGAAGAAAGAGGTTACCAATCATTACCAATTTGTATTGCAAAAACTCAATATAGTTTTTCCACTGACCCAAATCTAAAGGGAGCACCTTCAGGTCATGTATTACCAATAAGAGAAGTAAGACTATCATCAGGAGCAGAATTTATCGTTGTTGTATGCGGTGCAATAATGACAATGCCAGGATTACCAAAAGTGCCAGCTGCGGACTCAATTCGTATTAATAAAAAAGGTGAAACAGAAGGTCTATTTTAAAAGATAATTAAGCCAGTTTTCAAGTTCACGCATTCTAAGATCTTTATTTGTAATCTTATTTTCTTCCGCAATCATTCTTACATGATTATTTATCTCTTGCTCATCAACAAAAGCATTATTGTTTAAAAGACGTTCTTTTCTAAAATGTATAAGGCTTATCATTTTATCGTAAGTTATTTCAGGATGATATTGAATACCCCATATATCACTTACTACAGACTGAAAATTTACTCCCATAACTTTATTTATAGGATTTGAGGCTAGCAATTTTGAATTTTTTGGCAATGTTACAACTTCATCAAAATTAAAAGCGGGTGTATTAAAAATTTTACCTTTATTTTTATATATTGGATGTTGTAATCCCTCATTATTTATTTCAATATTTAGGGCTATACCTCTGTGAGATCCGTTGGTACATCTTTTTACTTGACCTCCTGCTACCGTAACAGCAACCTGAAGTCCCCAGCAGATAGCTAATATTTTTTTAATTTTTTTTTGACACTCTCTCATAAATTCGATCTGTCTTCTTATTTCAATGGTGTCATTGTAAATATTTAGACTACTTCCTCCCCATATTAGTCCATCATATTTATCGAGATCTGTTACTTTTTCTGAAATATTTTTATCGGATGAGGGGTTTACAACATCTATTTCAATTTTATCGGTAAAATAGGCTATGCTATCTTTTAGACTTTCTGTGTGTGTTTTAATCCCACCATCGGTAAAACTCTGATTCTCTTCTCTTAAGTTTCCCTCAACTATTAATATTTTTTTCATCAAAATAATTTACCTGAAATACTATGTTCATACATAACTTTCATATCATTTACAGTCAATTTTATTGGATTTGAAGATGTTGATGGATCATGAAGAGCCATCTTTGATAAATCATCTAAATTCATTTTATTTATTTCTATTACATCTGATAGTTTGTGTGGGATATTTAATTGTTTTCTTAGCTCTAATATCCATTCAAGAAAAGCATCAAAACTTTTACTTAAGTTAAGGTAATCACAAATAGAAATAATTTTTTCCTCAATATTTTTTTTATTAAAACTTAAAACATATGGCATAAATATTGCATTAGACAATCCGTGATGTAGATTAAATTGTGCATTAAGTGGGTGACTTAGTGAATGAATAGCTCCTAAGCCTTTTTGAAATGCAGTAGATCCCATACTTGCTGCTGCTAACAAATCTGATCTAGCATCTAGATCACTTCCATCTTTAACAGCTTTCAAAAGGGATTTTTTTATTAATCTCATTCCCTCAATTGCTATTCCATCAGCCATTGGGTGAAAGCCAGGTGCACAAAATGCCTCTAAATTGTGAGCTAATGCATCCATTCCTGTCGCTCCTGTTAAACGGGGAGAAAGATCTTTAGTAAGAACTGGGTCTAATATTACAATAGATGGTAAAAATTTTGGGTGGAAAATAATTTTTTTTATTCCAGTTCTGGAATTAATTATTGCAGATGCTCTGCCAGTTTCTGAACCAGTTCCAGCAGTTGTTGGAATTGCAATTATTGGAGAGATATTTTTTTCATCTGCCCTTTTCCAATAATCACCAATATCCTCAAAATCCCAAATAGGTCTTGATTGTCCAGACATAAAAGCTATGGCTTTGCCGACGTCTAATGCACTTCCACCTCCAATAGCTACTACACTATCGCAACTATTTTTTTTGAAAACTTCAACACCTTCATCGACATTCTCTCCTGATGGGTTTCCTGAGAAATTAGAAAAAGTAGATAATTTAAATTTCTTTTCTAAATCATTTACTAAATCTTTTAAAAATTCTAAATTGATTAAGTCTTTATCTGTTACTAATAATGGTTTTAAAGTTTTAATTTCAACACAAGCCTTTTCTAGATCCTTAGCTCTATTTTTGCCTACCCAAACAGTTGTAGGGTAATTCCAATTATAATTAGTCATTTTTATTTTCTAGTATTAAGTCTAAAAATAATGCAGCAGTCCAAGAAAAATTTGTAGCACCAAACCCTTTACCGGTTTTGCAACTAAAATATTCATTAAACCCTTTTTGCTTTACTAAATTAATAGTTTTTCTTTTAATTTGTTTAGCAAATTTAATATTCTTATTTTTTAATCCTTGATATATTATCCAATTACAATTAATCCATACTGGGCCTCTCCAATATCTTTTCTCTTCAAATTTTTGGTGATTTGATTTTACACTTGATAATAAATATTTTTCTTTGGAACTATGTTTTTTTAAGTTTTTAATGATTTGGTTATTTAATACTTTGTTTTTTAAATCTGCAAATAAAATGAAATAATGAGTGATTGATGGAATGTTTATTTTTTTTTTATTTCTTAAATCGATGTTGAAAAAAATATTTTTTTTCTTATTATATAATTTTACAATTTTATTTTCAGATCCTGATATATAAGACTCTAATTCAGTACTTTGCAAATTGAATGTATTTAATAATTTAAGAAGGTCTTTATTTGCACGTAAAAATATAGAGTTAAAACCTACATCAACCACATTGAATAACGACACTTTATAAAGTTTTTTTGGATTATAATTATTTTTTCTCAAATGATTTTTGATAGTTACGTATCTATCATAATCAATATCTAATGGCCTATACTCAGGATTAACAACTTTGTTATCTCCCCTTTTGTATTTAAGGTTTTTTGGAACTTTTACTTTACTCAAAGGGTCATCCCACAATGGTGAATTATCGTAGCCACTTTCCCAAGGGTGCAAAATTGAGACTAATCCAGTATTGTTTGGGTCTCTAAATTTAATAAACCATTTGTGGTATTTTAATATTCCCTTAATTATTTTTTTTATTTCGGGTTTATCTTTTTTATTAATTCTTTTTTTATCTAAAATTAGTTTTAAAATTATTGCAAGAATTGGTGGTTGAGTAATACCAGATGAATGTATTTTATTTCCACATGCCCAAACAGAATGGTTTGGATAATAATTGGTATTTAAATCGTGAAACAAAATGTGAGGTATCATTCCATCTTTCCATTGACCTCTTATTAATGTCTTTATTTCATCTAGAGCATATTTAAGTTTAAAATGCGAATATCCTAAAGCAATGAAACCTGAGTCCCAATTCCATTGCGCTGGGTACAATTTGTTATTGGTTGGTAATGTGTATCCTTTTTTTTTATTACCTAATAAAACTTTCTTAGCTGATTTGATAAAATCTTCCATTAACCCTTTACACTTCCTGCAGTAAGACCACTCACTAAATATTTTTCAAAGTATACAAAAATTAACAAAACAGGTATTGTAACAACTACTGACCCAGCCATTAGATATTGTCTTGGTGTTTCAGCATCACCACTAAGATATTGTATTGCCCTTGATAAGGTAAATGAGTTTGGATTATCCAAGAACATTAATGAAAATAAAAACTCATTCCAAGCTATCATAAAGACGTATAAAGCAACTGAAGAGATTGCGGGTATACTTAATGGTAAAATTATTTTTATAATTATGCCAAACCAGTTTAATTTATCCATGATTGCTGCTTCTTCTAGTTCTTTGGGAATACTTTTAAAGTAACCTTGTAACATATAAATTGCAACTGGCAAAGTAGTTGCTGTGTAAACAATTAATAATCCACCCACCGAGTTCCTTAACCCTAGTTGACTAAAAACAGTATATAAAGGAATAACTAATACTATAGCAGGAAACATATAAATAATTAAAATTGAAGTTGACAGAAAATTTTTCCCAAAGAAATTTAACCTTGCTACTGCATAAGCAGCTGGTATTGCAAATACTAAAGTAACTATCACTGTACCTACCGAAACAAATGTACTTATTAGTATGTATCTACCAAATTTGTAAGTATCAAATATTACAAAGTATGACTTAAATAATTCCTTAAAGTCTTGATTAAAATTAATACTAAAATCTAAAGGATTAATTAACAAAGCAGCTTGAGTTTTAAAGCTTGTTATCAACATCATATAAAATGGAAATAAAATAACAAATGAGAATAAAACAATTCCAAAAAGTGTTAAAAAATCAAATACTACTATTTGTGAGGAATGCTCAGATGCTAAGTATTTTTGATTATACTTATTAATTTTAAATGAAAAAAATATCAAAATTGCAAATATTCCAATGTTGTACCAAATGGGCATTACCTGAACGATGTATCCATCAACAAAAGTAAATATAAGTGCAAAAAAAGTTGATTTTATTAAATAATTTAACTTTTCTCCTATAAGTAAATTTAAAAGACTAATAGCGATACCTGAAGTAATAATTATTACAAAATTAAAATTTTTTAACTCAACTCCTTGCAAAGTTACTAAAATTTTCCAAATAGAGACCAAAGAAAACAAAAATATAGAGGATATTAATGCGTAGTATATTAAACTTTTAGTTTTCATCGGCCCTCTTGCCTATTAATTTAAAGTAAACGAACATAAATAATAGCAGCAAAGCGACTATTACAATTGATACTGCTGAACCCATACCAATATCGGAAATAGTAAATCCTTGCTCATAAACATTAATTGGCAAGGTTCTAGTTCCGGAGGCACCTCCTGTTAACAAAAAAATATCCTCAAATTTATTAAAGTTCCAAATAAACCTAATCATAAAGAGAATGGATATGACAGCTGTTATTTGAGGAAGAGTGATATTAGTAAATTTTTGTAAAGGACCAGCGCCGTCCACATCAGCTGCTTCATATAATTCTTTAGGTACTGCTTGCAGTCGAGCTAATATAAATAAGAAAGCTAAAGGGAAGTATCTCCAAATTTCAAAAATTATTACAGTTGTTAACGCTAATCTTAATTTAAGGTCAAAACCAAAAAAATTTATAGTTAAATATTTTTGACCTAATAAATTTAAGGGTTCCTGGATAACTTGAAAATTCATAAGAAGATTGTTTAAAGTTCCACTGTAAGGATCTAGCAATAACTCCCATGTATATGCTAAAGCAACAACAGGACCTACATACGGAAATAGTAAAACACTTCTCATAAATGTTCTTCCAAAAAACTTCTGGTTCACAAGTTGTGCTGTGAGTATTCCAAATACAATTGAACCGATAGTGCCAAAAAAAGTATAATAAAAAGTAGTTGATAATAAATCAAAAAATTCATTTTGAAAAAATACCTTTTTAAAATTTTTTAATGTAAAATTAGTATTTAATAGAATATTGTCTGATTTACCTGTTAATTTTGGTTTAATAGTTTTTAAATCTTTTTTGTTTATTTGTTTGCCATCAGAGCTTTGTAATAATATTTGAAAATTTTCCTTGTATTTAGCTTTCCAATTTCCAAATTCACAATAAATTTTATTTGATTTGAAACTACATCTTTCATCTAAATTTATAGGTTTGATATTTTTAGGTAATTTATCTTGAAATTTAACATCTCTTATTTCTAAAATTAATGAACTATTTCTAAGTTTATAAATAACCTTTAATTGATCTGGATTATCTTTAATGGATTTTACAATTTTTTTTGCTCTAGGTTCAGGGATCCTGATATCTTTTAGACCAACCTCTTTAAAACTTATCCATACATTTGCAAATATTGGAAATAAGATAATTGAAAAAACAAGGAAAACTGCAGGTAATATTAATATATATGCAGTTCTTTTCTCTATTTTTGAAAGTGTATCACTCATAATAAAAGCGGATAATACATATTATCCGCTTTTATTTAAATTTAAATTACAAGATTAAAATTGAGAGAGTTTTTGATTGATCATATCTACTGCTTGATCAATATCAATCTGTCCATCAACATAAAGTCTAGTTATTCTATTAATAAACTTGTTATTGATAATTTTAGAAGCTCTAGAAAGTTCACCTTCTTTTACACCCCATCTTTGAGCCTTATCTAATCCAGCAACGATATTATTTATAACATCCTCTGAATATAAGTCTGATAAAGGTGCTTTTCTATCAACTCCCACTGGCAATTTACTCCAAGCTTTTGTAAATGCTTCAGGATCGCTTGAGTTTCCTCTTCTCACAGGAAATTTACCCTCTGGTGCGATTGAGAGAGTCTTTGTATAACCCTCATCCATTGAGTATTTAATAAAAGCACTTGCTTCTTCTGTATCAGCATCAGCAGTTATTCCAAAATATCTGACATCAGCCCAAGCAGCCCCTTTATTATTATTAGGACCTTTTAGGTTCGTGATGAAGCCAGTTTTGGAAGCTAACTCGCTAGATGTTGGATCACTATTTATTGTTGGAGGCGCTGAGTCTCTTAAGCCAGCTAATTCATCCATAATAAATGGAGACCAAATTATCATAGGAGTTTTTCCTGCAAAGTATAATTCTCTTGATTGCTTCCAATATAATTCTCCTGGAGGACTTGCATTTGCAATAACTTTATAAAACTCTAAAGAAGCTTTTAACTTTTTGCCTTGTTTTCTTATTGCGCCTTTTTTAACAACATTTACTCCATTTGCTAAAAGAACATGTTCTAAAACCTGACTCATAAAGTTTTCGTCAGTTTTTGTTGCAGCAACAAATCCAAACATTCCATCACCAGAAAGTGCTTCAACTGCTTTAGTAATATTTTCATAGCTTGTTGGTGGCTCAAGACCTGCTTTTTCAAATAAGTCTTTTCTATAAACGACCATTTGCGTCCAACCATCAACTGGTACAGCCGCTATTTTTGATCCTTTTTTAGCCATGTTTAAAGCACCTGGCGCGAAAGTTTTTTTGCCAAGTTCTTTTACGACAGCGTTATTTGCATCAACATCCAATATTCCAGCTTCTGCCCAAGGTAATACATACTGTAATGTATGATAGATTACATCAGGTAGATCCCCCGCTGCAGCTGCTGCAGTTGCTCTTGTTCCTAAATCTTTTTCTTCTACAGGAATAACTTCAACTTTGATGCCAGTTTTAGCTTCAAAATCTTTAGCCATTGCCTCTTGTTTAGCCATTCTAGCTGGCTGAACTTCAGTAGTCCAAAAAGTGATGTCTGCGTAACTAATATTTGAAATTAAAAATATAAGTGTACAGACGGTTATTATTGTTTTTTTAATCATTGATTCCCCTCTTTTCGTTGATTAATAAAGTAAATGTATCAGCGAGAGAAATGAATGACAATAAGTTAAAAAAGTCTTTTTTATTCAAAAAGTCAATAAATATAATATTTTTTAAATCAAAAATTTTTTATTTTTTAGAATTGCTCTAATCATTCTGAACATTAAAGGAATTTTTTTTGAATTAAATTTTTTTAAAAAAAATGGCGCGATTTCTCTCACAAGTTGTTCACCTTCTACAGTATCATTTACCATAAACTTTTTTTTAGCACTTTTGAAAGTAAAACCTTGTCCTAAATAGTTTCCCATCTTGCTATTTCTTCCACCCGCTGCACTTACATACAAGTCACCAACTCCGGCTAGACTTAAAACTGTTTCTTCTTTTCCTTTTAATTGTTTAGTTATGTATTTCATTTCTGAAAGTGATTTTTGAAAAAGACTCGAAGATTTATTCAAACTCAAACCAGAGCCAATTATCATGGAATAAATATTTTTTATTGCTGAACATATTTCAACACCAATTACATCTTTAGAGTATTCTATTAAATAATATTTAGTTGAAATCATTTTACCTAACAATTTTGCAGTTTTAATGTTCTTGTTAGCTATAATTACACTCGTTTGACTTTTTCTCACTAATTCTTTTGCTAAACAAGGTCCCTTTAAAACTGATACATTAAATTTAGGATTATTTTTTAAAAGAGTTTGAGAAATAGTCGTAATTTTTTTATTTCTCTTATCGTATTTGAGACCTTTTGTAAGAATTAAAATTGGAGATTTTACTCTATAATTATTTAATTCTTTACCAATAAAATTGATACCTGATAAACTTAATGCAACAACAATAAGATCATATTTTTCAAGAAATAATTCTTTGGCATATTTTTTAAATATTAGTTTTTTTGAAAGATTAATTTTTAAACCTGAATGAAATTTATTTTTTGATGATAAATTTTTAATAAATCTTTGACTGTATGGCTCTGTTATAAATACTTTGTGATTATTATCTATACATGGAACAGAGAATGCTGACCCCATAGCTCCACCTCCAATAATTAGAATTTTTTTCATAAATAAATTAACTAAAAATAAACTATTCATTAATAACAAGTAAATTTAAAGAAAAAATAGTTTTATTTTTTTGATTTTATTAATAAGATAAATTTTTAAAATTATAAAGTTTATATGAGTAAAATTGCAATAATCGGTGCAGGTCCTTGTGGTTTATCCATGTTAAGAGCCTTTGAACATGCTGAACAAAAAGGAGAAAAGGTTCCAGAAATCGTATGTTTTGAAAAACAAGATGATTGGGGAGGACTATGGAACTACAGTTGGAGAACTGGTTCAGATCAATATGGTGATCCTGTACCCAACAGTATGTATAGATATTTATGGTCAAATGGACCAAAAGAATGTCTGGAATTTGCAGATTATTCTTTTGACGAGCATTTTGGAAAACCTATCCCATCTTTTCCACCTAGAGAAGTATTATACAATTATATAATTGGGAGAGTAAGTAAAGGAAATCTTAAAAGCAAAATAAAATTTAGCACAAGTGTAATGAGCGTAAATTACAATTCAGATAAATTTGATGTTAGCTATCAAGATAAAACTAACAATAAAATTTTGTCTGACAAGTTTGATTACGTAATTGTTTCAACTGGACATTTTTCAGTTCCATTTATTCCTGAATACAAGGGTATGAGTTCTTTTCCAGGAAGAATAATGCATTCTCATGATTTCAGAGATGCTGAAGAATTTAGAGATAAAAATGTTATAGTGCTTGGAAGCAGTTATTCAGCTGAAGATGTTGCACTACAGTGTAATAAATATGGAGCTAAAAGTGTAACCATAGGTTATAGACATAATCCAATGGGTTTTAAATGGCCTTCTGGTATGAAAGAAGTTTACTATCTAGATAGATTAGAAGGTAACAAAGCAATTTTTAAAGACGGTACAGAACAAGAAGCAGATGTAATTATATTATGCACAGGCTACCTGCATCATTTTCCATTTTTGAACGAAAAACTAAGTCTCAAAACTCACAACAGATTATATCCACCAAAATTATACAAAGGAGTAGTTTGGCAAGATAATCATAAGCTAATGTACCTAGGTATGCAGGATCAATTTCATACTTTTAATATGTTTGATTGCCAAGCATGGTTAGCAAGGGATGTGATAATGAATAAAATTAAGATTCCAAATGATAGTGAAATAGAAAAAGATATTTCTAAATGGGTTTCTATGGAAGAAAAATTAGAAAATCCTGATCAAATGATTGATTTTCAAACTGAGTATACCAAAGAGCTTCATGATATGTCAGATTATCCAAAAATTGATTTTGAATTGATAAGAAAACATTTTAAAGATTGGGAACATCATAAAATGGATGATATTTCAACTTACAGAAATAAATCTTTTTCATCACCTGTGACTGGATCCATAGCTCCTATTCATCATACACCTTGGGCATCAGCGATGGATGACTCTATGGATACGTTTTTAAAATAATAAAATTTACAATAAGGTTTTATCAACTGACAATTTCCACCCATTCAATAGTTTTTTTCTAATTGTAGAACTTAGTTTAGGTTTAAAGGTTTTATCTTTTTTCCATTTTCTCTTTATTTGATGTAATGATTTAAATATTCCTATTTGGTATCCAGCAAAGAAAGCAACTCCAAGTGCTGTAGTTTCCAAAACTTTGGGTCTTTCTGTTTTAATATCAATAATATTTGCCAAAAACTGTGAAAACCAGTCATTTTCCACCATTCCTCCATCAATTTTTACTATATTTGGTTTTAATCCATCTTTTCTCATGGCATTAAATAGATCATAGCTTTGGTATGCCACAGATTCTATAACTGCTCTTACTAAGGTTTTCCAATCACTATCTCTAGTTAATCCAGTTATAACTCCTCTTGCATCAGGTCTCCAGTATGGAGCTCCCAGTCCACTAAAAGCTGGTACAACATAGACACCTTCATTATTTTTTTTGGATTTAGCAATTTGTTCTGTGTCATAAGCATTATTAATTAATTTAAACTTATCTCTTAACCATTGAACACCTGCTCCAGCGCTAAAAATCGAACCTTCGAGAGCAAAAGTATTTTTTCCGTTTAATCTGTAACAAATTGTGGTTAGTAATTTATTTTTTGAAAAAATTTTTTTTGACCCAGTATTCATTATTACAAAAGCACCTGTGCCATAAGTACTTTTAATTGATCCTTTTTTAAAACAAGATTGTCCTACAGCTGCAGCTTGTTGATCACCCAAAACTGCAGATATAGGAATTTCATATCCAATTATTTTTTTATTTGTTGATCCAAAATTATCCGCTGAATTTTTTACATCAGGTAAAATACTTTTTGAGATATTGAGCTTTTTTAAAATTTCTTTGTCCCAAGTGTTATTGTTTATATTAAACAACATTGTTCTACTTGCATTTGTTGCCTCTGTTAAATGATGTTGTCCGTTAGTAAGTTTCCAAATTAAGAAAGTATCAACAGTGCCAAATAATAAATTATTAGATTTTTGAAGTTTCTTCGAAATTTTTACGTTTTCTAAGATCCATTTAATTTTAGTAGCTGAAAAATATGGATCAATAAATAAACCAGTTTTTCTTCTAAAAATATTTTCATATTTTTTTTGCTTAAGCTTTTCACAGTACTCATGAGTTCTTCTATCTTGCCAAACAATTGCATTGTATACTGGTTTACCTGTTTTCTTGTTCCATAGAATAGTTGTCTCTCTCTGGTTGGTTATTCCAATACTTAATATTTTTCCTTTTAGTAGAGATGCTTTTTTAATTACTTTTTTTAAAGCTTTAAGAGTTGTTAACCAAATTTCATTTGGATTATGCTCTACCCATCCATTTTTTGGAAAGTATTGGTTAAATTCAAACTGAGATGTAAATTTTATATTGCCATCTAAATCAAAGAGAATTGCTCTAGACGATGTTGTACCTTGGTCGATAGCAACAAGAAATTTTTTCACAATTTTAGTCTATACCTAAATGTTTTTTTCTTTGTCCTACCCAAGTTCTAATTAAATTATCAAAAATTAGTCCAATAAATGCAACACAAATTCCAAGTGTTAACCCAATACCTGCACCTTTTTTATCTGATAAAGCTTTTAAAATATACTGACCCAAATCCTCTGTTCCAATAAAAGCCCCGATAATCACCATAAATAATGCAAAAACTATTGTTTGATTGAGCCCTAACATCATGTGTGGAAATGCTAATGGAAATTCTATTTTAAATAGTCTTTGAATCTTTGTGACACCTGACATCGTTGCAGCATCATGTAGTCCAGCTGGAACACTTCTAAGACCCTCAATTGTGTATCTTGTTGCTGGTATCGTAGCATAAACTATTACAGCAATTAAAACTGAAGTATCTGTAATTCCAAAAAGCATCATCACAGGGATTAAATATACAAAAGATGGAAAAGTTTGAAATATATCACAAACATTTAACATAAAGTTTGTAGAATGTTTATTTTGAAAACATAAAGTTCCAACAGTAAATCCAATTGTGCAAGATACTAGTACACCAAATGTTGCCATGTATGTAGTTACTAAAGCTCTATCCCACCATGGGCTTAGAGCTATAAATAAAGTTAAACCACAAACAACTAAAGCAGATCTAACTCCACCAATTAAATATCCAGCTCCAACGACTAGAACTAATGTGGCTACGGCTGGCATTCTCAAATATAAAGCTCTCATCGGTTGGAGTACATCAACAATTAGCCAAGTGTTGAATGCTTTTATATATACAAAGAAAGTATCAAATATCCAGTCAACACCTTTATTCCAAAAGTCTGCTGTTGATATTCCTTTATTATGCGGAACTTCAAATAAATAATTATACCCGTCTTTAAAATAAATTGATCCAAAGTAAGCTAATAGAATACCTACTATTACTATAATTCCAAAGAATAATGAATTTTTATTTCGTTGAAAAAAATTTAAATTACCAAAATAATCAACCTGTTTATTTGCCCAAGCTAAAGACATCTTATCTAATAAAATTGCAATCAAACTAATACAAAGACCTGCCTCTAATGCTAATCCAATATTCAACTGATTTAGGGCTAATAATAAATTAAAACCTAAACCTTTTGCTCCTATAAATGCAGAGATCACTGCCATAGAAAAACACACCATTATAACTTGGTTAACTCCTATTAAAATATCTCTTCTCGCTGTCGGAATTAATACTTTTGACATTAGCTGCCAGTTACTACATCCACTCATTCTACCAGCTTCAATTACCTCTTGGGGGACAGCCCTTAAACCTAATAAAGTTAATAGTATCATTGGCGGCACAGCAACAATCATTGTTATAATTACTGCAGCATGGTCTCCTACCCCAAAAAGAACTAGTGCAGGAACTAATACCGCATACTGGGGCATCGTCTGCATAACTAAAAGTATTGGATATAAAGCTTTTTCTACTCTTTTGCTTTTGTATGCCGCAACACCCAAACCTAAACCAAAAATAAATGAAAGAGGTGCTGCAACTAATATAAAAGAGAGTGTTTGCATAGACGGTTTCCATTGTCCAAATATTGAAATGTAAGTCATTGATAAAAGTGCATATAAGGCCAATCCTTTACCTCCTAACTTATAAGCAAGTATCGCTGATCCTGCTGCTACAATAGTCCAAGGTAAGCCTGGTAATTCTGCCCAGGGATTAGCATCAATCCAATCCCAACTAGTAAAAGCAACAATTGTTTCAAGACCGCCTAATAAAATCTCTCTAATTAATTCTATTAGAAAAGTCATAAATGCGGTTAGGTTTCTAGTTATTTGTAAAACTAAAGGTCGTGTTTTATATTCCTGCGTATCTTCATTCCAAAATTCCATTGGCATCCAATCATTCATTAAAAAGAATAATGAATCATTTATCCAAATTGGAAGCCATCCAAGTAATGGTGGCAATCTCCAGAAAACATCAAAAGCGTAATATCTAACCTCTTTACCTAGAAATACAAAGGCACTCTGATTAGGATCTTTTACAAATTCTGCTTGTCCTCTAATAAATTTGTAAGTTTCAGGAACATCAATTGCAAAGCATAGTGCAAAAAATACAGCTAATAAAAATAACCATTGAAACAATTTAGGATATTTTTTAAGTAATTCCATAATTTAATGATTATTTTTTCTTCCCCCAAAAACTGTATTAATAATTTTTGCAGGATTAATTGAACCTACAATATTATTTTTGCCATCTGTAACAGCTACTGTTTTTTCTTGTGTTAATATTTTTTCAGCAACATTTTCAATAATCTCGTCTTTTGAAACTTTTATATCACCCATGTCGTCAGAGGTTATTTCATCCATTACATCTTTAATTAATAAAACTTTTTCTCTTGGAACTTCTTCTGTAAATTTTCTTACATATTCTGTAGCTGGATTTAAAACAATGTTCGCAGGTGTATCTAGTTGCTCAATTATTCCATCTTTCATAATTGCTATTCGATCAGCTAGTTTTAAGGCTTCATCAAAATCATGAGTAATAAACATTATAGTTTTTTGTAATTTTTCTTGAAGTCTTAAAAATTCATCTTGCATTTCTTTCCTTATAAGTGGATCTAATGCAGAGAAAGGTTCGTCTAAGAACCATATATCTGGCTCAACTGCCAATGATCTTGCAATTCCTACTCTTTGTTGTTGTCCTCCAGATAACTCTCTTGGAAAATAATTTTCTCTTCCATCGAGACCAACAAGTTTGACCATATCCATTGCTTTATTAATACTATCTTCAGTTTTAATACCCTTAATTTGAAGAGGAAAGGCAATATTTTCTAAAACTGTTTTATGTGGAAGTAGCGCAAAACTTTGAAAAACCATTCCCATTTTATTTCTTCTTAAATCAATTAGTTCCTTGTTATTTAAATTAAGCAAGTCTTGACCTTCAATAAAAATTTTTCCACCAGTTGCGTCTGTTAATCTAGATATACACCTTAATAGTGTTGACTTACCTGATCCTGATAAACCCATTACAACTAACATTTCACCTTTAGATACCTCAAAAGAAGCATTATTAACTCCTACGATACATCCATTTTCTTGAAATGTTTTTGCATCAACATTACCATTTGCTTCTTTAAGCATTCTTTCAGCGTTTGCTCCAAAGATTTTATAAACAGATTGGCATTTAATTACTGGTTCAGACATAAATAATACTCAGGTTATACGAATTTAAGATAAAATAAAATCTCTATAATTTGTTACTTTTCCTCCTTAAAAATTTTTAATAAAATAAACTCTTGTATCAATACCTGTACTTAAAAAACTCAAAGCTTCTCCACTTACTTTTACAGTTTCATCTACACCAACATTATTTCCACTTACAACGAAACCTGCAAAACATTTATTTTTTTCATCGTCCCATTTTACAAATGTTTCATCTATTTTATTTCCGTTAATTGTATAAATTTCATGAGCTCTAAAGTTTAGAAAATTCGCGCCCATAATTGCACGTTGAGGTATAAGCTTAGTTGCCTTACAAACAGCTTCATATAATTCATCAGATAATTTAAAATTGTCAGTACCATCAAACGAAACCAAAACTCCTGAAGGAAGACTAGAAATTAGCTTATTAAGTTTTCTTTCTTGAGCTATTCTTTCTTCCTCAATTTTCATTTTAGCAACCAGTTCATCACCTTCACCAAAAATATTATTTAAAATAAAAAAAGTTAAAAAGATAAGAATAATTATACTAATTAATCCACCAAATTGTTTGACTGGCTCTGACAAAGTTTTAAAACTATTCTTGGAAACTTCCATTTTTCCAAATACCTGTTTTTTGTTTTCCATCTGACCAAGTAAAAGTACCTTTACCATTCATAAAACCATTGGCCCATTCACCTTCATATGTTGAACCATCAGGAAAAAGTAAAATTCCTATACCGTTCCACTGACTCTCTTTAAATTCACCTTTGTAAATATACCCATTCGGCCATGTTTCGGTTCCTTGGCCATGTTTTTTTGTTGCAACCCATTCACCTTCATAGGTGGTTTTGTCTGTGTAAATCCACTTGCCATAACCATTTTCACAATTTCCCTCTTTACATCCTGTACTTCTTGCTAATGCTATAGAAGTGATTAATGACGAAAAAAGTATAAAAAATATAAGCTTTTTCATGGAAATATATTACACAAAATTTTTTAAAAAAAAATTAGGCATTTTTTGATTTATTCTTACATATATAAATTGAAATATCTTTTTCCGAATTTTCTGTATTTATATTTTTTGTAATTTCGTGAATTAATTCACCTGATTTTCTTGTAATTATTGCAGATTCTGAATAAGTTTTTTCATTATTAAAGGCTTTAAATAAAACTACATCCTTATTTACTATTTTTACGTCAAAATTTGAATTCTGAGAGAAAAATTTTGATAATCCATTTACCATTAATGTGCTAGGTTTATTTGAATAAATTTGAAATGAATCTAAATTTTTAACATTTAAGTCTTTTGCTAGAAAAGTTTTGTAATTATATTCCGAATTCTTAACAATTTTTTTTTCTAACTCACATAAAAACTCTAAATTAAGATTTTCATCAATACTTATGTCTTTTGCACAAGTAAAATTGAAAATAAAAAAGTTTAACAATATTATATAAAATATTTTTACCATTATTTTTTTGAGGTGAAAAAAAAATCTCCCCCAATTTAATTGGGGGAGATCTTTAATTTATTTAATTAACCTTAATGATCGTGTGTAAATTCTTCCCACACACTCTTATTGTCAGCTAGCCATTTTTTTGCTGCATCTTCGTGAGTCATTTTGTCGACATCAACTAAAGCTGCCATTGCACCAATTTGACTTGTAGAGAATGACATTTTTTTAAACGTTTTTGCAGCTGCTGGATGAGTTTTTGGAAAATCTTCATGTGCAGCTTTTTTTAAATAACCATCCGGAGAACCACATTTTCCATCTCCACCATCTTCTGGTCTACAACCAGCTGTGTATGGAGGAAAGTCGATAAATGTAAAACCAGCACCATCTGTAAAGTTTGGTGTCCAGTTAAATATGATAGTTCCTCTTCCTTCTTTTTTAGCTGCAGCTAACTCTGCCCAAAGTGCATCTGCACTTCCAGCAAATTTAACCCACCATAGATCTCCTAATCCTAGAGCATCAACTCTTTGAGGTATTAAATCTCCATGCCATGTTTGTGGTCCTTCTAACATTCTACCTTTTCCATCTGGTGAATCAGGTGTTGTGAAATTTTTCGCACAATCAGGATTTTTTAATGCAGTCCAGTCTGGTAGTCCAGGGCATAAGCCTTTTTCTACAACCCAGTTTGGATATCCCATATCTTCAAGAGTTCTAGCTTCGTGATCACCCATATCTAATAAACCACCTTTATCTAAAGCAGTTGTGAATGATTTTCCGAATGCAGATTCCCATACTTCATGAGATATAGTTACATCACCAATTCTAATTGACTCATAAACTGCTTGAGAGTCAGCATTTACATATTTTACATTGTTCCCCATACTTTCAAAAATTCCGCCAATTACGTAAGCCATTACAATTTGGCTTGACCAGTTATGAGTTGGGATAACAATTGGTTTTTTACTATCTGCTGCGTTTGAAATCCCTGCAAAACTTACAAGAGATATCACCATAGCTGATAATAGAGATATTATTTTTTTCATTATTTCCCTTTCCTTAATATTAAGTGTTTAAAGTATCTCCTCTATTAAAGTTACAGTCAACTAGCAAAATAGATACAAATGTATATATAAAATTTATATATAAATTTATTTATACTTTTGTATAATTTTTAAATATTTTTTAAAAATGCAAACAAGTTTAAGTATTAAAGAACCTGGTTTAAACTTATTACCACCTGGAGTTGAAAGATATGTGGTCAATGCAGGTGGAATTACTGGTATTCAAATATTTCCTGAAGATGAAATTAAAATTATAAATAATGAGGGAAATCAAATTTGCGAAATAAATATTTTTGATAAACATGGAAAATCAGAATTAGGAATTTTAAATTTAAAAGAAAATAAAAAATCATCAGAAATAAAAAAAATACTTTTGAGAAATGAAGAAAGTTCTTTACAAGCATTACTTCAATTAAAAAAAAGAAATTTACAAATTGAGAAAGCTGCTTCATCAGTAATTTTTGATAAAAACACTTCTGCAGGGGAAGAAATAATTCTAAATTCGAAGGATAACTGTTATTGCATCTTTGCTGCTCCAGGAACCGATATGCTTGTTCATGATCAAAATCCACCTTCAGATCTAACTGTATTAGTTAAAAGAGCAAAAATTAAAAATTCTGAAAAAGAATTTTCAATAATCCCTGATCCAATTTACGATCCTGACTATGAAGTTAATATAGATAGAAAAACTGCAACAGGATATCAAGTTAAAGCTGGAGACTATATTCAAATAATTACACCAACGGGAAGACAATGCTCAGATTTTGTTGCATACGACACTGCTAAACTTGAAAAAGGTATAGAAAGAGGTCTTGATTGGCAAACTACTAGAACGTTTATGGGACATACTTTCCCTGGTCCTGGTTTATTTTCAAAATTCTATGATACTGATCATGAGCCATTGGTAGAAGTTGTAAGAGATACAGTGGGTATTCATGATACATTTAATTTAGCTTGTACCTCAAAGTACTACGAAGATTCTGGATATTTTGGTCATGCAAATTGCTCTGACAATTTAAATGATTCAATGAAAAAGTATGGTGTGGAAGAAAAAAAAGGTTGGCATGCGATCAATCTTTTCTTTAATACATCTTCTGGAGGTCAAAATTCTGTTACATCTGATGAATCTTATGCGAGGCCAGGAGATTACGTCATTTTTAAAGCGTTAAAAGATTTAACATGTGGAACAACTGCATGCCCTAGCGATATTGATAGCTGTAATGGATGGAACCCTACTGATATTTTTGTTAGAACCTATGAAAAAAGCAAAGAGTTTACAAAATCATATGGTTTTAGAATGAAAACAGATTCAGAAAATAAACTTACGAGAAATACGGGTTTCTATGAGAGAACATCAAAATTAACTAGAAACTTTGTCGATGCTAGAGGCTTTTGGTTACCAAATGATTATACAAAACATGGTGTAATTAATGAATACAATGCATGCAGAGAAGACGCAGTACTAATTGACTTATCTTCATTGAGAAAGTTTGAAATTCTTGGACCAGATGCTGAAGAATTAATGAACTATACATTAACACGAAATGTAAAAAAACTTTCAGTTGGTCAAATTGTTTATTCAGCAATGTGTTATGAAAATGGAACTATGTTTGATGATGGAACGTTATTAAAACTTAGTGATCATGGTTTTAGATGGATTTGTGGTGATGAATATGGAGGTGAGTGGCTTAAAGAACAAGCAAAGAAAAAAAATTACAAAGTTCATATCAAAAATTCTACTGACCAAATAAATAATTTATCTTTACAAGGTCCAAAAAGTAGAAAAATTCTAGAAAAAATAATTTTTACTCCACCTACCCAACCTTCTATATCTGAATTGGAATGGTTTAGATTTACAATTTGTAGATTGGAAGAATTAAACGGAATACCATTAATTGTTTCAAGAACAGGTTATACTGGTGAACTTGGTTTTGAAATTTGGTGTCATCCAAGTGACGCTCCTAAGGTTTGGGACAAGGTAATGGAAGCAGGAAAAGATGAAGGTTTGATACCAGCTGGTTTTGCGGCTTTGGATCTTTTAAGAATTGAAGCTGGTTTAATTTTATTTGGTAATGAATTTGATGGACAACAAGATCCTTTTGAAGCTGGCATTGGATTTTCTGTTCCATTAAAGTCCAAAACAGAGGATTTTATTGGAAGAGAAAATTTAATTAAGAGAAAAGAAAATCCTCAAAAAAAACTAGTAGGATTAGAGCTTATTGGCAAAGAGATAGCTAACCATGGAGACTGTGTTCATATTGGAAGATCTCAGGTTGGCATTATAACAAGCGGGTGTATCTCTCCGACTTTAAATAAAAATATTGCATTATGCAGAATAGACGTAGGTCACTCAGAAATAGGTAATGATGTTGAAATTGGAAAGATAGATGGGCATCAAAAAAGAATTCCTGCTAAAATTGTTGGATTTCCACATTACGATCCAAAGAAAACTAAAGTAAGATCTTAATGGCTAAATCAACTAAGGATTTGTTAGAGTTTTGGGAAGATCAAATGAAACTTTCACATACATCTAGCAACTATTTTTTTAGAAAATCACCTTCCCATTATCATATGATGCTTTTAGTAATGTCGGCATTTAAGCAAAAACAAAATTTATCAGTAGAAGAGCTAAAAACTAAACTATTTAAAACCTCTAGACCAAAATCTGCATTAATAATTAATGAGGCATGTGAAAAAGGTTTTTTTTATTTAGAAAAAACTGCTGAGGATCAAAGAAAAAAACATATAAAACCAAGTACTTCGTTTATTACGGAATTTAACGATTATTTATCTACTCTAAAAAATTTAAGCTTTTAACAATAAGTAAATCCTAAGTTCTATAAGTTTTTATTTCTAAATTTTATATATAAAAAAAATTATATATTTAACCCTTTGCAAAAAATAATGTTTAATAATGTCATTACCGACAAAAGCTAAAGTAGTAATCGTTGGAGGGGGAATTCACGGTCTTAGTACTGCTTGGAAACTTTCCGAAACTTACAAAAATCCAGGTGATATTGTCGTATTAGAAAAAAAAGATACCGCAGCAGGGGCAAGTGGTATTGCGTGTGGAGTTGTAAGAAATAATTATTTTCAGCCTGCAATGAGAGAATTAATGGCTCATTCAGTTTCAGTTTGGGAGAGCGACCCTAAAGCATTTAAATATAATGCAGTTGGTTATTTACAGATTTCACCAGAGGTAATGCATGCAGATGTTGCAACTATTTATGAACAACAAAAAGCAATTGGTTACGAATCTGAATTTATAGAAGGTGAAAAAGATTGCATGAAATATATGAAAGGTATGTTTGGTGACTGGCAAGCACAAGGCATAACTTCTGTTCTTCATGAAAAAAAAGGTGGATACGCTTTTAATAAAGATTCAATTAAAGCACTAGAACATAAATCTACTTCAAATGGTGTTGAAGTAATGAAAGGTGTTAAAGTCACTGGTTTTAAAAGAGGTAGTAATAGTAAAGCTGTTACAGGAGTTGAAACAGACAAAGGTACAATAGAATGTGAACAAGTTGTTGTTGGAGCAGGTCCTTGGGCAAGAGATTTTTGGAATATGTTAGAGCTTCCTAAAACTGCAAATATTAAAGGTAAAGATGGCAGAATTCACGAAACAGACATGTGGAAATATTGGATGCTTCAAGAGGGTGTACTTGGTGTAGAACCAGATTTTTTAAAAATGGATAATGGTGAACAGCCACCTGTTATTCATGTGGACTCTACAGCTCCTTTATATTCAGATAAAACTAAAAAATTAATTACAGATAAAATTTGGGGAATATATTACAAACCAGATATTGACGGACTTGGTGTTCAAGGTGGAACTTCACCTTACATTGTTGATAAACATTTTGATCAAGTAAACGTTGACCCATATGGAATTGAGTCACCAGAGTATCAAACAACAGATGCTTTTAATGATATGTGGTGTTCAGCTTTAGCTCATTGTCAAAAAAGATTTGAAGGAAAATCAGATTTATATAGAAAAGGACCATCAGGCGGACTTGGATGTATGACACCAGATTCTTTTCCAATTTTCGATAGATTTTTAGAAAACGTTTACATGATAGCAGACTCTAACCATGGCTATAAAATGATTGGCGTTGGAGAGCTTGTTGCAAAAGAAATTCTTGGCACGGAGAGTGAATTACTAAAACCATTTAGATTCAACCGATACGAGAAAGGTGAATTACACCCAACATCTAATAGTCCGTTTCCTTGGAGCTGATTTATCTAAGTAGACAGATGTTTTTTTTTCAGTTAACTTTTTGGTCTAAAAATTCTTAAGGGGGAATATGACTGATCTAGAGAAACATGTTAATCAACCAGGTAGAGCAAAGTTAGTAAAACAAGTTAGAGCTAAAATCAACGAACTAAAAATTGATTATATTTTTTTTCAATTTATTTCAGTAACAGGAAGAGTTGTTGGTAAAGGAATTCCTGCTGATCATTGGGAAAGAACATGTGAAAAAGGTTTTCAATTAGTTTACGGTGCAACAGCTAATTTATTCTTAGATCGTCACAATAACTACATAGGATATGGTCCTGAAGCTAAAGAATTGGTTGGAATACCTGATCCAGAAACGTTTTGCCAATTACCTTGGGATAAAAAAGTTGCAAGAGTTTTTGTAACTTGTTTTAGAAATAGAGAGGAAAGAGAAAATCCAGGTGGTCACTTAACATCTGATTGTAGAGGTAATTTAAGAATTATTGCTAAAGAATTTAAGAAAAAACATGGTTATCAACTTAGAGTTGGAACTGAGCCAGAAATGATGTGGTTAACTAGAAATGGTGATGGTACTCCAACAGGAAAAGGTTTTTCTAAACCATATTGTTATCACATAGATCAATTCGAGTCTTTAAGACCAGTATTTATGAAAGTAATGGAATACGCAAGAGCTATGGGCTTTGATATGATTCAAGGCGATCATGAAGATGCTCCTGGACAACTAGAATTAAACTGGATGTATGATGATGTTTTAAGAAATGCAGATAGATTATCTACTTACAGACAAATTTGTGCTCAGGTTGCAAGAGAATTTAATTTGATTGCATGTTTTATGACAAAACCTTTTATGGGAGTTTCTGCTAGTGGTTGTCATACTAATATGTCTCTATGGACAGGTGGGAAAGATAAAATAAATAAATTAGGTCATAAGTCTCTACCAGGGATGGATGAGGTTTTCAGTTATGTAGAAGGCGGTACTAATACTTTTATGCCAGATACAAAAGATGTCCAGTTGCCAGGAAAAATTGGATTGAAATCAATTGGTGGAGTAATGAAACACTTACCTGCTTTAACAGCCATTGGTTCGTCAACAGTTAATTCATATAGAAGATTGTGGGATCAGGGTTTTTGGGCACCTGTTTATGCTGATTGGGGATACCAAAATCGAACATGTGGATTAAGAGTTTCCGCACCAGGTAGATTTGAATACAGATCCGTAGATTCAATGCATAATCCATATTTAATGGGAGCGAGTTTATTAAAAGCTTTTGATGATGGAATAACGAATAATATCGACCCTGGAAAACCTGAGTCTAGAAATATTTATGAAGCTCAAAAAGCTGGAAAAAATGTTAAAAAATTACCTTTAAGTCTTGGTGAAGCTTTAGATCGTTTAGCAGAGGATAAAGTTATTCAATCTGCTATGCCGGATGAAATGTATAAAATATTTCATTGGTATAAAAATGATGAATGGGAAAGATTTTTAGGTGCAACAACTCAATGGGATCTAGATACCTATTTGGATTGCCTGCCATAAACAAATTTAGTTAAGGAGAAATATGTGCGGAATAGCTGGTCTTATACATAGAGGAAAATCCTCTAATGTAGGAAATGAATTACAAGCAATGCTTCAGGCTTTAAAGCATAGAGGCCCTGACTCAACAGGTTATGCTCTATATGCAGATAATGATGGTGAAAACTTCATAATGAGATTCAAGGTTGGAGAAAATGTTGGTGAAGGTAGTTCCTCCATAAATGAAGATGAAAGTGTTTATGATAAGAGGAAAGAACTTGTAGACGATATGTTAAAAAATCTTGGTGCAAAAGTATTGAAGGAAGAGAAACTAACTCCATATTCCTACAGATATGAAATGAAATATGACGACGATTTAATGGATTTTTCAAAGAAAATTGAGAGTATTGAAAGTGTAGAAATTTTATCAATTGGTAAATCACTAGAATTAATTAAAGATTTAGGAGATGCAAAAGTAGTTTTAGATAGGTATGATCTTGGAAAAGTAACAGGAACTCATGCTATAGGTCATGCTAGAATGGCAACTGAGTCAGGTGTAGATATCAAATCTGCTCACCCTTTTTGGGGATATCCTTTTAGCGATGTTTCAGTTGTGCATAATGGTCAATTAACTAATTACTGGAATAACAGAAGAGTGTTAGAGAACAAAGGCATGAGATTTATGTCTGAATGTGACTCTGAGCTGATAGCTGTTTATTTAGCAGAGAAAATGAGAAATGGAGCAACATTAGAAGAAGGCATGAAGGATAGTTTGTCAGGGTTAGATGGAGTGTTTACATATTTTGTTGCAACGAAAGATTCTTTGGGAATGGCTAAAGATACAATGGCAGCAAAACCGTTAGTCTTATACGAGTCAGATGATTTAGTTGCTATGGGTTCTGAGGAAATAGCAATAAGATCTATATTGCCCCACGAAATTGACACTTACGATCCTTTTGATGGAGAGGTAAAAGTATGGCAAATTTAAAAACAACAGAAAAAAAAACTAAAGCCCAATCAATGGGACTTCACTCTGAAGTCTTAACAGGAAAAACACAACAAAAATTTTTCAATCCAGATGAAGCAGAAAACTTTTATTATTGGGGAACTTATGATGTTGATTTTAATAAAAGAATTGACCTTGATGTAAATGATCTAGATTGCAAAGAGGCAAACAAAAAAATTGATGAGCTAATGAGTCAAGGTTATGGAACAATAGTTATAAAGAACCCACAAGGAAAACACAGTTTAGGTGTTGGAGTGTTAAATAAATTAAATTTAATATTTGAAGGAAGTTTGGGTTATTTTGGTGTTGGCTCTATTGATGGTCCAACAGTAAGAATAAATGGTAGAGTTGGATGGTCATGTGCAGAAAATATGATGGCAGGAAAAGTAGTAATAGAAAAAAATGCGGGATCATGTTTTGGTGCAGCAGTTAGAGGTGGAGATTTAATATGTAAAGGTAGTGTTGGTGCTAGAACAGGAATTGATCAAAAAGGTGGAACAATTATTGTTGGTGGTGACGCTGGAGCATTTACTGGCTTTATGATGCAAAGAGGTAGAATAATAATTTTAGGTAACGTCGGTATAAACCTTGGAGACTCTATGTATGATGGAACTATTTATGTGGGTGGAAAAATTGGATCATTTGGTAGTGATGCGATTGAGTCACCTATGACAAAAAGTGATATAGATTGGATTAAAAGAAAACTTAAAGTCGCTGAGATTGGCGAAAATTTTGATGTTTCAAAGATGACAAAAGTAGTTGCAGGTAAAAAACTCTGGAACTATGACGCTTTAGAACCAACTGAGAAAAAAGGAGCAATTTAATGGCAAAGAAAAAAAACGGAAAATCAAATGGTCATTCCAATGGGAATGGTGGTAGCGAATTTTCAAAAAGAAATAAAAGTTTATTAGGTTATAACGCTATATTTACACCTGAGGTAATCGACGACATTCATATTAAGGCTCAGTTAGGAAGATACCGAATGAGAGGTATGGCTCTAATGAAAAAAATTCCTACATTTGATGATTTGGTTTTTTTACCTGGAACTCTTACAAGATTTGTAATCGAAGGTTATAGAGAAAAATGTGAAACAAAAACTATCATTGGTCCAAGATGTGAAAACCCAGTTGAATTAGATATTCCAGTTTATATTACTGGTATGAGTTTTGGAGCTTTATCTTATGAAGCAAAAACAGCTCTTGCAAGAGGAGCCACAATGGCGGGTAGCGCAACATGTTCAGGTGAAGGTGGAATGATACCTGATGAAAGAAGATATTCAGAAAAATGGTACTATCAATGTATTCAATCAAGATATGGATTTAATCCTCATCATGCACAACTTGCTGATGGAATAGAAGTTTTCATTGGCCAAGGACAAAAAGTTGGAATGGGTGGTCACTTGATGGGTCAAAAAGTTACTGACCAAGTAGCAGAGATGAGATCATTACCAGCTGGTATTGATCAAAGATCTCCAGCGAGACACCCTGATTGGTTAGGACCAGATGACTTGGCTTTAAAAGTTCAAGAACTGAGAGAGCTAACAAAAAACAAAGTTCCAATACAATTAAAACTTGGTGCAGCAAAAGTTTATGATGATGTTCGTATGGCAGCAAAATGTGATCCAGACTCTATTTATTTAGATGGTATGGAAGGTTCAACAGGTGCTGGTCCACACATCGCAGCGGCAAACACAGGTATACCTGGAATAGCTGCAATTAGAGAAGCAAGAAGAGCAATAGATGATGTTGGAAAAACTGGCAAAGTTACTCTTATTTATGCAGGTGGTGTAAGAGATGGAGCAGATATGGCAAAAGCACTAGCTCTTGGAGCAGACGCTATTGCTATAGGTACTGGAGCTATGATTGCATTAAATTGTAATAAAGAAATTCCAGAGTCTAATTTTGAAAAAGAAATGGGGGTGCCAGCAGGTCATTGTTATCACTGCCATACTGGACGTTGCCCAGTTGGTGTTGCTACTCAAGATCCTAAATTGAGAAAAAGACTAAACCCAGATGAGGCAGCTCTTAGAGTTTATAATTACTTACATACTATGACACTAGAAGCCCAATTATTAGCAAGAGCTTGTGGTAAAACTAATATCCATTCATTGGAGCCAGAGGATATGGCAGCTTTAACAATGGAAGCTTCTGCTTTAGCAAAAGTACCTCTTTCTGGTACAAACCACACTGTAGGAGTTGACGATTTTCATAAAATATAAATATGCCAAAGAAAAAAAGTAAAAAATCGAGCAAAAAAAAAGTTAAAGGTCAGTTAGGCAAAAAGAAAGAAACCGCTCGAGAAAAGATGATAGGTCAAACTATTGGCTATAGGTATGATGTAAATTTATTGCCAGACTATTCAAGAATAACTCCTTTCCTAAAAAAATATATTGAAGCAATGGGTTGGGATGATTTGAATTGGTTGGAAGATGTTCATATGGGTTATGAAGAAGATAGACCTGCAGTTTTTGATAGAAATGCGAATGGTTGGGTCACTATTCCAAAGAAAATTAAATTACCAAATAACCAGCAAGATAGAGACATGATAGCAAGAGAACTATTAGTTAAATTTCAAATGTCTCCAAATCATCCACTTGTAGATCTTAAAAAAGCATACAGAAAATTTTAGAATCAATTAGTAATTTTATATATACTAGAAGTTGTCTTGCTCAAATTTCTAGCCTATTTTGAGCTTATTATCTCTTGATGTAAATATTTCTTAAATTAATATTTTATTATTAAATTTAATGGAGGTTTGAAATGACTAGTCAAATTGATGCGTTGCAAACCATATTTACAGAATTTTACTATTGGATAACTGTAGTACTTATGTTTCTTATCCATGTAGGATTTTGTATGTATGAAGTTGGAGCATCGCGTTACAAACACCATCAACATACATTAATGAAAAATACAATGCTGATACCTTTGGTAACAGTAACTTGGTTTTTATTTGGTTGGTGGATATATTGGGCTTTTCCAACAGGACCTGGATTAGCTCCATCAATAATGACAGAAAGTACTGGGCTTGTTCTCGGAGGTGGATTTGGTGCAAATGATTTAGCTAATCCCACAAACGAGTTTATGGCTATTACGCTTAACGATCACATCATGGGAGTATTTTGGGCAGCCTTCCTTTTATTCTCTTGGACAGCTGCTTCGATAGTATCAGGTGCAGTTATTGAAAGAATAACAACTTTTGCATTTGGAATCCTTGCCATTGCAATTGGATCTGTATTTTGGAGTATAGATGCTGCATGGGGATGGCACTTTGATGGATGGATGTTAAAAATACTTGGATATCATGATGCATACGCATCAGGGGTAATTCACGCTGTTGCAGGAGGATTTGCTTTAGGTGTGCTTGCTGTTTTAGGTCCAAGAATTGGAAAATTTTCATCAAGTGGTGAACCTAGAAACATTGGACCAAGAAATCCTTGGTTAGTAACTGTTGGATTATTCTTAATTTATACAGGTTTTTGGGGTTTCTACGCAGCTTGTAATGTTCCAATTTATGACTTAGGGCCTGAATATGGAATGGAAGGGGTAACTTTCTTTACTGCTACTAACATATACTACACTCCAACGACATTAAGTGGAATAACTATGAACTTTTTGATGTCTTTATCAGGAGGATTGTTAGCTGGTTATGTAATATCTAAAGGTGATCCTTTCTGGACATACTCAAGTGGACTAGCTGGAATAATATGTGCTTCAGCAGGAAACGATCTTTATCATCCAATTCAATCGTTAATTATTGGTATGATCGGGGTAGTTATAGCTTACAAACTACATTATTGGGTTGAACGTAAGTTCAAAATTGATGATGCAGTTGGAGCTGTTGCAGTTCATGGTTATGCGGGCTTTGCTGGTCTTGTAATTTGTGGGTTTGTCCTTAATGGATATCCTTCATCAGGTTACAGTGTTGGTGCAATGTGGGATGGATCCACATATGCTGCTATTAATCCATTGGGAATGTTTATTGGTGCATTAATAATGTTTTTTGTACTTGGAATGATTCCTGGTTGGATTATTGCTAAAGTTCTTAATGGTATGGGTAAACTACGTATACCAAAAGAAGTTGAGTTAGCAGGATTGGACTATCAAATAATGGAGGAGGCAAAAGAAGATGAAAGATCTGTTGCTTCTTCAAGTAGTTAAAGGAGGAAAACATGGCTACAGTAAATAATTGGATAGATCATTTAACTGCCGCTAGTAAAGCAGAAGGTGGTGCTGCTGGACCAATATTTCCAGGCGCTGGATCTGAAGGTATCTTAGTTATAATACTTGTTATAATTTGGATTGGCTGGACGGTTATAAGCTCTAGGCAAGAAAGTGATAAACTTGAAAAACTTGCTAGAAGAAAACCTAGTTCTAATGCTTGGAAAAGTAATATAACAGACGGTTAAATAAAACTTTATAAGGGCGCAACATTTAATTTGCGCCCTTAAATTCAAATGAACGATCAAGATAAAAATCAATCAAATAAAACACCAAGTAGAATGGCTAGATTAGCTTGGCCCAAAGCAAAATATGGTGTCTATGCCGCAATCATTATCATTGTTATAGTTAATGTGCTTTATTATAAAGACCAATTATTATCACTACTTTAAAACTTATTTATGTGTGGCATCGTTGGAATTTATCTAAAATCTAAAAAATTTGAAAAATCTTTAGGAGGAATGCTTTCTAAAATGTTAGTCAGTATGGAGTCTAGAGGTCCTGACAGTGCAGGTTTTGCAATTTATAACAGTGATAAAAATAAAATTTATAAATATTCTATTTGTTTAAATGATATGAGTTTTGAAAAATTCAAAAAGGAAATGAAAAAGAAAGTAAAACTTACAAATATAGAAAAAAATTCAGACCACGTAATTTTAAAATCTATTGAAAAACCTAATAAAATTTTGCCTATTTTGGAGAGTTATCAGCAAATTTCATTAGTTGGTTACGGAAAATCTATTGAAATTTTTAAACAAGTTGGAAGTCCTAGTAATGTTGTGAAAAAATTTAATTTAGATAATTTTTCCGGAACACATGCTATTGGTCATACAAGAATGGCAACAGAAAGTGCAATTACAACTGATGGATCACATCCATACTCTACAGGAGAAGATGAATGTTTAGTGCATAACGGATCATTATCTAATCATAATAATCTAAGAAGAAAATTAAAAAAAAATGGATCCAAATTTAGTTCTGATAATGATACTGAAGTAGCAGCTGGTTATATTTCAGATAGTTTAAAAAAAAGAAATTTAAAACAAACATTAAATAAGGGCTTAAGCGATCTGGATGGATTTTATACTTTTATTGCAGGAACACATAGCGGTTTTGCAGTTCTAAGAGATGAGATTGCATGTAAGCCTGCTGTTATCGCTGAAACAAAAGACTACGTAGCAATTTCATCAGAGTTTCAAGCGATGGCACATTTACCAAATGTAAATAATGCAAAAATTTTTGAACCTGAGCCAGGCATCGTTTATTCTTGGGGGAAATAATGATACTTGATTTAAAGAAATTAAAACTAAGATCTGTGAATGAAAAACTTCAAAATATTGATCGAAAAAAAAATAAAAGGGACTTTGTAATATCAAACCCTGAGGGTAATCATGCTATCTGTGCAGGTCTTACAGAAAATATTGATGTAACTATTAAAGGTCATGTTGGGTATTATTGTGCAGGTATGAACCAAAATGCAAATATTATAGTTGATGGAAATGTGGGAACTGGAGTTGCAGAAAATATGATGTCTGGAAAAGTTCATGTAAAAGGAAATGCATCACAATCTGCAGGGGCAACTGCTCATGGTGGTACATTAATTATTGATGGTGATGCAAGTTCAAGATGTGGAATTTCAATGAAAGGTATTGATATAATAGTTAAAGGATCTGTTGGTCATATGTCAGCATTTATGGCTCAATCTGGAAATCTAGTTGTTTGTGGTGATGCAGGTGAAGCACTAGGTGATAGTTTGTATGAAACAGACATATATGTAAAAGGAAAAGTAAAATCTTTAGGAGCTGATTGTGAAGAAAAAAAAATGAGTAAAAAACATAAGATAAAATTAAAAGAGCTTTTAAAAAAGGCTGGATCAAATATTAAACCTGAACAATTTAAAAGATATGGTTCTGCAAGAAAACTATACAATTTTAATATCGATAATGTATCTAACTATTAATAATGAAAAATAAAACTCTCCCTCGTCAATCCTGGACATTTGATGAATACACTAACTCTGAAATTAGGAGAGCTGCTGAAACTGGAATTTATGATATTAGGGGTGGTGGTTCGAAAAGAAAGCTTCCACATTTTGATGATTTATTATTTTTAGGTGCTTCAATGTCTAGATATCCTTTGGAAGGATATAGAGAAAAATGTACTACAAATGTAACTTTGGGCACAAAGTATGCAAAAAAACCATTAGAGCTTGATATTCCAATTACTATAGCGGGTATGAGTTTTGGAGCATTATCTGGCCCAGCTAAAGAAGCGTTAGGAAGAGGAGCAAGCGCAGCTGGAACATCTACCACAACAGGTGATGGAGGAATGACACCGGAAGAAAGAGGTCAATCGAAAAATTTAGTTTATCAACTTTTGCCCTCAAGATATGGGATGAACCCAAATGATTTAAGGAAGGCAGATGCAATTGAAGTAGTGATTGGACAAGGCGCCAAACCTGGTGGTGGAGGAATGTTGCTTGGACAAAAAATAGATGATCGTGTTGCAGAAATGAGAACTTTACCAAAAGGTATTGATCAAAGATCTGCATGTCGTCACCCTGATTGGACCGGTCCTGATGATTTAAAAATAAAAATTTTAGAATTAAGAGAAATTACTAAATGGAAAGTTCCTATTTTTATTAAAATTGCTGGAGCAAGACCATATTATGATACAGCATTAGCTGTAAAAGCTGGAGCAGATGTTGTTGTCCTAGATGGTATGCAAGGTGGAACTGCAGCAACACAAGAAGTGTTCATTGAGAATGTAGGTCAACCAACTTTAGCCTGTATAAGACCTGCCGTAGATGCTTTGCAAGATTTAAATTCTCATAGAGAAGTTCAGCTTATAATCTCAGGTGGAATTAGAAATGGTGCAGATGTAGCTAAAGCTCTTGCGTTAGGTGCAGATGCAGTATCCATTGGGAGTGCAGCCATGATTGCAATTGGTGATAATGATCCGAAATGGGAAAAAGAATATGAAAAACTTGGAAGTAAAGCTGGAGCGTACGACGACTGGCATGAAGGAAATGATCCTGCAGGAATTTCAACTCAGAAACCAGAACTAATGAAAAGATTAGATCCAAAAAAAGCAGGTAGAAAATTATCAAATTATTTAAAGGTCATGTCTTTAGAAGCGCAAACTATTGCAAGAGCGTGTGGAAAAAATAGTCTTCATAATTTAGAACCAGAAGATTTATGTGCATTAACTGTTGAAGCTGCAGCAATGGCTAGAGTTCCTTTGGCAGGAACTAGCTGGGTGCCGGGTATAAAAAAGAAATAGTTATTGATAGTTAATAAATAATTCGTAGTATATTTATTAATGCCCAAAAATTTATCTAATATTGCTAAATCCAAAAAAATTAAATATTTTTTAATAAGTTTCGTTGATTTGTTTGGTGTATTAAGATCTAAATTAGTACCTGCACAAGCAATAAAGGAGATGCAAAAAAATGGTGCAGGATTTGCTGGATTTGCAGCTTGGCTTGATATGTCACCAGCAGACTCGGATATGTTCGCTGTACCAGATCCAAATAGTTTAATTCAATTACCTTGGAATAAAGAAGTAGGTTGGCTTGCTTCAGACCTATGGATGAATGGCAAACCTGTTGAGGCATCACCAAGAGTGATGTTAAAAAAACAAATAAAATCACTATCAAATGAAGGTTACACAATGAAATCAGGTGTTGAGTGTGAATATTTTCTAATATCACCTGATGGTAGTTCTATCGCAGACTCAAGGGATACTCAATCTAAACCTTGTTATGATCAATCAGCTTTAATGAGGCAATATGATTTAATAAAAGAGATATGCGATTGCATGATTACAATGGGATGGAACCCATATCAAAATGATCACGAAGATGCTAATGGCCAGTTTGAAATGAATTGGGACTACACTGACTGCTTAACTACAGCAGACAGACATACATTTTTTAAATTCATGGTTAAGTCTTTAGCAGAAAAGCATGGCTTAAGAGCAACATTTATGCCAAAACCATTTGAACAACTGACAGGTAATGGATGTCATGCACATATTTCTCTATGGGATAAGAAAAAAAATAAATTTTTAGATAAAAATGATAAACTTGGGCTCAGTAAATTAGCATATAATTTTTTAGGTGGAGTAATTAAGAATGCAGGTTCATTATCAGCATTCTTTAATCCAACTTTAAATAGTTATAGAAGAATAAATGCGCCACCAACAAAATCTGGAGCAACATGGTCTCCAAGTAGTATTTCTTACACAGGAAATAACCGAACACATATGATTAGAGTACCAGATCCAGGTAGGTTTGAACTCAGATTAATGGATGGATCAGCAAATCCATATTTACTGCAAGCGGGAGTTTTAGCAGCGGGTATAAATGGTATTAGAAAAAGAGTTAATCCTGGAAAACCATTATTCTGTAATATGTATACCGATCATGAAAAATATCCTAACCTTCCAAAATTGCCAAATACATTAGAAGATTCTTTAAAAATGTTAAATTTTAATAAAGTTTTGAAAAATGCTTTTGGAAAAAATGTTTTAACCAGTTATATCAAATTAAAAAAATCTGAAATTGAAAATTTCAAATCAAAAGAAAAATTTGATAAATTGAAACCTATTACAAAGTGGGAAAGATCTAATACTTTGGATTGTTAAAATATGTCTATAAATTATAGTCATATTAATAAATTTTCATCGTTCATTGAAAATAAAAATTATTCATTCAGTAGAAAAGAAATTTTAAGTGTATTAAATAAAGAAACTATTGATAAAGCATTTAATACTATATCTGATTGGGAAAATTATGAACCCACTCCCCTACTTAATTTAAATAAACTTTCAAAAAATCTTAATATTAAAAATATCTTTTACAAAGATGAGTCAAAAAGATTTGGACTAAAATCTTTTAAAGCTCTTGGTGGTGCTTATGCGGTAGCGGAGGTTTCAGCTGGAAGAAAGGATGTAGTTGTTGCTACAGCAACCGCAGGAAATCATGGAAAGTCAGTTGCTTGGGGTGCAAAAAGGCTAGGAATTGCATGTAAAATTTTCATAAGTGAATTTGTAAGTGAAACAAGAGCTGACGAGATGCGAAAACTTGGAGCAGAGGTGACAAGAGTAAAGGGAAATTACGAAAATTCTTTAGATGAATGCATAAAGCAATCTAAGGAAAATGGTTGGGAAATTGTACAAGATGTTGCCTGGGAGGATTATCAAATAGTTCCAAAACTAACCATGGCTGGATATTCAGTGATGATTGAAGAAATCTCTAAACAAACTGATCATTATATAACACATATATTTCTTCAAGCAGGTGTAGGAGGTATGGCTTCTGGCGTAATAGCAGGAGTTGCACGATATTTTAAAAGAATTCCAAAAATTATTATTGTTGAGCCAAAAAATGCAGACTGTGTCTTAAAAAGTATTGATGCAGGTAAACTTACTAAAGTTGAAATAGAAAAAGAAAGTATTATGGGAGGAATGTCATGTGGAGATGTATCATTAGTCCCATGGCAAATTCTAAAAAACTCAGTAAATAATTGTCTAAGTATTCCTGATGACGACATACCATTGTCAGTTGCGATGTTAGCTAAGGGATACTTTGGTGAGGATAACATTGTTGCAGGAGAATGTTCGGCACCTGCTCTAATAAGTATAAATGTTAGTTGTAATAACGAACAAATTAAAAAGGATCTTGAATTAGATATGAATTCGAATGTTTTATTAATTGGATGTGAAGGTGATACAGACATAAAACTTTATAATGAACTTCTTTCTAAAGGATCAGAACAGTTGTCAAATGGCTAATACAGCGCTTGTTTGGATAAGAGATGATTTTCGAATACAAAATAATGATGCACTGACTTATGCTTCAAACAAGCATGATATAGTAACGGCAGTATTTATTTTTAATAGTAATATTTTTGATCATAAAAGAGAAGCTCAAAAGTGGTGGGTAAGTAAATCCTTAGAAAACTTTAAATCAGATTTAAAAAAATTAAATATTGGATTGGAAATAATTAAAGATGATGAAATAAATTTTTTTTCTAAAATAAAATCTAATAGTAAAATATCTATTTACTGGAATAAAGTTTATGAACCTACAGAATTAGAAAAAGATAAAAAAATTGGTACTGATTTTTCAAAAAAGAAAATTGATTTCAAATTTTTTAAAGGAAATGTGCTTAATGAATATAATAAAATTACGAAAAATGATGGCACACCTTTTAAAGTCTATAGTCCTTTTTGGAGGAATGCAGAACAATTTTATTTAGAGAGACTGCCTGACAAAATAAGCAAAGTTAAAAAGTGTAAAAAGATAAACACATTGTTTAAAAATCAAATAAAATCTGAGGATATTTTACCTAAATCTAATTGGTATAAAAAATTTGAAAAGTATTGGGTACCGTCAGAGCAAAAAGCCCATGAAAATTTAGATAATTTTGTAAACAAAAACATACTTAATTATGGTGTTGATCGTGACTTTCCATCAATTAAAGGAACGTCATTACTTTCTCCATATATTAGAAATGGACAAATTAATGTTGGTCATATTTGGCAGAAGTGTAAAAAACTAAAATCTAATAATGTAAGTGTAAAAAAATACACCAATGAAATTGGTTGGAGAGAGTTTTCTCACAGTCTTATTAATTACTTTCCACAAATGCTTAAAGGAAACTTAAGAAAAGAATTTGATAAATTTCCATGGGTAAATAATTCTAAATTTTTAAATGCATGGAAAAAAGGGATGACAGGCTATCCAATTGTAGATGCTGGTATGAGAGAATTGTATGAAACAGGATGGATGCATAATAGAATTAGAATGGTAGTTGGGTCTTTTTTAGTAAAACACTTAAGAATTAATTGGAAAGAGGGAGAAAAATATTTCAGAAATTGTCTTCTTGATTTCAATGAAGCAAATAATGTTGCTCAATGGCAATGGGTAGCTGGATGTGGTGCTGATGCAGCTCCATATTTTAGAATTTTCAACCCTATTTTGCAGGGTGAAAAATTTGATAAACAGGGTGAATATGTAAAAAAATGGGTTCCTGAATTAAAAAACGTGCCACCAAAATTTATTCATAAACCTTGGGAACTGGAGTTAAAATATCAAGAGGGAATTAAAACAATTATTGGAAAAGATTATCCAAAGCCAATTGTCATCCATGAACAAGCAAGAGCTGCTGCTTTACAAGCTTTTCAAAGTATTAAGAAAAATTAAAAACCACTCTCTCTAATAAGTAGTGAAAATATATTTCTAAAAAATTTTATGAATGGGCTATATCTGTATCCATCAATATGGACATATCCTGGTAATTCAAATTCAATATTGGTCTTTGATACTATTTGGAAATCAGCTGAATAATATGCTGTCTCAGATCTATTTTCATATTCTGTTTCTATATCATTTCTTACTGCAATAGGTCCGCTATATGTTGATGATAACGAAAGGTAAGGCAAAGCGTTCACTGCAGAATAATCTAATGATTTAGAAATTAAATTAATTTTTTTATGAGTCCCATCACTTGGAATAAATACTGCTGCATTGTTCAATTTAAAACGATCAATTTGATTTTCTTTTATAAATCCTTTTACCTGTCCTGTTCCGTATTTAACTATTCCAAACAATTCATTTCTATTGTTTACCCATATACCATTTGATAAATTATCAAGATCTTTGATTGATCCATCAATAGGTGATTTTAATATCATTTTATCTTGTATTTTTAGTAAACCACTCAATTCGCTATTTACAGAAATAAGTCGTTGTTGAAGAGTTATATATTGATCCATATTTCCAGCACTATCACTTAATCGATTTAGTTTTGTTTTAATCAATTCTAACTTTGTTCGAGTAGAATTAATTTGATCTTCTAATTTAGGAGAATAAAATTCTATAATAGATTGACCTTTTTTAACTACATCATCATTTTTTACCATTATGTTTTTTATTTGCGCAGGATAAGGAGCATATATTTTAGAATATTGTTCAGAAATAAAAACAGCTGGTATTTTCAATGATGATTTCCATGGAGCAAATAAAAGCAAAGATAAAGTGATTAAAAATATAAGTAATCTGAAAGTTTTTATGTTAAATTTGATATCTTTTTTAAGAAGAAACCATTGTTTCATTTCTCTTACTATTGGTGCCATAATGAACCAATAAATTTCAATCACAAATAAAATAATACCTAAAACTTTAAAAGCAAAATGGTAGACCAACAAAGCAATTCCAATAAATAAGAAAAATCTATAAACCCAAGTTGACCATGCGTAAATTATAAATAGCCACCTTCTAGATGGGTTTAATTCCTCTGGAGGACTATGGTTCAATCCAAATAAGGTTTCTCTTACTTGCCATCTTGCTAATGCAAATGACCTTGGTTGTAAATTTTCAGCTTTTAGCCAATCAGCAAAAACATAATATCCATCAAATCTCATAAACGGACTAACGTTAATCACCAACGAGGAAATCCAGCTTGTAGTTGCTATAAAAAAGGCTACACTTTTAAGACCACCATCTGGTAATACTGCCCAAGCAAAAGTTGCAATTAAAGCAAGATGTAATTCTGTTAAAATTCCTGCAAAATTGATTAGTAACCTTTCCTTATGATTTCTTAATCGCCAAGCATCTGTTGTATCAGTGTATAAAAATGGAAAGAATACTAAAAACGCTATTCCAATTGCTGATACTCGACAACCAAAGTGTTTTGCAACAAATGCATGTCCTAGCTCATGTAAACATTTTACAAAAATTAAAGTGACAAGATAAAGTAACAAACCATCGAAAGTAAAAAAATACATAAACGTTTTTGCAAAACTTTCATATTGTTGAATAACTAAAAAAATTCCTATGAAACCAAAAAAATAAATAAGATTTCTAAAATTTTTTGAACCTAAACTCTTTACTTTTGAAATGAACTTATTTAAAAATTCATCTGGTTTAAATAATGGTATCTTAAAGAATAAATAGCTATGAATTAAATTTAGCAACCAATGTTTTTTAAGACTATTTTTTTGTTGAGAAAGTAAATTAACTCCTTGACCAAGTGGTTGAACAATTAAATTATTTAATTGTAGAAAATTTACAAAGCTTTTTATCTCATCAATATTTGTCTCAATGCCTTCAGAATTTATTTTCTTTTCAAAATCCTTTAATTCTACCCCTCCGTTCCAATTTTTAATTAAGCGAAAAGCAGTGATCCCTAAAGTAAAATATTTGTTTCTAATAGCATCATATAGAAGCCATGCAGGTGAACCATCTTCTCTACTGTTACCACGCAAAATTTCTAAGTCTTGTCTTAAATGTGGGATTATCATATTCCAATTAACTGCCTCATAAATGTTATTGGTTTTCTGAATAAATAATAAAATACAGATACTTCTGAGCCATACACTTTAGCTGTTCCTCTTAAGCCAATACGAGGTAATTTATTTGCATCTCCTTCGTAACTTGCTGTCAATTTATATGATAATATTCCTTCAGGAGACAGCGAGGGTTGATAAGACGCTCTTAATAATTTTCCTTCCAAAGATTTCATTGGATTTATATCCAAAAAAACTTTTACCAAACTATTTTTTTGGATCACTAAAGAATCTTTAACTGGTAACCATATTAAAAATTCGATTTCATTTTGATTTGCAATAGTTATTATTTTTTCACCCACAGAAACTGGTCTTCCTTGCCACTCAGATTTTCTGTCAACAATAGCTATTCCATTTTGTGTTGAGTAAATTTTTGAATTCTTTAATCTTTTTGAAACTGAATCCAATTCAGCTTTTTTTAAATCAACCTGAGCAGCTAATTCAGCAATTCTTGCTTTTTCTTTTGTATCAGAAAAAGATGATTGGCGACTTCGCAAAAGTTCTTTTTCTGCAATTTGTAATGATTGTTGTGCGAGATTATATTCATTATTTAAGTCCAAATCTTCAAGTAAAACAACTAAATCACCTACTCTTACTTTGTCATTATTATTAATAGTTATATTTTTTACAACTCCATCAAAAGGGGCTGTAACTAATTTTGGATTGGAAGGCACTACGTCAACTGGGGCAGTGCTAGACATTTTAATTGGTACAATTGAAATTATGATAAATAGAATAATGGTTGACCAAAAAAGTTTACTTCCTAAATTTTTTTTAAAAAATTGATTAACTGAAGAGCCTGATTTAAAAGTATTCTGAGCATGTCCAAAAGTATTAGCTAAATGAGTTAAAAGATCAATTTCATTCTCATTGAAAGTCTGATTTTTAGATAAAATTAAAAAACCTTGAAATCCCTGTTGGGCAGAAAATAATGGAACTTGTAAAATAAAACCTGGAATGTTCTTAGGTTTTTTAATTTTTAAAGATTTTGATGTTTTTTCAAGATCGATGGTTTGTATATCTTTAGAGTCCCTATGATCTTTGTGATTTATGATTTTTTCTAAGTAACTTATCAAAGGAGAAGTTCTATCAACTGTAGCTAAGTCAGAAGTTGCTTTTACACTAAAGTTATTACTTGATGATTTTAATAAAAGAAATGAGCTTATATAATCTACTAATTGTCTTGTTTCATTAACTATGACAAAATTTAATTCATCTTCAGTTTTTGCTTCTCGGGTTTTTTTCTCTAAACCAATTAGCTTTGCAATTTTAATATTTTTATCTTCGCTCAAAATTTAACTGTCCCACTCATACCAGGTATTAAACCATCATATTTTTCATTAAACTTAGCTTTTAATTTAATTGTTTGGCTGACTGCATCAACCGCTGCACCAAAACTAATTATTTTCGCCTTTAATGTATCACCAGTTTCATCAATCTGAATTTCAACATTGTGATCAGTTTTAAGCCATTTTAACCATGTACTTGGTACAATTATTTCAGCTTCTAACAAACCATCACCTACTATATCCATCAAGTTTTGTCTTTCTTGAATTGTAGAAAATATACTTGTGTAAACATCCATCACCTTTCCATCATATGGCGCAATTACTTTACATCTTTTCACATTTAAAGTTGAAATTTTTAGTTCAGCTTTAGCTTTATTCATAGCTGATACAGATAATTGATATTGAAGTTTACCAATTGATCTCATTTCCAGTAATTGTTTATCATTTTCTAACTGAATTTTAGCTGTCTCATAATTTGCTTTAATTACTTCGTTTTGAGCTTTATATAACTCACAATCAAAACTAATAAGCACATCCCCTTTTTTAAAAGCATCTCCTAATAAAAAATTTATTTTTTCAACTCTTGCTGATATTTCACTTGAAATTGAGACCTTTTCTGTAGCTGAAACTAATGCTCTTGCTGTTCTATCATCCGCTGAGGCAAACATAGGTGACAACAATAAAATAGTTAATATTAAGATTTTTTTCATTAGAAATTACAATATTACGAGCTTTAGATTACAATATTACAAGCTTCTTATCAACTTATCACCATAATCATCAAAGTTAACTTGTGCTTTTGCAAGTTGAGTGTTTAATGGTTCAAAAGTAGTTTGGGGATCATCTAATTTTTCAGTATTATTATTTTCTTTGTTAAACTCTAGTTCAACTTCTTTGACTACAATTTCACCACCGTCTTTTTCTGTAATTATTTTTAATTTAATATTATCAACATCACTTGGTGGCTCTGCAATTATTTGTCCAGTAAATGGATCAATTTTTATCCATTCTGGAAGTTGTTGTCCGTCTTCTTGAACAATCTCAAATTCCTCTGAGTTTTGTGCTTTAACAATTGGTAAATCTAAATAATATTTATTCTCAACTATTTGAGTTTCGACATTTAATATTTCACTTGGTTCTATATTTAAAAATTCTGTAAATTTATTATTATTTAATACGTTAGTTGTAGTCTTATCAATAGACCCAACTTCATTTGTTGATTGTAATTGAACTGTTCCACTTGTGTCTACATTAACTTTAGTTTTATTAGCTTTCTTTATTTTTTTGAAGACATCTTTATCGTTCATAAGTTTTTTTGGATCAATAACAACTGTTACTTTTTTTTGATTATTATCCGCATCTACTGCAACTATTTTGAATTCTAACATCTGTGTACCCTTTGGAATGTTAGTGGTAGTTTTTCCAGTTTTAGGATCAACTTTAATCCAATTAGGGAGAACTGATCCATCTTTCATTTCTCCGTAATACTTATTCATTTCTTTTCCTTCATCATTGAAAACTTTAAATTTAACTTTGATACCGTCTTTAGTGTATTTAGCTTTTAAATTTTCAATAACTGATGAGTCATCACCAGTACTTATGGACTCTGATTCTGCAACAAGATCTACTAACCTTAATCCTTGATTAAATTCTGCTCCATCTCTAGTGCTTGACTCAGGTAATTCAAGTTCTGGTGTATCTATTTTTTCAGATCTTCTTTGTTTTTTCTCATTTTTAATATCAGCATTTTGTTTGCCTTTTCCCTCACTTTCTGAATCACTTTCATTTTCAGCATCAGGCTCACTTTTTGAATTATCTGTCTCATTTCCTCCACCAGTAATTACAGCTGGGAAAATAATTTTAATTTGTAGAACAGCAGTATCTGTAGAGTTTCCGTCACTGATAGTATACCAAAAATTGTCATAGACTGGGTCTGAACCAGCATTTTTTGATTCATCATCTGTAAGTGTACTACTTAAAACGTATGTATAACTTCCGTCAGCATTTAACGTCAATGTACCATAAGAACCAGTGATTTCACTTCCCGCTGCAAAAGTAGTACCACTTCCTTCAGTAGATCCTGAAGCAAAATTTGTAATTGAAATTGAGTCTCCATCACCGTCAGTATCGTTTCCATCAAGGTCATTTGTACTACCATTTGAAACAGTTGTTGTAGAACCTTCTGTTGTAGAAACAGTAATAGTATCATTGGTTGCAGTTGGACCTTCATTAATTCCGGTAATTGTAAACGTGATGGTACCAATATCAATTGCTTTGCTACCTGCATT
>CACKXQ010000002.1 GCA_902604245.1 uncultured Pelagibacteraceae bacterium | reverse complement strand
TCTTTTTTGTGTTAAGTCTTTTTCAACAAAATGCATTTAAAAAATTCCTTTTTTATTATTTTTCTTTAAATATTTTCTACTTACCTCAATATTTAATTTATTAAGACTTCCTTTTTTTAATTTTTTAAGATTTTGTACTGTTTTTATAAATCTATCACTTTCTTTTTTTGATAATATTTTATTAGTTAAAGTTAAAAATTTCTTAATATAATCTTTTCTTTGAAAAGGTCTTGCTCCGTATGGATGTGCATCAGCTCTTTCAAGTTCCTCAGATATTTTTTTACCATTATTTAAAGTAACAACAACTTTTGCTCCAAATGATTTCCTTTTTGGATCTGGATGATGATATTTTTTAGTCCATTTTTTATCTTCATGAGTTGTTATGGATTTCCATAATTTAATTGTACTTTTTCTATTCGCTCTTGCTTTTGTATAAGATTTTACATGATGCCAATCAGCATCCTCTAAAGCTACAGCAAATATATACATAATTGAATGATCTAATGTTTCTCTTGAGGCATTCGGGTCCATTTTTTGTGGATCATTTGCTCCTGTTCCAATTACAAAATGTGTGTGATGGCTTGTGTAAATATCAATTTTTTTTATGGTTTTTAAATCTTGAATTCTACTATTTAATTTTTTTCCAATATCTATAAGTGCTTGAGCTTGGTATTCTGCCGAATATTCTTTTGTATACGTCTCTAGAATAGCTTTTTTAGGTTCATTCCTTTTAGGCAATGGAACGTTATACTTTGCATTTTTTCCGTCTAGTATTCTAGCAATAACACTGTCTTCTCCCTCATAGATAGGACTTGGTGCACCTTCACCTCTCATCGTTCTATCAACAGCTTCTATGGCTAGTTTACCTGCATGAGCTGGTGCATATGCTTTCCAACTTGAAATTGCACCTTTTCTAGATTGACGAGTCGAAATTGTAACATGAAGAGCTTGCTGAATAGCTTGATAAATGGTTTCAGTATTTAATTTTAACATTGATCCAATCCCAGCAGCAACACTTGGTCCTAGATGTGCAATATGATCTATTTTATGCTTATGAAGACAAATTCCTTTCACTAAATTTACTTGAACTTCGTAAGAAGTAATAATTCCCCTTAAAAGGTCTATTCCACTTTTTTTGAGTTTTTGACCAACGGCTAAAATTGGAGGAATATTATCTCCTGGGTGGCTATAGTCCGCAGCTAAAAAAGTATCATGAAAATCTAATTCTCTAACAGCTGTTCCATTTGCCCAAGCTGCCCATTCAGCATCAAATTTTATTTTTGAATTAACCCCAAATAATGTTGATCCACTATTTCTTAAATGTGCTTTAGCCATTTCACGTGCTGATATAACTGGATTTCTATTTAATGAAGCTATCGCAACAGAAGCATTATCAATAATTCTGTTAATTGACATTTCAATTGCATCATTATTTAATCTAGCATTATCAGATGCTATCTCTGCAATTTTCCAAGCTAATTGCTTTTTCTTTGGAATAGCAATTTTTGAAGGGTAAACTTTAATTTTATGTAATATCAAAACAATTCCTTTTTTTAATTAATATACGGCATCACTAATTTTTCCAAATTAATAAAATCTTTAATAAGATAATTGTGATAAATTTCCTCCGGATTTTTGTCAGTATAACCTCCTTCAACTAAGATAAATGGCATATTCGCAGCCTTTGCAGACTCTGAATCTGTTTCACTATCACCAACCATAATCGTTTTTTTTACTTCCCCTTGTAAAATTTCTACTACACTTGTCAAATGTCTTGGATCAGGTTTGCAGTATTCAAAAGTATTATAACCGGCAACATATTCAAAATAATCATAAATTTTTATTTGCTTAAGAAGATCAACTGCCAAATGTTCTGTTTTGTTAGTACATACAGCCATAGAAATATTATTTTTTTTGCACCAAACTAGGAATTCTTCTACTCCCTTGATTAGTTTACTTTCATTGGCAATATTTTTTCCATAATAATCTATAAATTCTTTAACCATTTGAGATTTAATTTCTTCGTCATCAATTTTTTTTAACTCTTTTTTTGCCTGATTCCACATTGATCGACCAATCATTGACTCTGCACCTTTTCCAACTAAATTTCTGATTTCATCAGTTGACCTAGTCTCATAACCAAATTTTTTCATAACATGATTATGGGCATTCATTAAATCAGGAGCTGTGTCTATTAAAGTTCCATCTAAATCAAAGAGAATTGTAAATTTTTGAGTCATTTAAAAGTATTATTAAGAAATATATTGTGAATTAATTAAACTAATACCCAAATATATAAAAATATCAAATGAAACCAAAAAAATTAACAAATATTCAAATAAGATTAAGAAACAAATTTTTAAAAAAAGGTGTGAAAATGATTGCACCAGAAACAATATTTTTTTCTAAAGATACCAAAATTGGTAAAAATGTAACTATTGAACCTTATGTAGTTATTGCTGAAAAAGTATCAGTTGGAAATAATGTAAGAATTTTATCTTTTTCTCATTTAGAAGGTGTGAAAATTGAAAATAATGTGAACATCGGACCATATGCAAGAATAAGACCAGGAACAATTCTTAAATCAGGATCTAAAGTTGGAAATTTTGTTGAGGTAAAAAAAAGTATTATTGGTAAAGAATCTAAATTAAATCATCTTTCATACATTGGTGACACAAATTTGGGTAAAAAGGTAAATATCGGAGCTGGAACAATTACATGCAATTATGATGGTGTGAAAAAAAATAAAACAGTAATTGATGATGGTGTGTTTGTGGGCTCAAATTCATCACTGGTTGCCCCAATTAAGCTTGATAAAAAAAGTATAATTGGTGCAGGATCGGTTATAACTAAAAAAGTTTCAAAAAATTCATTAGCTTTAACAAGAGCTGAGCAAATTGAAATTAAAAATTATAAGAAGAAAAAATAAATGTGCGGAATAATTGGAATAATCAGTAATCAAGAGGTTTCTAGTAGAATAGTAAATTCATTAAAAAAATTAGAATATAGAGGATATGACTCAGCAGGAATTGCAACTCTAGTTGATGGAAATATAAATGAGGTTAAGTGTGAGGGAAGGGTTGATGTTTTAGAAAAACATATTTCAAAATTTAATCTTAAAGGAGATATTGGTATTGGCCATGTTAGATGGGCAACTCACGGTAAACCAAGTAAAATTAATGCTCATCCACATTCGTCAGAACAGGTTTCAGTAGTACATAATGGTATAATAGAAAATTCAACTATTTTAAAAAAACTTTTAGAAAAAAAAGGGTATGTATTTAAATCACAAACTGATACTGAGGTGATAGCTCATCTTGTTACGGAATATTTAAAAAAAAATTCTTTGAAAGATAGTATTATTAAGGTTTTAAAAAAACTTCATGGTAGTTTTGCCCTAGGGATAATTTTTAAAAATAGAAATGATTTAATGGTTGGTGCTAGAAGAGGATCACCTTTGGCTGTTGGATATGGACCAAATGAAAATTATCTAGGATCAGATTCATATGCACTTAAGTCTATGACAAATAAAATTTCTTATTTAGATGATGGAGAATTTTGTATTGTTAAAAAAGATCAAATAGAGTTTTTTGAGTCCAATGGATTAAAAATAAATAAAAAAGTAATGAATCTCACCAAAGAAGATATTCATTATGATAAAGGTGATTATAAATATTTTATGGAAAAAGAAATAGACGAACAGCCGTCTACTATTAATGATTGTATAAATGAGTATGTTGACAAATACAATAATCAAATAAATATTTATAATTTTCCCTGGAAGATAAATTCCTTCCAATCAATTGTACTCATTGGTTGCGGTACAGCTTATCACTCTTGTTTAGTAGCAAAGTATTGGCTGGAACAAAATACAAATCTAGATGTGAGTATAGATATAGCTTCAGAATTTAGATATCGAAAGGTTAGGTTTAAAAAGGATTGTTTGTATGTGTTTGTTTCACAATCTGGTGAAACCGCTGATACTTATGCGGCTTTAGAATTATGTAAAAAAAATAAAATGAAAACTTGCGCAGTTGTAAATGTTGTTGAAAGTTCAATAGCACGAGCTGCTGATTTAGTTTTACCTATTTATTGTGGTCAAGAAATTGGCGTTGCTTCGACAAAAGCGTTTCTTGGACAAATGTTAGTGCTATATATTTTGTCTATAAAAATTTCATTCGATCAAAAATTTATTACAAAAAAAGAATATCAATCTAAAATTAAAAATTTATTATCACTGTCTAACTCAGCAAAAAAAACACTAAAATTAGATCATAAACTTTTAAATATTGGTAAAGTTTTTGCACATGCTAAAGGATGCATGTTTTTAGGAAGAGGCTATTCTTTTCCTATTGCCTTAGAGGGTGCTTTAAAGTTGAAAGAATTAGCCTATGTTCATGCAGAGGGTTATCCTGCTGGTGAAATGAAACATGGACCTTTAGCCTTAATAGAAGAAGGAATGCCAGTAGTTGTTATAGCTCCTAGAGATGATCATTATAAAAAAACAATGTCTAATATGCAGGAGGTTATTGCAAGAGGGGCAAAGGTTTTGCTAATAACAAACAAAAATAAAGACGAAGTTGTTTCTGAAAATATTTGGGAGAAAATAGAAGTTGATAAACTAGAAGATGAATTAATTCCTTTTCTAGTAACTATACCTCTACAAAAACTCGCTTTTTATTCAGCACTTGAAAAAGGTTATGATATAGATAAGCCAAGAAATTTAGCAAAATCTGTCACAGTAGAGTAAGTTTAATTGTTAATTTAATATGTCTATTAAACAAGGAACATTAATTCAATGGAAACACGGTTTAATTTTTTTAAGTTTTATTGAATTTATTTTGTTGATTCTAGGTGTCACATTACCAATAGCAAGAATTGACGAATTCTGGGTTTTTACTTCTGAATTTTCTATCTTAAGTATTGCCAGAGATCTAATGATTAATAACGAATTTCTTTTAAGTATCATTGTTATTAGTTTTGGATTGATATTTCCATTAATTAAAATTATTTCTCGTTATACTAATATTAAATTTATTTACCGTTATAATTTACATAAATTTAGTATGGTTGATATTTTTTTAATTAGTTTTTTGGTATTTTCGAGTAAAGCGTCGAGCTTTTTTGATTTAAAATTGCTCTTGGGTTTTTACTTCTTATTAGCATCTATTATTTTAGGCTATTCTCAAATTATTTTTTCAAAATTTTTTAAATAAATCTGTCATTTAATTAAAATAATTAATTTAAGAAATATTTTTAATTAAGACATAATTTGATATAACCATAACTTAGTGAAAAAAGTCTTAATAATATTAATTTTTTTGTCATGCTGCACAACACCTCAATCCAGATCCAATGAATATTATGAAGCAGTAATAGGTCATATAGTTCAAAATATTATTTCAGGGGATTGTAATGCAAAATGCATTAATTCAATTGTAAGTAGTGATTTAAAGTATGCAACTTATAATCAGGCAATTTTTGTATTAGATGGAGTAAATAAAAAATTACCAAATATTTTTAAAGGAATTAAAAGAGAACTTTCTATTCAAATTGAGGGAAAATATAAAAAGTCAGTTATGAAATGAGCTATTAAAGGTTTTAAATAGTTCTTTTTAATAATCTTAGTACTTTCTCCTAAGATTCCTTTGATAGGTTGCATTAAGTGCGACAATCGTGCTAGAGTACTTTTTTGAATTACATTATGCTTAAATAAAACACTACAACAAAGAGGAGGGGAATTATGGCTGTAGATAAAGAGTATGTAGAAAAGCAACTAGCTAAACTAAATGCGAAAAAAAGACTGGGTGTTGGAAAAGAATTAAAACACCTACATGAAGTAATTAATAAAGGAGAAAATATACTTGGGCACACAAGAGGTTTTTATAATGGAAATACTTGGTTAATGTGTATTACTGATAGAAGAATTGTTTTTCTTGATAAAGGAATGATATACGGAATGAAGCAGGCAGAAATCCCACTTAAAAATGTTTCATCTGTTAACTACGAAACAGGTATGTTAGGTGGGAATCTTACTATAACAGCTGGGGGATCAGACAAAAAAATAGGAAAGATGAGAAAACAGGACGTAAAGGATATTTGTAATTTAATTTCCGAAGCAGCAGAAAAAGCAAGTTAAAAAACTATATTTAGTAATTTAGAGCAAAATATAATTGTGAAATATATGAATTAATAAATTATCATAACTCCAATATTCTTAATTCATATATTAAATAATGAAGATAAAAATTATCTATTTGCAACAAAATAATTTTTAACATGAATTTATTACCAAAATATAAGTATTTAGTATCTCTAATTTTGTTTTTTTTTATTGTATCCTTAAATAATGTTAATGCAGAAGGTACTACTGAAAAATTAAAAAATCTTTGGGAAAAAGTTACTGAAAATACCAGTGACATTCTTGACCTATCATTAGAATCCCTATCAAAATTTACCAAAGATGTTGGTAAAGCAATAGATGCGGAATTAGAATTATTAAGGAGCAAAAAAGATAATGACCAACCCTTGGAACTACAGGATAAGGTAGATAATATTAGGATTTATGTAGAAAAAATTACAGACCTAAAAAAAAAAGAGAAGGATGCATCATCATTCAAAATTATCGGAAAATCTAAAAAAGATTATAGAATAAAAATAGATGAGGTGCTTGGTGAAATTGAGATAATATTATTCGACGGACAGGTAGTAAATTATTCAGAAAAAATTAGAAAAGTAAGAGAAAAAATAGTCTCTTTAGAAGCACAAAAAGTAATCTTGAATGAGGATTTGATATTTTCTTCAGACAAAAAAAAATTGTTAGGATCATCAAAAGATGAAATTAAAAAGGAACTAAACGAAATTGATCGAGTTATAAAAAACTCATATATTTTAATAGATGAATTAGAATATGATTTAAAGAAAAAGTTAAGTGTTCTTGGTATCAAAGTTACAAGAGAACAAATTCGTGTAATGACAACTCGTGTTGATGGAGATGAATTAGCAAAATCATTTGCAATTTTTGATGTTACCAGGCAAATCTCAACAACTCTTGGTGAGTTAGTTAAAAAAAACTCATTTAGTGCCTCAACTACAGTTAAGTACTATGGAACTTACGTTATTTTAACTGAAATTCTTGCATTCTCTCAAAGAGAATACATCAGAAAGATTGAAGAAGTTTATAGACCAGCAATTATAAAAATTGAAGATGATGTCGATAGTTCTATTGATTATGCAAAAAAATCAATCAAAGCAGCAAAGTCAGACAGTAATAAGAATATTCTTCGAGAAAATATAAAATCCAATAAATTTACATTAAAAGTGTTAAAGCAATACGATGAAATTTTAAAAAAACAAAAAGAATCTTTAGAGAAAGCATCTGAGATCACAAAAGAGCAAATTACAGTTGCTTACTCAACTTATGATACAGCAGCTAATTCTGCTAATCTAGTTTCATTAATAAATGAAACTGAGGACTCATTTAGTAAAATATTAGACATGCAATTACCTGAAATAATACCATTTGAAAATACTGAACTAGAAATGAAATTTCAGGAGATATCAGGACAAATTATATCAGAAATTCAATAGATAAAACGTTATGATACTGATAAAATCAAGAAATTTAGCAAAATCTGTAACAGTTGAATAATTTGTACTTTTACTTATCAAAAATTTTAGCACCATTATTAAATCCAACTAATTTTTTATTTTTATCACTAATAATTTTATTTATTATTTATTATAAAAATAAAAAAAAGATTATTTTTAAATTATTGACTATCACTATTTTTTTTTTATCAATTATTTCTTTTCTACCGATTGGGAATTTTGGACTTAAATATCTTGAAAAAAATTTTTTAAATAAGGAACAATACCAAAATATTGAAAATATTGTTGTATTATCAGGTTCTGATTACAGATTATTGGCTTCAGTAAAATTAGGAAATAAATATAAAAATACAAAAATCTTTTATATTGGTGGTAGCTCATACTTAATAAATAAAGATGTAAATGATGAAATAAATAAAGCTAAAAAACTTTATCAAGAGCTGAACTTCGACATGAAAAGGGTTTTTTTTATTGGACAATCAAGAAATACAATTGAAAACTTTAAGGAAATTGACAAATTGAACATTGTAAATTCAAAAACAGTTTTGATTACATCTGCTTATCATATGAAGAGATCTATGATAATTGCAAAACATTTTGGTTTAAAGTTAGAACCTTATATTGTTGATCAAAAAACAAATCGTCTAGGTTCATTTATAAATATTTACCAAGATTTTAACATAAGTAGGAATTTAGCTAATTTTAACTTATTTTTTAGAGAAATTGTTGGTATTATTGTTTTTAAATTATCTTCATAACCTAAATAATTTAATAAATAATTTACTTTTTGAATCCATATGTATATACACTCCTGAATTGTATTATGAAAAAATGGAACACAAATAGTTGGAGAAACCATCCAGTTAAGCACATACCTGAGTATAAGGATGAAGAGGAATTAAACTTAGTTTTAAATAAATTAAAAAATTTCCCTCCCTTAGTATTCGCGGGTGAAACTAGACATCTTAAAGATCAACTCGCAAACGTTGTTGATGGTAAGGCTTTCTTATTGCAAGGTGGAGATTGTGCTGAGAGCTTTGCAGAATTTAACCCAGATAATATTAGAGATTATTTTAAACTAATGCTTCAAATGTCATTAGTATTAACTTATTCAGCATCTTTACCAGTAGTAAAACTAGGAAGAATTGCTGGTCAGTTTTCAAAACCTAGAAGTGCTCCTACAGAGAAGCAAGGGGATGTAGAGCTACCAAGTTATTTAGGAGACAATATTAATGGTATGGAATTTACTGAAGCTGCAAGAGTTCCAGATCCAAAAAGATTATTTAGAGCATACTCTCAATCGGCTTCAACTTTAAATTTAATAAGAGCATTTTCTAATGGTGGGTTTGCTGATTTAAAAAAAGTCCATTTATGGAATTTAGGTTACATCAAATCTGCTGCACAAGCTAAAAAATTCAAGGAATTAGAAGATAAAATTGCAGATGCTCTAGCTTTTATGGAAGCTTGCGGAATTACATCAGACTTTAACAGAAGATTATACACTGTTAATTTCTGGACATCGCACGAAGCGTTGCATTTACCATTTGAGGAAACTATGACAAGAATAGATTCTACTACAGGCGAGTATCATGATACTTCAGCGCATTTTGTATGGATAGGAGACAGAACAAGACAAATTGATGGTGGTCATGTAGAATTTTGTAGAGGTATTGAAAACCCAATTGGAATTAAATGTGGTCCAACTTCTAAGCCTGATGAGATAGCCAAAATTTGTGAGTTGATAAATCCTAAAAATGATAAAGGTAAAATTACATTAATTTCTAGATTTGGTCACGATCAAGTAGAAAAATATTTACCAAAACTTATACGAGGGATTAAAAAAGAGGGACTTAACGTTATTTGGTCATGTGACCCGATGCATGGAAATACTATTAAATCAACTACAGGATTTAAAACAAGACCTTTTAATAACGTTTTAAATGAAGTTAAAAATGTATTTGGCGTACATCAAAGTGAAGGATCATATGCAGGAGGACTTCATATTGAAATGACTGGTCAAAATGTGACAGAATGTACTGGTGGAGCACAAAAAATATCAGATACAGATTTATCAAGCAGATATCACACTCAATGCGATCCAAGACTTAATGCTAACCAAGCTCTAGAGTTAGCTTTTTTAATTTCAGATGAGATTAAAAAGAATACCTTGTATGCTAAAAACGGTATTAGAGCGGCATCTTAATCATTTAATTTTTTAAATTAATTATTATATTTTAAATATGAAACCAAACCAAAAAGTTACATTTATTAAGGACTGGATATTAAATTACGTTAATTTGATGCCAAAAAAAGCCGAGTCTCTGGTAATTGGTATTTCAGGAGGAATTGATTCTTCTGTCTCGAGCACCTTAAGTGCAATGACAGGACTTAAAACTATTGTCTTGTCTATGCCAATAAAACAGAAAAGTGTACAACATGATTTAAGTTTAAAGCATCAGGAATGGTTAAAACAAAATTTTAAAAATGTTGAAGGTATTACTGTTGAGTTAGACAGTCTTTTTTCTACATTTGAAAATACTTTAAAAGATTTTAATAGTTTGCATGGTATGGCAAACTCTAGAGCTAGATTAAGAATGACAACTTTGTATCAAGTTGCAGCAGCAAACAATGGAATCGTAGTAGGCACTGGAAATAAAGTTGAAGATTTTGGAGTAGGTTTTTACACAAAGTATGGAGATGGTGGAGTTGATATATCCCCAATAGCTGATTGTAATAAAACAGAAGTTTGGGAATTAGGAAAAGAATTAAAAATTTTACAAGAGATTATAGATGCACCCCCAACAGATGGTTTATGGGATGATGGTAGGACTGATGAAGGTCAGCTTGGTTTAAGTTATAAAGAACTTGAAGAAGCTATGGAAAATGAAAATTCAAAAAATAGAGAAAAATATATCCAAATAAGAAACGCAAATTTGCATAAAATGGATCCAATTCCAGTTTGCAAGATTCCAAGCTAATCAAATAGATTCACAAATCTATAATTAAAGTATATTCCTTGAATAATGAATAAAGATATTTTTTTAACAAATAGCTATGGTGGAAAAAAAGAAAAGTTTCAGCCAATAGATAAAAATAATGTTAAAATGTATGTTTGTGGTCCTACAGTTTATGATGATCCACATATAGGTAATGCAAGGCCATTAGTTGTATTTGATATTCTTTTTAAAGTTTTAAAATGTAAATACGGTAAAGACAATGTTACGTATGTCAGGAATATTACAGATATTGATGATAAAATAATTCAATCTGCAAAAGATAAAAAAATTAGAATCTCTGAATTAACCAATAAGATAAATATAAATTTCCAAGAAGATTGTAATTATCTAAATTGTGAAGAACCTAACTTTCAACCTAAAGCTACAGAAAATATAAATGAAATGATCAATATGATCAGTAGTTTAATCGAAAAAGGTTTCGCTTATGAAAGCAAGAAACATATTTATTTTGAGGTTAAAAAATTTAAGGATTATGGAAAATTATCAAATAAAAAAACAGAAGATTTAATATCTGGGTCCAGAGTAGAAGTATCAAGTAATAAGAAAAATGCAGAAGATTTTGTATTATGGAAACCCTCAAGTGAACATGAGCCTAGCTGGTCATCACCGTGGGGAAAGGGAAGACCAGGCTGGCATTTAGAATGTTCAGTAATGTCCAAAAAATATCTTGGTGATAAGTTTGATATTCATGGGGGAGGCAGAGATTTAATATTTCCACATCATGAAAATGAAATTGCACAATCACGTTGTGCTAATGACACTGAAGTTTTTTCAAATTATTGGGTACATAATGGATTTATAACCTTATCAAATGAAAAAATGGCAAAATCACAAGGTAATATTTTAAAGATAAGTGATTTTAAAAATAATGTGAATGGCCAAGCTCTAAGACTAGCTTTAATTAGCGCGCAGTATAGACAGCCTTTAGATTGGAATGACAAACTTTTAGAGGAAAGTCAAAAAACAATCGATAAATGGTATAATAGCTATGTAGAACTAGATAAGCCCAAATTTATCTATGATGATCATCTTTATCCTTTGTATGATGATTTAAATACACCAAAATATATAGCCAACCTTCATAAGCTATATGAAAAATCTCAATCAGGTAATTTGGAAGATAAACAAGAATTTGTATCTGCATGTAATTTTGTAGGATTGTTAACGGAGACTAAAGATGAATGGGAAAAATTTAAAAAAAATAAATCTGATTTAAGCGATGAGATAATTCAAATAAAAATTAAAGAACGAAATCAGGCCAGAGATGACAAAAATTACGAATTAGCTGATAAAATTCGTAATGAGCTTTTGGAAAAAGGAGTTCAAATAGAGGATAAAGATGGTAAAACCTCCTGGAAATTTAAATAATGTCAGACAAAATATACATTTTTGATACAACTTTACGTGATGGTGCACAAACACAGGGAGTGGATTTTTCTTTAGATGACAAAGAAAAAATCTCTATTGCATTGGATAATCTTGGTGTTGATTACATAGAAGGCGGATGGCCAGGAGCTAATCCCACAGATACAGAGTTTTTTAACAAGCAACATTCATTTAATCATTCAATATTAACAGCTTTTGGTATGACAAAAAAATCTGATCATAGCGCCGAGAATGATCCAATGATTTCATCTTTAATAAATTCTAAGGCAAATTCAATTTGTTTATTTGGAAAATCTTGGGATTTTCATGTTGATGTTGCATTAGGGATATCCAAAGATCAAAATTTAAAAAATATTAGTGAAAGTGCAAAACATATAATTAATTCTGGAAAAGAATTCATGTTTGATGCTGAGCACTTTTTTGATGGTTACAAATCAAATAAAGAATACGCTTTAAGTTGCATCAAGTCTGCATATGATCAAGGTGCTAGGTGGATAATACTATGTGATACCAATGGCGGTACCTTGCCCCACGAAATATCAAATATAGTTTCAGATGTATCAAAATATATACCAGGCAAAAATTTAGGAATTCATGCACACAATGATACAGAAAATGCAGTTGCTAATTCTTTAGTTGCAATTCAAGCAGGTGTAAGACAGGTGCAGGGAACGATTAATGGTTTAGGTGAAAGATGTGGTAATGCTAACTTAATGTCTATTATACCATCATTGTATTTAAAACCTGAGTTTTCTAACAATTATGAAATAAATATAAAAGATAAGAATATTAAACATCTAACTCAATGCTCTAGGTTATTAGATGAAATTTTAAACAGAAAACCTAACAAACATTTGCCTTATGTAGGCGCTGCAGCCTTTTCGCATAAAGGTGGGATGCATGTTTCAGCGGTTCAAAAAGACCCAAAAACTTATGAACACATTGATCCAAAAGATGTTGGCAATGTAAGAAATATAGTTATCTCAGATCAAGCTGGACAATCAAATATATTATCAAGATTAGGAACCATCGGAATTGATATAAAAAAAAATGATCCCAAAATTAAAGAACTTCTGAATGAAGTAAAAGGAAGAGAATTTATTGGTTATAGCTATGATGGTGCAGACGCATCATTTGAATTATTAGCAAGAAGAATAGTTGGTGAAATACCTAGATACTTAATTATTAAGGCATACGATGTGTCTGTTAAAAAAAATTCTTTAGGTGAAATTATTTCATCTGCTAAAGCGGAGTTAGAAGTAGATGGAGAAACAATTATTTGTGAAGGTGAGGGGAATGGACCAGTAAATGCCTTGGACAATGCAATTAGGAATAATATTAAAAAAATTTCAAAATATTCTGATTATCTTAAAGATCTAAGATTAGTTGACTATAAAGTAAGAATATTAAACACAGGAACAGAGGCTGTAACTAGAGTTTCCATTGAAAGCACAGACTCTAAAGGAAAAAATTGGTTTACAATTGGCGTTTCGCCAAACATTATAGATGCATCTTTTAAAGCATTAATAGATAGTCTTGATTATAAACTATTCAAAGATAATGCACCAGCAAGTGCTTAATGAATTTTAATAATATAACATTTATTTTACATAAACCTCAGCTATCTGAAAATATAGGATTATGTGCAAGAGGAATTAAGAACTTTGGTTTTAAAAATTTATCATTGATAGAACCTAAGCCATTATTTCCAAATGACAAAATCAAAGCAACCTCAGTTGGAGCTAAAGATATAATAGAAAAAGCAAGTATTTATCCTAATTTAGAAAAGTCATTAAACAAAACGGATATTCTTATTGCGACATCAGCAAGATTTAGAAATAAAAATATTAAACATATCTCATTAGAAGAATTAAAAAAAATTGATTATTCAAAAAAGGTAAGTTTTTTGTTTGGTTCTGAAGCCTCAGGTTTAACAAACAATGAAGTGAGTTATGCTGACTATACTTTACAGATCCCAAGTACTGCAAAATTTAGATCTTTAAATCTTTCACACAGTTTAGTAATCGTAGCTCAAACTGTTTCAAACTTAATTTCAAAAAAAAAATATGATTTTCAAAAATCAAAAAAAATACAAAAAGCAACTAAGAAAGAGATATCAGCAATGTTAAATTTTTGTTTATCAAACCTAGAAAATAAAAATTTTTTTAAACAAAAAACGAAAAAACCCATAATGCTTGAAAATTTAAGAAGTATTTTTTACAAAATGGAACTTTCTCAAAAGGAAACACGTATTTTATCAAGCGTATTTGCTGGTTTAATTAAAAAACCTTGATTGACAAAAATATATTGATGTCTATAAACCCAATAACTTATATATGACAAAACGTTTAAATTCAAAACATAAAGTCGATAGAAGACTTAAGGTAAATTTATGGGGTAGACCTAAAAGTCCATTTAATACTAGAGCATATCCCCCAGGACAACATGGACAGTCAAAGTCATCTAAACCATCTGATTATGGAATTCAGCTTCAAGCTAAACAAAAATTAAAGTGCTACTATGGCAACATGAACGAAAGACAGTTTAGAAATATGTATAAAAGAGCAATAATGAAAAAAGGTGATACTGCGGAAAATTTAATTGGATTATTAGAAAGAAGACTTGATGCAGTAATTTATAGATCAAAACTATCAAATACTATTTTTTCATCAAGACAATTGATTAACCATGGGCATGTGAGGGTAAATGGAAAAAAAGTAAATATATCAAGCTATCAAGTAAAAGAAGAAGATAGTATTGAAATACGAGATAAATCAAAACAATTAGCTTTAATTGATATTGCACTTGCAAATAAAGAAAGAGAAGTTCCAGAATATTTACAATTAGACGAAAAAAACAAAAAAGTTAAATTTGTAAGAATTCCTAAGTTTGAGGAAGTTCCATATCCAGTCGTTATGGAGCCTAATTTAGTAATTGAATATTATTCAAGATAATTTTTCTGATCAATAGAACATCAAAAATCTACATAGAAAAAACCCTTTCAGAAAATCCAGGCTGGAAAATTTTAGATATTGGATGTGGATATGGTGCAAATAAATATGCAACAACAGTTAGTGATATACTAGATTTATCAAATCATTATAAAGGAAAATCATTTGTAAAGATCACTGAAAAAAAATTGCCTTTTAAAGATAAGGAGTTTGATTTTGTTATTGCTTCCCATGTAGCTGAACATGTTGAGGATATTTCTTATTTTTTAAATGAATTATCTAGAGTAGGAAAAAAAGGATATATAGAAGTACCTACAAGACTTGAAGATAATTTGGTTTTTGAAAATAAAAAAGCTCATATTTGGCACTTAGTATTTGATGATGTTAATAATCAAATTAATATTTCAAAAAAACAACAATATTTTGAACCTGTGTTAACTGTAGGAACAATCAAAAAATTTAATGATTATTTTCGTGAAAGTTTAGTAATCGAATTAAGTTGGAAAGATAGTATTAAATTTAATATAGTTGAAGATAATTTAAAAACTCCAGTTAAAATATCAATTTTAAACTTGGTAAAAAAATATTTCTCAAAAAAAATTAGGTTATTATTCAAATAAAATTAGCTTTTCTTTTTAATATAATTCTTAGAATTTTCTTTAATTTTAGTCTTACTGTAATAATCTAAAGAACTTGTCTCAAGACTGATCCCTTCGATCTGCAAATCTTTAATGTCACCTACACAAAACAACGATTGAAAACTAAAAATGGTATAAATATCCTCATTAATCTACTTTGAACAATAATTTCAATTAATCCAAGAAAACAATTCCTTAGTATTTATTGATAATGATAGAATATCAGGGTTTGACGGATTACTCTTTTGCATACTTTCGTGCCAATCATAACATTCTACAGCAATAATATCTTGATTTTCAAAGCTATAATAAGTTCTTTTGATAATACTGTTTCCACTAGTGTCTTGTCCTAAAGGTAATTCTTCTGAATATTTTTTTAAATTTTTAAATAAATTTTCTAATTCTGCAATTATTTCATTTTGTTTTTTATAGCATTTGCTAATGTCATTTTCATAAAGTTTGACTCCGTATATTGCTTGTATAATGAAGTTTCTATCATTTGATTTAAGAAAAAAAGATATGTAATCGTATTGGCTCGATTTGCCAAAACTATATACTTCATAGAATATTGGGTCGCCTAGATAGGAATAATAATTTTCTCTTTTTTTCTTTTCTATTAAAATTTCATCTTCTGTCATATATTTTATAAGAGTATCCCCAACACTAATACCGTCTATCTGAAAATCCTTAATATCATCTGCCTTAGTCAATGATTGAAAACAAAAGTTTAAAATTAATATTGTTAATAAAATTTTCATTATTTATAAGCTTCGTATTTTAGCCATTTAGAAAATTCTTTTGAAGAAATATCTACTCTTAAATTATTTTCATAATTTTTTTTATTTTTAAATTCCTTTGCATAATGTGTGCATGTAACTCCAATTTCTCCACTGTCAGATGCAAATATAACTGCAGTCATAGTACTTTTGCCTGTAATATCTTCACTAGCTTTATATGTGCCCTCATAATCTTTTGTGAAATTAGTTAATGAATTTTCTATATCAGCAACTATCTCGTCTTTCTTTAAATAACAATCTTTTATATTTGGGTAGAATAACGCTCCAATAACTGAATCAACTATAAGAGACTTTTTTTTACTTTTTTCATAATCAATTTGATTATAGTGAAATTGAAGTACATCGTATTCACTTGATTTTTTTGTATTTAATTGTAAACCGACAAATTTAAAATCTTTATATTCATATAGTCTTCCTTCATTAATTTCTTTTTTACTGTAGTAATCAAATAAATTATCTCCAATACTGATTCCATCTATTTCAAATTCAGAAATATTTTCAGCCTGGGTCCAGGATTGAAGACTAAAGATTAAAACTAGAGCTGTAAAAAATATTTTCATCTTTAATAATAGTTATTTACAAAATCTTGAAATTTTTCTGAGAGTATCATTAATTCTAGGTTGTCATCAAAATTGGTTTCATCACTCCAGTTCATACATTCAAGGCTTATAATTCCACTACCATCATTAAATTCGAATGTATGCCAACTACCTATAGATTTTCCACTTTTGTCATAATTATGTGGCGTTATACCATGGTTTGTATATTTGGTTTTAGATTTTAAAATTTCTTTGACTGAGGCAAGAATCTCTTTTTCTTTTTGTAAACATTTTTCCATAAAATTTTTTTCAAAAAAAATTTTTCCTCCAAACCCTTCAATTATAAATTCTCCACTATTTTCAAAATCTATTTGTAAACCATCGTAATCAGAATTTTCAAGTTCTAAATAATAAGCACCAAATTTTTTTGAATTGTAGTGAAAACTGGAATTATTTTTGATTTGCTCCAGGTCTACATATTTTAATAGACTATCTCCAATACTTATTCCCTCTATTTGAAATTCTCTGATATCTTCAGCTTTTGATTGAAACTGAAAACAACAAATTAGAAATAAGGAAATTATAAGTCCTCTAATAAACATTAATTTAAAAAATCTGAAAATTGTACTGACCCTATCGAAACTTTTAAATTATCCACCCATTCATTTTCTTTGAATAATTTTTCTGACCAGTCTGTACAAGAAACTCTTACAAATCCTCCTGATTTTGGATAAAAATCTATCTGATCTACAGTAGAATCTGGAAAATAATAATGTGGACTCTCGTTTTCATAGATTTCAGCATCTTTAAATATTAATTTAAATTCATTGCTAATATTAATTTTATTTTTTTTGCATTTATCATAACTATTTGGATAATTAACCAAACCTGTTAATGCATCAATAATATATTCTTTATTAGTAATGTCATAAACAATCTCTATATAATCATAAGGTTGTTTTGAATTAGGGTTAAAAACAATCACAGCAAAATTACTATCTGGATACATCATTTTATTTTCAACAGCTTTTTCAATTTCATTAAAACTTTTGTATTCAAATAAACTATCTCCAATACTCATTCCATCTATCTCAAACTCTTTTACTTCATCAGCCATGGTCCACGAGTGAAGACTAAAGATTAAAAGTAAAGCAAAAAAAAAATACTTCATAAAGAATAACTTCTCATTACGATGTATTTGTGTCAAGATCTCAGATAAGTTAAATTAAATTTTATACACTCAACAGATTTGAAAATAATTCTGCGATATTGAAGGCTATATGTCATCATTTATGTGCTACGGTGTTTAACCAATTACGGAAATATGAATCTATTATTGTCACCCTGAGATTGTCTGTGTAGCCAACTTCATCTTCAAACTTTTTACTCCAATCATAGCAACTTATTCTCACTACATCGTTCGAATTAAATTCATATTGAATAGCTTTAGAAAAGCTATTGCCCGTTTTATCTGCTGAATGTTTTTTTTCCCATGATGTTTTTTTTACATTATTTGTAAATAAATCTGTAAATTCAGTGTCAATTTCTATCTGTTTATTATGACAATTTTTTATATTATTTTTATAAAATATACCCCCTAACACTTGATAAATTTTATAGCTATTATCTCCATTTTTAACCGTCACTTCAATTGAATCATAATTATCTGATATTATGTTAGTTTGTAAAATTTTATATTCTTTGTTTTTATAAAAATAAGAATTAAATTTTTTTATTTCTTCTAGACTAAAATATTCAAGCAAACTATCTCTAACGGTTATTCCTTCTATTTGAAAATCTCTAATATCATCAGCTTTTACCCAGGATTGAAAAGAAATGATAAGAGTCAGAAATATTAAAAATTTTCTCATAGTTTTTAGTTGAAATTAATATGCTTCATTATCTAACCAAGTTATAAATTCTTTGCTAGTTAATGAAATCCTTAATGAGTCTGTCCAATTAAGTTCCTCCTTAATCTTTTCAGAGAATCTGTAACACGCAAAATAAATAGCTCCTTTATCTTTAGCCTCAAATTTTATCCTGGAAACCGTAGACTCTCCAGAGGCATCAGCTTCACTAAAAGGTCTTGTACCTTGATCAATTTTTTTAAAACCACTTAGGGACTCTTCAAGTTCATCTATTATTTGTTTCATTTCAACTAAGCATGTATCTAAATTGTTATCATAAAGAATGGCACCACTTATTTCAGAAATTTCATAATTAGTAGACTTGTAATGAAAGTTCATGGCTTCGTATTGTTTTAAATTTAGAGATTCGTTATAAGGTAAAAATCTAACAAATTTTTTACTTTTATAATCTGCAATAGAATTTGATTTTATTTCATCCAAACTAAAATATTCCAATAAACTATCACCTATACTAAAACCCTCTATTTCTAATTCTCTAATATCATTTGCTTTGACCAACGTTTCAAAATTAAAGATTAAAATTAGAATTGTTAAAAATATTTTCATACTCAACACTTTCTCACTATGACTTATGAGTGTCAAGATTTCTAAATATCTGAAATGAATATTCTTAATTTTGAAATTATGAGAAGAGAGTGTGACTAATTTAAGGACCTCAAAAAATTAAGTGTATCTTTATCAAATAGAGTTACCCTGAAATTATCAATCCACCCATTTTCTTCTTCCATTTCTTTGCTCCAGTCAACACATTGAACAGCTATTGCATCACCTGAATTGAATTCATAATCTATTTGATGAACTTTAGATTTATTTGATTTATCAACCCAATGATTAAAAACATTTTTTTCACTTTTTAAATGTAAATACTCTTTGTCAATTTCATTAGTGACCTCATTCATTAATTTAATACACTCTGAAATATTTGATATTCTTGTTGTTCCTTCTACCGCATGAATAATTTTATTTTTATCTTTTATTTTGTAATAACCTCGAACCTGCTCATATAAATTAAGATTATCTACTTTTATTTTAATTGTAGCAAAAGTATGCACGTATTCATATTGGGCTTTTTGAAAAATATTGTAATCTTCTATACTCATATGATCTATTAAACTGTCTCCTATACCAACTCCTTCTATTGTGAATTCTCTAATTTCGTCAGCCTTGGCAAAGTATTGAAGATTAAAAATTAATATTACTATTGAAATTATAAATTTCATTGTCCTTATTTATAGGCTTCATTAATTAAATAGAAAGCAAATTCATCACTATGTGCGCCAACTTTTAGGGTTCTTTGTATTTTACTTTTTTTTGTAAAATGACCACAATTTATTGATATTGCTTCATTAGATGGATGAGGTTTAAAATAATAAACTATTGAATGTATTTTTGAATTTCCAGTTTTATCTCTTTGAGAAGGATAAACAACCTCCTGTTTCTCATTGTAATTTAACACATTGTCAATCTGTGCAGCAATTTCTTTTTGCATTTCTAAACAAATATCTAATTTATCATAATTTATTATCCCCGAAACGCTTGTTATAATATAATTAATATCGTTATTCTTTGTTGTGACGCTCATATAATCATAATTTGTCATTTCAATTAATTTATCTGCATCATAAACAGTATATTTACTTTTATACTGTGTTGATGATTTGATATTTTTAATTTGATTTTCTGAGCCAAATTCTAGTAAGCTACTCCCAATACTTACACCTTCAATTTGAAATTCTGATATATCATCTGCTTTAGATGAAGATTGAAGGTTAATTAATAAAACTAAAATTAAAAAATAAATTTTCATATAAAAATTTAATTTAACCAAAAACTTAGATCTTTACTTCTCAACGATAATCCAAGATGATCTTCTTTAATGCCTAAAAATTTATCACTCCAATCGTAACACCCTATAGCTACCTCATAGTCATTATTTATATCCAAGTAGATATCGGTGTAACTAGTTTCACCAGATGGGTCAGCTGTATAAAAAATTTCTTTGGTAGGACCAATTTTTTTTGCATTTTTAAAAATAACTAGCAATTCATCAGCTATATTTTTTTGAGTTTCATAGCATTCGTTAATATCTTTTATTTTTTTATTGTTTCCAAAGTAAAGAACACCTGCCATTGAGTCAATTTTAATATCCTTGTCATCATACTTAACCCATAAATCAATAAAATCATAAGTATGAAATTTATCACTATCAAAAGCATATGAATTATACTTATATTTCTCTAAATCATCATACCAGTTAACCCGACTATTGGATATTTTTTCTGCTGAAAAATGTTTATACAAGCTATCTCCTATACTCATACCTTCCATCTGAAATTCTTTAATATCGTCAGCCTTAGAAAGTGATTGAAAATGAAAGATTGAAATAACCATTATAATAATAAGTCTCATAATTTTATATCAAGCGTTCTCAAATGAAATTAATATGCCTCATCTCTTAGCCAAAAATGATATTTGCTACTTGTCAAAGATAATCTCAGATGATGATCTTGATTTTCTGAATTAAAATATTCACTTGATGATATAAGGCATCCAATTTTGACATATTCACTATAATCATCCTTAAAATCAAAGAAGATTGCTAACTCATAAGATTTTCCCGTTACATCACCATCATGAATATTTTTTTCCTCAGATGATTTTGTGGTATTTTTTAGCATGTTGCTTAGATCTCCAACAATCTTGTTTCTTTTATCAATACAATTTTTTTTACCATTAACCCTATCTTTAAAATATATTATCCCTGCTACAGCCATAACTTTGTATTTATCATCTAGATGTAATTGAATTATTTCAAATTGATTATCAAAAAGTTTAATATATGTTCGCCATATTTTCTTACTGTTAGGGTAATATCTTTTATTTTTATCCAAAATTTTCTTTTGATAAAAATCAAGAGCATTGTCGTTAATTGAAATACCTTCTATTTCTAATTCTCTAATATTATCAGCTTTAATTACTGATTGATGAATAAAGATTGAAATAAAAATTAAAAGTATAAGTCTCATAATTTTATATCAAGCGTTCTCAAATGAAATTAATGAAATAAACAAGTCTCTCAATTTTATCATTTCTTTTGATGGCTCGGGATTATAGTCATTTATTTCTTTTAATAATTCATTTGGACTTGCATCACAAATATTAGTCTCGTCTAGGTATTGAGCAGCACTTAATAACCAGAATTTTTTTGCAATTAATAAATCTTGTTCTAAACCAACAACACCTGAATAATAGAAAAAGCCCATGTTATAACTTGCTGTTGCACATCCTAAGTCAGACGCACGCTGTGTCCAGTATAATGCTTCCTCATCTATTTGTGGAGCTCCAAATTCACCAGAAAAATAAACCCAGCCCACAGTAGTCATTGCATTAACCTGATCTTGTTCAGCAGCCATATTTAAATACTTTATTGCTTTATCAATATCTTTCTCAAAGCCATCCATTCCATAAAGGTAAGCATAACCAATATTATTTTGAGCAATTGGATCGCCATTATCAGCCTCATTAACTAGTTCTTGATTTCCATACGAAGTAGATTGAAGACAAATTATAATTATAAGAAGTAATATAATTTTTTTCATTATGTGCTATTTTTTACCAGCCAGCTTCTAAATTCCTTGTCATCAATACTTATTAAAATTCTGTCCTTATACTTAGGCTTAAATTTTTGATCCCAATCAAGACAATCTATAACAGCAGTGCCTCCAGCAAAATCATACACTATTTGTTTTGAATTCGTATCACCATTTTCTGGTCCATAAGAACCTTTTTTTAATATATCTACTCTTCTATCTGCATCAGGAAATATCCCTAGGAAAACTTTGTCTACTTTTTTTTGTTCCTCATAGCATTCGTTAATTTTTGTTCCATAATTGATAGATCCACTTACAGAAACAACAGTAAAATTTTTATCGGTAGGTTTGAAAGATACAATAACATCTTCATAATGTAGAAAATTATTATTCAATATTAATTGATGATATTCATCATCATACCACTTTCCAAAATTATTTTTTATATAATTAGTTGTAGTAAAATTTAAAAGGCTATCACCAACACTTATTCCTTCTATCTCAAATTCACTTATTTCATCGGATTTAGCGAAAGATTGAGTATTAAGTAAAATAATAATTAATAATATTATTAATTTCATATAAATATATTAACATTTATCTTTGTTTTTAAAATATTCATTATTTATATCAGTTTGATGAATAGTGCCTTGTAGGTTGAAATTTCTACTAACGAAATAATCTTCCCAAAGAACTTTAAGTGATTTATCTAAAGATTTATGAGTTTCACATCTATTATTAAGATAGACTAATTTAAGATCTATACCTTCACCGTTCGGAGATGTTGCTAACAAATAGTCTTTATCACTTAAATTTTGCATAAAAATATCAAAAGTTGGACATTTAGCATTTGATGAATTCGCATTACAGGCTCTGTAAAAAGATAATCTCTCAGTATTTTGCATTAAATCTGAAACGATAATTAATTCTCTTTTAGAATGCTTATTTCCAAAATCTGATTTTGGATTTTGAAATATATACGCAATGGTTTCATATATATAGCTGTATTTAGAATGTTTTTTTGTTGAAAATATTTGATCATGAAGATCATTTCCCTCATTAAAAAATCTGTTGGAATAGTTCTCTAAAACTTTTTTATTTTCAAAAAATGATGCCTTTTCTAGTTTACTAAAATTTTTGTTCCCAGTCTTAGGTCTACATTTACTAAACAAAAATTTTTGTTTTGTTGGCTCATTGTTATCTATTAAGAAATATGAAAATTTTGTAAAAGGATCATAAGAAAGATAAAACTCTTCAGAAAAAACTTGATTTTTTATAAATTCAATTCTTGCATTATCTAATTTAGTTGTAAGATCAACCACAACAATTACATGACCGTGTTTACCACCCTTGTTATCACAGTAATTATTTTGATCTATCTCTTTTGGAATATTCGGTAAACTTGCAAAACTTTTTGTTGTAAGCAATAATATTGTAAGTATTAAACTAGTTAGTATTGTATTTTTCATATAACTCCTTTTGTTTGTTGATTGATGATTGTTGTAATTCCTCGACTTCTTTCTCAGATTTTTTGAAGTTTTGATCAATTGTTTCTAAGAATTTTAGTTTTCTATTTTCTCTTTCTTCATCTGACATGTAATGAAAAGAAACATCTGGAAACACTTTAATTGGATCTTTAACCTCTTCAGAGAATTTAAATTCATCATTAAAGTAAGTTGGTGGATTAGAATTTCTTACTTTAATATTTTCTTTTCTGTATTCGTCAATAATATGTTTTGATCCTCTTTCAACTGCACCAACTTTCTGCCCGTAATTAACAAGTTCTTTTTGAATAACGTTAGTATTTGAGTCCCAATAATTAAGCTCTTTATTTCTGATACTATCAAAAGTTTCTTGCAACATTTTATTGTGATCTGAGAAAAGTTTAGAAATATCTTTTGCATATGATGTGAATGATTTTCTTATTTTGTCTCTATAATTATTTACTTTTTGTCCAACATTTCCATATCCAGGGTAGGTGTCATTATAAAGAAACCCACTTATTATTGATAATGCTGCAAAGAATAATCCAACAAAAGTAAGAATTACCCCAACAAACATGAATTCAATTTCACCACTCCAAGGTTTAATTACCTTTGATAATGCCTCTAAGCTTTGTTCAGGTGACAAACTATTGCCAGCAGAACCACTACCATATAGTTTTTGGAACATTTCTTCTGACTTTGATCTGTAAGCTCCTAAGCACATATTTAAATAAATAATAAATGTTGAGTAAATTAATGCGAAAATTCCCCAAAGAATTTTAATTTTTTTTTCTAAATGTGTAATTTTTTTGAAAATGTAATAACCCGCTAAGCCACTGGCTACACAATTTAAAAATGCTATAGCAACGGCTACAGAAATACCCTCTGCAGGACCACCAACAAGTGCTCCTTGCAACATAAAACCATTCATTACAACTTCAGCTACAAATAAAACTAGTATAAGTCCCAAATGTTTAACTGTATTACCAAAAGTTGAAGAATTCGGCTCTCTACTTATTTGATGGTATTTTCTAAATTGATTTTGCTCTTCTTTAAAAGTTTTATAGTTATTATGTAAATCATTTAAGGCTATTTCTTTTTCATTAGCCTTTGAATGAAATTTAGCATCTAAACTATTTACAATCGGTTCAAAATGATTTTGTTTTAAAAAACTTGATAGTTTATTTTGATTTGTCTCAACATTATCTAAGTATTTTCTTAATTTTTCCTGATGATTCAAGATGTAGGTTTCGCCCTCTTGTTTAATTTCCCCTTCGGTAATACTTCCATTGCTTAAAGCACATGGTTCTTCAACTAATGCCTCTCTTTTTGCAACACCTCTTATGTCGTGTTTTTTTTCTATTTTCTCTACAGAAAATTTATCCCATTTAAATGTATCAAGTATTTGTTTCATATTTTTCCTTTCTATAAATTAATATTTAGCAATAAATTTTTTTTTTTCTTGTCCACATATGAATTTTTTTTTGGACAATTTATGTTTTGGATTTGAAATTTAATGAGCATCATAATTATATCCTCTTGCAAGCATGCAGTTTTGAAAAACAGCGTTGAATTGAGTTATTTCATTAATGACAATATTGGTTTCTTCCAGGGTACACATTAATGGGTTTTTACAGATATACCCCGGATGCTTGGATCTTGCTAAAGATTTACAAAATTTAGTGTCATAAACTAAATCTGAATTGTCACCATCTCTACTTGAATAAGTTCCATTTGCACATCCATATATAAAAGAGAATATTATTAATAAAATAATTTTTTTCACACTTACAATTTAAAAATAAAATAAAAAAAATCCTGTCTTATTTTGATAATTATTTTGGACATAACGTTGTGCAAAAAATTTATTTATCATGGACAAGAAATTTTTAAATTAATTGTTTAGATATAAGTCATGACAAACAAACAACAAAAGGAAATTAAAATGAAAAAAACAAAAACTAAATCTAGAGAAAATAACACCTCGGTATTTGACGTATTAGGTGTTCTATTTATCATTTTTGCAGTAGCTGACTTTGCAACTTCTTGGATGGGCATTAACCTTACGCCATTTATGGGATCTGCCTCTAGATTCTCACCAATTATATTTGGTCTTATTGGATCTGCATTAATAAATATTAATAAACAAACTGGCTAATTTATTAAAATCTCCCCTAGAAATAGGGGAGAATGAAAATTGTGACTAAATTAATATTAACATTATTTTTAAAATTATCTTACTTAACTAAGTCTATACTTGCAGTTGTTTTAAGTATCTTTGATGACTTAATTAAGTTCTTTGATGATATAGGTCTATATATTTTACACTCGGTTAGATCCATAAGGTTTGAAGAAATAAGAGAATATATTTCTGAAAATTATATAACAATAATATTAATAATTATTCTAGTTATCTTAATCTATTCAACATATTTAAATAAAAATACATATGAATAAAATTTGGTTATTAACAGTTTTATTATTTTTTTACTCTTGCGATAATTACCAATCCTTGGATCCAAATATTAAAAAGGCATCAAGTGGTATATGTCATAAAAAAGGTTCCCAATATTATCAACAAACAGAGAAGTATTTAAGTTTTAATACAATTAGAGAGTGTTTAGACAGTGGTGGCAGATTACCAAGATAGTTAAATTATTATTAAACTATTCAAATTCTGCATTTTTTTAGATATCATTAAAATATGCAATTTCTTAAAAAACTTAATATTGCTCTAATAATATTATTTACCTTTATAACATTTTCTCAGGCTGAAACTTCTTGGATTACAAAAAAAAAAGATAAAGACAAAACAGAAAACATAAAAAAAGTTGTTGAGAAGAATTCTTCAGAATGGATTATAAAAAAAGAGGTTAAGGAAAATAAGAAAAAACTTAAAGAGAAATTAAAAGATTCCAAATCATGGATTACCAAAAAAAGTAAAGACAAAGTTAACGATATTAAAGATAAATTAAAAAAACATAAAACAATTGATCAATTACCAAAAGCAGAATTTTATTTTGCTGCAATTATAGAACCATTGAGTGGAGAAGATCCAGAATATGTTTATGGTTACGCAAATTCTGATAAAAAATCAAATAAATTTAAATTTAACAATCAGTCTTTTTTTAGTAACAGTGATGGTATTGCTTATTTTGAAAATAAGAAGAATAGATGTGAGGTTGATAGTCAAATAGGAGCAATAGGATCTACAATGATGGGAGAAGTCGTTTTAAAATGTAAAAAAGGTCTAAAAATGACTGGAGGCTTCAGACAGATAGGAGAAATCGGAAAAGGTGATGGTGAAACTAGCGATGGAAACAATGTCAAATTTGAATTTTATACAAATAAAATAGATGCAATTGCAAAACTAGAAAACTTAAAATCAACCGAAACTCAATTTGTAGAAAGACAACTTCCTACAAAAAAAAGAAAGAAAATTTTATTAAAACCCAATGGTAATTATTACGCACTTCTTATTGGAAATTCAAAATATACTAATGGATGGGATAGCTTAGTATCACCAATTAATGATATTCGATTAATAAAAAGTGCTTTTGAAGAATATTATTCTTTTGAAAAAATTCTTACTGTAGAAAACGGAACAAAAAAGGATATTTACAAAGCTTTTTCTGAATTAACAAAAATAACTACAACTAATGATTTTGTATTTATTTATTACTCGGGGCATGGACAAATTAAATCTGAACAAGCTTATTGGATACCCGTTAATGGTAGTCCTGATTGGGGAAGTGGTGATTGGATAAATATTTCAGAAATTGATATTTTTTTAACCGAAATGAAAGCCCATCATTTAGCAGTTCTAGTTGATTCATGTTTTGTAGGATCAAAGTTTAAAGGTTTAAATTTAATAGATGATGTTGTAATCCACGGTGAAGAAGACTATGGAAAATTTTTAGAGTCAGCTATAAATTTAAGATCTAGATCAGTTTTATCATCTGGTACCTCAGGACAAGTATCGGATACAGTAAAAGGAACAAAAAATTCAAGATTTGCATTGTCGATTGTAAATCATTTGAATGTATTTAATAGAAAATCATATCCTTTGGATTTAGATCAATTGTCTCAATTAATTAAGATGTCGTACACAGGTTTTCAAAAACCTATGTATTATCATCCCGATTCTTGGAAGCACGGAGGTGGAACTTTTACATTTATTCCAAAAAAAAATCTTAAATGATTAAGCAAATACCATTAAGTTTAATATTATTAATATTTTTGACAAAAAATATATATGCTTTTGATATTAGAGAAGTAAATAATCTTAAAAAAATATCTAAAGCTTCTTATCAAATTAACAATACAAATTTAGTAGATAGTCAAAATGCTAAAAATTTATTTTTAGAAATTACCAACCTAAATAAAGCTGCAGTTCAAAAGGGGAATGAATTAATAAAAAAAAATAAGAACAGAAAAAGACCCAAGTACAAGGGCGCTGAAGATATTTACTCTGATTATGCTCCAAGTGTAGTTTTTATAGGAAATGAACAAAATGGTTCAATTAGAGGAACAGGATCAGGTTTTGTTGTTTATAAAAATGGTCTTAAGATAATTACAAATTGGCATGTTGTAGAAAATGCAGAAAATATTCGTGTTTGGCTAAAACCCAAAGAAATGGTAGATGCAAATTATTTAATTTATAAAGTTGATTCTTATAAGGCAAATTTAATTAAAATTAATAAGACTAAGGATCTTGCTATGATAGAGGTAGTAGGTTTACCAGTAAAAGTTTCTCCTGTTACTTTTGGAAAATTTAGCAAGGTAAGACCTGGTCAAAACTCATTTGCTATAGGACATCCTAATGAGTTGCTTTGGACATTTACATCAGGAATGGTGAGTCAAGTAAGACCAAATTATAATTGGAAATACAAAGGATCAAAACATAAAGCTAATGTGATCCAAACACAGGCATCTATAAACCCAGGTAATTCTGGTGGACCTCTTTTTAACAAAAATAAAGAGTTAATTGGAGTGAATACTTTTACAAGTGAGGGAGAAAATCTAAATTTTGCAATTGCAGTAGATGATGTGATCAAATTTTTAAATGAAAAGCCTAAACCAATTAAAAAGAAAAAAAGTAAATATATTCAAAAAAAAGATAAAGGTAATACCTGGATTACAAAAAAGAAAAAGAAAAGCTCATCAAATGAAACAATTGATTTGAAAGATGCCCTTGAGGCAGATTTAGATGAAAATGGTACTATAGATGCTTGGCTGATTGATGAAAATAAAAATGGAGTTTATGAGATAGCATATGGAGATGAAAATGAAGATGGAGTTTTAGACATCGCTGCAATGGATGAAAATGAAGATGGTAATTTTGAGTTAATTTTTTTCGATCAGGACGGTAATGGAAATCCAGAAAAAGCAGAGATTGATCAAAATGAAGATGGTAAAACGGATGTTATTGCCTATGATTATAATGAAGATGGAGAGTGGGATAAATACGAGAAAGTTTAGTGTTATCTTTTATCAACAGTTATTTTAATTTTATTAATTTTCTCCTCTAAATTTTTTATAGCTTCCATAATTTCTTTTTTTTCCAAAGACGAAATATCTTTACCCAAATCACTTTTTGGATCTTCCGATTGTTTTACAACTTCGGTTAACTTTCCATGCAATATAGTTGATTTAACTAACATTTCATCTATGTCATTGTCTTTGTGGCTATCTAAGTCTTCATATGAATTTGCTACTATATATTCGTGTGCTCTTATTAAAGGAGGCATCATACCTTTTTTTATACAAGCTAAATCAAGTTTTACAGAATCGTTATGATCAATTTCCTGTTGTTGTTGAGGGTCACTACATTTCCTCAGATATGAAGATGATTTTCCAATTGTAGCAAAAATTTCTTGTTCACTAAGGTTTTTAAGAATTTGCATAATTCCATCCTCGACAGACCCAACTTTGCGTATTTTAGCCATAAAATTTATAATATTTATATTAATAAACTTTATGTATAGTAACAAGATGAAACCATTCCACGGTAAAATTAATTATAATATTTTTCTTTTTTCATTGTTATTTTTAATAATTCTTTCAAATTATGCTTATCCATCTCAGATCTGTGACAGCAATATATTCAAAAATATAAATAAAAATATTGCCGCTAAAGGATACGAACCAGTATCTGTATATAACGAAGAGAGAAATGATGTTGGTATATTTTATGATTTTGAATGGGATGAAAATAAGCAAAAAATTATACTTAAAAGAGATGATGAGAATTATCCTGTTTTAAGATTTTCTTTATTTGAAAGAAATTTTTTAATACCCGGTAATTCAATAATTAAATCTTTTAATAACATAAAACTATCAGATTTGTCAGATCAGCAGATAATAGACTTACATAAAAAAAATGGAACTCATAAAATATCTTTAAAAAACGGTAATTCAGTAAAAATAGACTCTAAACCTTATTATTATAATGATTTTAAGCTGAGTAACTTTTATCTTAAAAGTATAAATAATATAGATACTACAAAGGGTATTTTAGAAATTTCATTTAAAGCAAATTTAACAAATCAAAGAAATGATATTGAGTATTTATTAGACGACGATTTTAAAGAATTTTATGGATTACATGCAATCTGTGCTCAATCTAGATTGGATCTTAACTGGCCTATAGAGACAATTGTATTTGATGAATTTAAATATGACGCTGATATTAGAGAAGGACTTAAAAATAAAGAGCTTTTGGTAAAATCTGTATTTGATTTAACTTATGACAACGGAAATATTAAAAGTCAAAGATTAGAGCAAGGTGTAGCTTCATTTAGACAATACTTTGATTTTAAAAAATTTCCTTTCGATAGTCAAAAATTAATTATTCAACTAAAAACTAATGTTGGTAACTGGGAAAATTTTAATAATAAAGACAGTTCTGAAAATGGCTCAGTCACTTTTATAACACCAGAGACAGGTGTATTTTTAAATCTTTTAAAGTTTAAAGATCCAGAAATAAATAAACTTAAAGCATGGTCAATTCCTGAAAACGGTATTCAGGTTAAAAGTAATATTTTAATAGATAACAGTTTTTATGATCCAGATTTAAATAAAATAATCCCTAGATACGAAAGTGCTCTTGACATAGAATTTACAATTAATAGGAATTTTCAACATTACCTATTAAAAATAATGCTCCCAGTTTTTCTGATACTTTGTGTTGCATGGTATGTACTTTGGATACCTACTGAAAAATACGAAGCTAGATTAAATACCTCTATAATTGCTCTACTTGCTTTGATTGCCTATAATTTTGTATTCCAAGATGATATACCAAAACTTGAATATTTAACTGATCTAGACTGGTTTATTTTAGTCTCCTATATTTTTTGCTGTATTCCTGTTTTTCTTAGTATTGCTTTTAGTAAATTTATTTCTAAAAACCAAAAGAAGGTTACAAAAATTAACAGGTCAATTAAATTATGGGGAATACTTATTTATTTTTTAATTAATGGCCAAATATTTATTTTCTAAATAATTAGTTTTTCTTTTTAAATTCAATACCATTATCTTCAAAAAGTTTGGCTAATTCTCCACTTTCGTACATTTCTTTTACTATATCGCAACCACCTATGAACTCGTTTTTTACATATAGCTGGGGTATAGTAGGCCAGTCACTAAAAACTTTAATTCCTTCTCTAAGATTTTGATCAGCTAAAACATTTACACCTTTAAAATTCACCTCAAGCATTTTTAAAATATTTGTAACAGCCATAGAAAACCCACATTGAGGAGCATCTGGTGTCCCTTTCATAAACAAACATACTTCGTTACTTTTAATTTCATTGTTAATTAATTCATTAGTTTGATTGTCCATTTAGTTCTCCTTTGTTTTAACAGCTAAGGCGTGTAACTCATTTCCCATTTTGCCTTTAAGTGAATTGTATACCATTTTGTGCTGCTGAATTTTACTTTTTCCTGCAAATTGCGACGAAATTACTGTCGCTGAATAATGATTACCATCGCCTGCAAGATCTTGAATTTCTATTTTCGCATCAGGAAGCGCTTCTTTTATTAAGCTTTCTATTTCTTTTAAATCCATTGCCATTAGTTAATCATATATTCATTTAGCCATTTTTTATAGCTTTCTTTGATATCTCCAATTGATATTTTTAGGTCATTTCCATATGTAATCTTATCACTTTCCACTATACCAAATTTATCAAAATGAATTGAATTTTTTTTAAGTATTTTTTCAACATTTTCTAAATATTCAGGCTTTATTTCTATTATATATCTTCCTTGATCCTCTCCAAAAAAATATTCAAATTTGTTTATTAAACCTTCAATTGGAAATATTTTTACTCCTTTATTTCCTTTTATACTCATTTTTGAAATAGCAGTTAAAATTCCTCCCAAGGAAACATCATGACAAGTCTCAATTAAATTCTTATTTTTTAAATTTAAAATACTCATCCCATTTTGTTTTTCATTGAATAAATTAATTTCTGGAGGAGGTCCATTATGATTAGACAAAATATTTTTTGCAAATATTGATTGATCTAAATGACCCTCAGTTTTACCAATTATTAATAGATAATTTCCATCATTTTTTAATTCCATTGTAACCATCTGTTTATAATCTGATAATAGTCCAATACCTCCAATAGATGGAGTAGGTTTAATTCCCTTATCTTTTGTTTCATTATAGAAAGAAACATTTCCTGAAACTACAGGGTAATTTAAATATTTTGAAGCTTCTGTAATTCCCTCAACACATTCAACAAACTCTCCCATATTTTTTTCTTTTTCTGGATTTCCAAAATTAAGGCAATTTGTAATTGCTATTGGTTTAGCTCCAACAGAAATCATATTCCTCCAACTTTCACAAACCACTTGTTTTCCACCTGTTAATGGATGAGCATGGCAATAAGTAGCTGAAGAGTCTACTGATGCAGCCACCGCTTTATTAGTTCCGTGTACTCTTACTACACCTGCATTACCGCCTGGTTTTTGTATAGTATCACCCATAACCGTGTGATCATATTGGTTCCATATCCATTCTTTATCTGCAATGTTTGGGTCAGTTAAGATTTTATTTAAACAATCACTTAATTTCAAAGACTTAAAATCATCTTTTGAAAAATTATTTTCTTTTGGTAATTTAGCTTTTATCCATTTACGATCGTACATTGGAGCATTTTCAGCTAAAAAATCTATCGGAATTTCAGCAACTTTTTTATTTTCAAAAAATAATTCAATATTTTTACTATTGGTTGTTTTTCCAATAACTGCAAAATCTAAATTCCACTTATCAAATATTTTTTTTGCTTCATCTTCTTTTCCAGCCTCTAATACAATAAGCATTCTCTCTTGGCTTTCTGAAAGCATTATTTCATAAGGTGTCATATTTTCTTCTCTACAAGGTACTTTTGTTAAATCAATTTCAATACCCAAATCACCTTTTGATGCCATTTCAATACTTGATGAAGTTAGTCCAGCTGCGCCCATGTCCTGAATTGATATTATTGATTTACCTGCCATTAATTCCAAACAAGCCTCTAAAAGTAGTTTTTCTGTAAATGGATCCCCAACTTGAACTGTTGGTTTCTTTTCCTCTATTTTATCATCGAAAATAGCTGATGCCATACTTGCACCATGAATTCCGTCTCTTCCTGTTTTTGATCCTACATATATAACAGGCTTATCAACTCCAGCGGCTTTAGAGTAAAATATTTTATTCTTATTTACCAAACCCAATGTCATCGCATTGACTAGAATATTTCCATTATAAGACTCGTCAAAGCAAGTTTGGCCAGCAATAGTTGGAACGCCAATACAATTGCCATATCCACCAATACCTTTAACAACCCCTCTTAGTAAATTTCGAGTTTTTTCGTTATCAATTGAGCCAAAATGAATTGAATTTAAATTAGCGATAGGTCTTGCACCCATAGTAAATACATCTCTCATAATTCCACCAACACCTGTTGCTGCACCTTGATATGGCTCAATAAATGAAGGATGGTTATGACTTTCTATCTTAAATACAATTGCATCATCATCTTCAATATCAACAACACCAGCATTTTCTCCTGGACCCTGTATAACTTGATCACCTTTTGTATGTAATTTTTTAAGATGTCTTCTAGATGATTTATAAGAACAGTGTTCGTTCCACATTGCTGAAAAAATACCTAATTCTGTTATATTTGGAGTTCTCTTTAATAGATCACAAATTTTTTTATATTCATCTTTCTTCAGCCCATGTTCGATAGCCATTTGTTCATTAACTTCATTCATTACACGTTACCTATTAAATTTTCAAAAAATAGTGATCCGTCTTCACCCGAAAGAAAAGGATCAATCATTCTTTCTGGATGAGGCATCATTCCCAAAATATTTTTATCTTTATTGAATATCCCAGCTATATTTTTAATAGCCCCATTAGGATTATTAGGTTCGTCGTCATTTCCTTTATCATCACAATAAGTAACGGCTATTTGTCCATTATCTTCTATTGATTTTAATTCATCATTCGAACAAAAGTAATTTCCTTCGTTATGAGCAATATGAAGTTCTAAAACTTCTTTTTTAATGTTTTTAAAATATTTATTTTCTTTATTTTTAATTTTGACAAAAACATTTTTACAAATAAAGTTTAGGTATTTATTTTGTTGAAGTATTCCAGGAAGTAGGCCTGTTTCAGTTAGTATTTGAAAACCATTGCAGATACCAAGTACTAATCCCCCAGAATTTGCAAAATTAACTACAGATTTAATAATTCTCGATTTACCAGCAATGCTCCCGCATCTAAGGTAATCACCATAGGAGAAACCTCCTGGCAAAACAATTAAATCACTTTTAGGGATTTCAGCATCATTGTGCCAAACCATTTGATTTTCAAAACCAAATTTCTTTAGAGCCACATCCATATCTCTATCACAATTTGAGCCAGGGAATATAATTACAGATGATTTCATTCAGTAGTTACAAGATTTTATAATCCTCAATAACTAAGTTTGCTAAAAGTTTCTTACACATTTCCTCTACTTGTGATTTAGCTTTATTTTCATCACTCTCATTTACTTCAATATCGAAATATTTACCTTGTCTTACTTCTGAAACATTATCAAAAGTCATTCCATTTAGAGTTTGTTGTATCGCTTTACCTTGAGGATCAAGCACTCCATTCTTTAATGTGACTATTACTTTTACTTTCATTTCTTCTTAATTTTCACCGCTTTAGGTTTAGGATAAGTTAATGGTCTTATATTTGATTGTTCGTGCAATATATTAAGCCTTATTGCAACTTCTTGATAAGCTTCTACTAAGTTTCCAAGGTTATTTCTAAATCTATCTTTATCTAGTTTTTTATCTGTTCTCATATCCCAAAGTCTGCATGTATCAGGACTAATTTCATCAGCTAACATAATTTCTCTTTTGCCACCAGCTTCAAATCTCCCAAATTCAACTTTAAAATCCACTAATTTAATTCCAACACCCCTGAACATGCCTTGAAGAAAATCATTTATTCTTCTTACTTCTTCGTAAATAAAATCTAATTCGAAAACATCCATCCATTTAAATGCTAAAATATGTTCTCTGCTTACAAGCGGATCTCCTAGATCATCATTTTTTAAGCAATATTCAACTAGTGGATAATCAAGCACTGTTCCATCCTCTATTCCCAATCTTTTTGTTAAAGAACCTGTTGCAATATTTCTAACAACAAATTCAATTGGAATAATTTCCACTAACTTAACAAGTTGTTCTCTCATATTAAGTCTTTTTACTAAATGATTTTTTATTCCAACATTGCTTAATTGAGTTAGAATATGTTCTGAAATTCTATTATTTAAAATTCCTTTTCCTTCGATTACATCTTTTTTTTGATTATTAAAAGCGGTTGCATCATCTTTGAAATGTTGAATTACTAAATTTTTATCATTGCTAGCATAGATTATTTTAGCTTTCCCTTCATATAATTTTTTACCTTTTTTCATTATTTAAAGACCCTATTAAAAATTAAATTAACATTCTTAAAATGTGAGGAATAATCAAATATTTTTTTCATTTTTTTGTTTGATATTCTAGATGTAATGTTTTTGTCACTCATCACAACATCTAAAAGATTATGATTATCTGCTATGCATTTTTTGGCATGTGCTTGAACTAATCTATAAGAGTTTTCTCTAGTCAAACCTGATTTTGTGAGTTCTAACATCAATTCTTGGGAGAAAATGGTACCTTTAGTAATATTAAGGTTATTAAGCATTTTTTTTGGATAGACGATCATCTTGTCTAATAAGTTTGCTAACCTTACTAATGCAAAATCTAAGGTTATATTAGCATCTGGACCAATATTTCTTTCAACGCTTGAATGTGAAATATCCCTTTCATGCCAAAGTGCAATATTTTCTAGTGCTGGAATAGTATAACTTCTTACCATTCTTGCTAATCCTGTTAAGTTTTCACTTAATATTGGATTTTTTTTATGAGGCATTGCACTTGAACCTTTTTGTTTTTTCGAAAAAAATTCCTGTAATTCATAAACTTCAGTTCTTTGTAAATGTCTAATTTCAATTGAAACTCTTTCAATTGATCCTGCAATAATTCCTAAAACTGAAAAATAATAAGCATGTCTGTCTCTTGGAATAACTTGAGTTGAAATAGGTTCAGCCTTTAATCCTAGTTTTTTAGCAACGTGTTTTTCGACGCTAGGGTTTATATTTGCAAAAGTACCAACAGCACCAGATATTGCACACGTTGATATTTCATCTATTGCACTAATTAATCTTTTTCTATTTCTTACAAATTCCTCGTAATATGAAGCTAATTTAAGTCCAAATGTAATTGGTTCAGCATGAATACCATGGCTTCTACCCATACATGGGGTAAATTTATATTTTTTAGCTTTTGATTTTAAAATTTTTAATATTTGGTCAATATCCTTAACTAAAATCTTACCAGATTGAACTAATTGAATATTAAAACTTGTATCTACCACATCTGATGATGTCATTCCTTGGTGTAAATATCTTGCTTTAATACCTACTTTTTCAGTAACTGAGGTTAAGAAAGCTATAACATCATGTTTTACTTTTGCTTCAATATTATGAATTCTTTTAACATTAATTTTAGCTTTTTTTCTAACAGCACTTGCCACACCTTTTGGAATAGTCCCTAATTTTTCCATTCCTTCAGCTGCAGCAATCTCTACATCTAACCAGATTTGATATTTATTATATTCTGACCAAATATCTGTAAGTTGTTTTCTAGAGTATCTTGTTATCATTAATTATATGGAGGCCTCTTATAACCTTTAACAGATTCTGTAAAAATTTCATAAGAGTCTTCAGTAATTCCTAGTGTATGCTCAAATTGTGCAGATAAAGACTTGTCCTTTGTAACTGCTGTCCATCCATCATTAAGTACTTTTACATCTAATTTACCTACATTTATCATAGGTTCTATTGTAAAAGTCATGCCAGGTGTTAGTTCATGACCTGTATTTTTCTTACCATAATGAAGAATATTTGGTTGTTCATGAAAGGTATTGCTAATACCGTGGCCACAAAAATCCCTAACAACTGAAAAACCTCTTTCTTCAACAAAAGATTGAATTTCAAATCCAATATCTCCCAATTTTACACCTGGTTTTAAAATTTCTATTCCTTTCATCATAGATTCGTAGGTTGTGTCTATCAAGTTTTTAGCTTTTACTGCTATATCTCCAATTGTAAACATTCTACTAGTGTCACCGTAGTACTCATTAACTATTGCTGTGACATCAATATTAACTGCATCGCCTTCACTTAAAACTCTATCAGATGGAATGCCATGACAAACAACATGATTTAAAGATGTACATAAAGATTTTTTAAAACCTCTATAGTATAGTGGAGCAGAGTGTCCACCATTGTCTCTTATAAACTCATAGCCGAGTTTATCAATTCTATCAGTAGTAACGCCTTCCTTAACCTCGTCTGTTAACATATCTAAAGTTTCAGATGCAAGCTTCCCAGCAATTCTCATTTTTTCAAATTTTTCTGAATAATTACTCATCTATAATCTTTATTTTTTTTTCAATTTTTATTTCTTTAGAATTTAAACTGCATCTGTAAGCAAGAAAGCTTACACCAGATTTTTTAGCATCTAAATATTCTTTATAATAATTAGAGTCTATATCTTTTGCTATTCTAAAATTATTTATACCCTGAATTTGAGTTAAAAATAAGACATAAGGCTTATATCCTTTTTCAATTGATTCCTTTAACTTTTGGAGGTGTTTTGTGCCTCTTAGTGTAACAGCATCTGGAAATTCTGCAATATCATCATTTCTCATTAATGTTGTATTCTTTACCTCTAATATTTTCTTATCACACAAAAAGTCAAATCTGGTATCATCAGAATACTTAAATTCTGCTCGAATATTTTTTATAGAACTAAATTCTTTTATTAATTTATTTTCTAAAGCATGTTCGACAATTCTATTTGCTCTATGAGTATTTACCCCAATTATTCTTTTTTTTACTTTTATCATCTCAAGGGTAAATTTTAATTTACGCTTTGGATCGTTATGTTCACTTATCCAAGCCTCATTTCCTTGATCTAATAAACCCATCATAGAGCCCGTATTTGGACAATGAGCTACAACAATTTTATTATTTACTTCTATATCTGCAAAAAATCTCTTATATCTCCGTTGTAATTTGCCTTTTAATAAAGTCTTGGTAAATTTCATAGAATTTTATTTATATTTAGAAATGACTAATAAAAAAGAAATATCTGCAGCAATTATCATAATAGGTAACGAAGTATTATCAGGCAGAACAAAAGATTTGAATACAAGTACATTAGCTACTTGGCTTAATTCTCTAGGAATTTCTGTTGGAGAAGTAAGAGTAATTCCTGATGTGGAAAAGATCATAATAGACACTGTTCATGAGTTAAGAGTTAAATACAACTATGTGTTTACTACAGGTGGCATTGGACCAACTCATGATGATATAACTGCAGAATCAATATCAAAAGCTTTCAATATTGAATATGGATTTCATAAAGAGGCATTTGCAATTCTAGAAAAATATTACGAACCAGGTAATTTTAATGATGGTAGACAAAAAATGGCAAAAATGCCGGTTACAGCTAATCTTATTTTAAATCCAACAAGTGGCGCTCCTGGATTTTATGTAGAAAATGTTTTTTCCCTTCCAGGTGTTCCTTCAATTTTAAAAGCAATGATTGGTGGACTTGGTAATGTATTGGTGGGTGGTGATCCAATTCTTAGTAAGACTATAAATTTGATGACTTATGAAAGTGAGATAGCAAGTTCACTAACTAATGTTCAAGATAATAATAAAGATGTAGAGATTGGTAGTTATCCTTTTTTTAGACAAGGTAAATTAGGTGTATCAATTGTATTAAGATCAAAAGATCAAGATAAAATAAACCTATGTAACTCACTAATCCTTGAATTTGTAAAAGCAAAAAATATTAAAATAGTTGAACTAGAGTAATGTTATATTTTGCTTACGGAAGTAATCTTAATCTTTTTCAAATGAAGCGGAGATGTAAAGACTCTATTTTTATAAAAAAATATGAACTCAAAGGCTACAGATTAAACTTTAGAAGTAAATATAGAGCAGCAGATATTGAGAAAAGCAAAAATTCATTAGTTCCTGGTGCTTTATTTGAAATATCAAAAAGTGATGAAAAAAAACTAGATGTCTATGAAGATTATCCAATTCTTTATAAAAAACTTTATTTCACCTATTACAATAAAATAGTGATGACTTACATTATGGTAAACAAAACAGAATTTAGATATCCAACTGAAAGATATTTAAATGTTGTTAAACGAGGATACAAAGATTGCAAGTTAGACACCAAATACCTAAAAATAGCCTTACAACCAGTAAAGTAAATGCTCTCTAAAAAACAAATATTTTCTAAAGGAATATTGGCTGTAGCACCGCATATGTTTTCAGTAATTCCGTTTGGAATTGTATGTGGAGCAATTGGTATTGAGTTAGGTTTTAGTCCAGTATTAGTTTATGCAATGTCTATCATTATATTTGGGGGAGCTTCTCAAATTGTATTTTTGCAACTTCTTTCTGGAGGAGCTTCTGCATTAATTGCTGTAACTTCAGTAGGGGTAATTAATTCTAGACACTTATTATATGGGGCAGTTTTATCTGAATATTTAGAAAAATTATCATTTATCAAAAAGCTTTTGATATCTTACTTGGTTGTAGACCAAGGATTTGCAGAGTCTAATAAGTTTTTTCAAAAAAATAGAAATGAAACACATCTTCATTATCATTTATTAGGAAGTGGTGGAACTCTATGGGTTTGTTGGCAGATATCTACACTTGCTGGAATAATTCTTGGCTCTTTTGTACCTGAGGAATTAGGATTGAAATTTGCAGTTCCTTTAACTTTTATCGCAATTGTTGTTCAAGATATTAAAAAATTAGATCATGTAATAGTTATGATTACATGTGGTTTAAGTTCTTTATTATTTTTTGATGCACCTTTTAAATCTTACATAATCATTTCACCTATAATTGCATTATTTGTTGCTGCATTAGTTTTGAGATTAAAAAAATGACTTGGTTTACAATTATAATTGCAGGCATAATTACTTACTTTATGAGAATGACTATGGTTGCTTTAGTAGATAGGGATCTACTAGGAGAAAGAGTAAAAGCAGTTTTAGCATATGTTCCATCTGCAGTATTTCCAGCAATAATATTTCCAGGAATATTTATAAATGATTATGGAACTTTTATAGAAATGAATGATCCTAAAATCTTTGGGGCAATAGTCGCTATATTGGTTGGTTATTTTTCAAGAAATGTAATAGCTACAATAATATCTGGATTATTTTCGTATTGGATTATTATATTTTTATTATAAGATTTACTAATGAGTATCACTAGATCTGAAAGTAACTTCTACAAAAAAAATGGCTACTTATTAAAAGATGAGCTTATTTCAAAGAAAGATATCAATAAATTAAATTCCCTTATTAATAAGATTTTAACAAAGGAAAAAAACAGTAAAAAAAAAGTTAAAGACCAAGGTGGAACTCAAAGTTACAATAATTATCATTTCGTATTCAATAGTAACTCTTCAAAAAATAAAGAAATACTTAGATTAAATAACCCTCAAAATAATAATAAATTATTTTATGATTTATCAAGAAATAAAAAAATTATTGATATTGTTAAAAAGCTTATTGGTGGAACAGTAAGATTTCATCTTGGAAAATTAAATTTTAAGTTACCTAACAAGAAAAAAGGAAGTCTAGTTGAATGGCATCAAGATTTTGCTTTTTATCCTCATACAAATGATGATTTAATTACAGTAGGTATTTACCTAGAAGATTGTGATGAAAAAAATGGTCCTTTAAAAGTTATTAAAGGTTCTCATAAAAAAGAACTATTTAGTCATCATAGTAATGATAATTACTTTGTAGGTAAAATTAATACTAAAAAAAACAAAATTAATTTAAAAAAATCTGTTTCTTTAACTGGAAAAGCAGGCTCGGTTGCATTCTTTCATTGTCGAACAATACATGGCTCTGGATTAAATCATACTAATGGTTCTAGACCTTTAATATTATTTGGTTATAGAGCTTGCGATGCATGGCCTATTATTAATGATGGCAATCCTCATCCAGAGACAAACTTTGAAAATTATGATGCAAATATTATTTATGGAAAAAAATCAATAGTCCCAAGATGCACAGATGTACCCGTAATTATTCCATTGCCAAAGAAGAAGCATTATGTTTCAATTTATCAATTGCAAAAAATGTAAATGAAATTTATTATTTTAACATTCGTTACACTTATAAGCTTTAATGTAAATGCGAATTCTCATTCAGGAAATACTAATGCAGGAGGCTGTCATATGAATTATGCAACAGCTAACTATCATTGTCACAACACTAAATACCAGAATCCATATAAAACTTATTATTATGTAAAATATCAAGGACAATCTTATGGACCTTACTCAAGTTACAGTTCTTGTATGGCAGCAATTAGAGGTGCTAATATTTACGGAGCTTATTGTAGCACTTCACAATATTGAAATATGAAATTTTTATCTTTTATCTTTTTGTTAATTTTTACATATGGATGCTCTACAAAAGAGGCAAATACAATTCCTTATAAATACAGAACTAAAGAACGTGTAGATATGGAGTGTAAAGCTCAAATTGAAAAAAATAAAAATAGTCAAGCAAGAGCAAAATCAAATTCTGGGAACTTTGCAATAGGTGTAATGGAAGCTATGATGGAAGATTGGGCTTGTGATCCCTTAAGATAAACTTGTTAAAAAATTATTCCAAACAAACTAATTAAAATTAATGCTTCCATACCAACAAACATTTAACTTTCCTTAAAAAATGTTTTTGCTTTACAAAGTTTGTAAACCTCGTCAAACTTTTCTAGAATATTATCTAGTTTCCAATTATTTCTTGTGATGTCGAAGTATTTTTCTACCTCAAAATTCAAACCATCTGATAATGAGATTTCGTATTGTTCATTATCTTTAATAAATCCAGCTAGCAACTTTGCATATTCCTTAGTTTCATATCCTCCAAGTTTAAAGACAACCCAATGAGCCCTATCATTAAGAATTTTTTCAATATAAGTTAATTCAGCAAAAAAATCATAATTATTAATTGTTATTGGAATTTTTTGATTTTTAAATTGATAAATATTTTTATTTGCCTTTGTAGTCAAAAAAGTAAATAGATGATACACCTTATCACAGTCTTCATAAGGTAATGATAATATAATCCTGTCACCATGAATAAATTCTCCATATTTTGACAAGTAAATAAAATTCTTATCTTTTTCTATAATTGTCCAGCCATCATCTGCACGAGCATGTGGATGGACAATTAAGAGGATAACGAAAACAACTAAATGAAGAAAAAAGAATAATGATAATCTCATGATTCTATTTTTAAAATAATGATTTGTTTTAATTAGGTTCTAATTTCGTTGTGATTATGAAAAAATATCACATTTTAAACACAGATTAATTTAGATATAAGGTTAATATATGAAATATATTTTATTAGGTGCTGCAATTGCTTTTGCAATGTATCTTGGCGATAAATACATCCTTTAAATATTAAATAAATGAGTGCTGAAGCAATAAGTTTTAATTGGAAATGTAAACATACCTGGAGAAGAAGTGCTAAGAATACTGCTTGGTGTTTGCTAGGTTGTGCTATTGGTGATTTTGGAACGATATTATTTTTTCAATTAACTAAAATTCCTTTCCCAGTTCTAAGTATTATGATTTTAGCAATAATTAATGGTTTAATTACAAGTGTAATTTTAGAGACATTTATTTTAATTAAACAAAACTTTACTTTTCAAAAAGCATTAAAAACTGCATTAGGAATGAGCTTTATTTCTATGATAAGTATGGAAGTTGCTATGAATATTACAGATTATGTATTAACAGGCGGTGCAATGCTTACCTGGTGGGTTGTACCTATAATGTTAGCGGTTGGATTTATAACACCATGGCCATATAATTATTGGAGACTTAAAAAACATAATCAGGCCTGTCATTAAATTAAACAAATTAACAAAAGGACTTAGATGAGAATATTAAAAGAATTAGAAGATGCAAAATTAGTTATTGTTGATCTTGAAGTAAGATTAGGTGAAGAAGTTAGAAGTGCCCCAACTTTGTGTGCAAAATATAAAGGCAAAATAATACCTCTTAATACAGCACATGACGGAAGACCAATATTAATGAAAGAAGAAAATTCAATAGAAAACTAAATTATGATCGAACAAATTAGTATTTATTTGATAGCAATGATTTTGGGAATAATGTTATTTTTTTCATTTGTTATTGCTCCAGTAGTATTTACTACTTTAGATGAAGCTAATGCTCGAAAGTTTATAAGAAAAATATTTCCTTTTTATTATAATGTAAATTTGGGAATTAGTTTAATTGTTCTAATTACATTTTTATTCTTAAGTAAACTAAGTTTAGATTTTTACTTAATTTTAGTAATAACACTTTTATTTGCTACCTCAAATTACTTATTAATGCCTTTGATTAATAAATATAGAGATGAAAAGCAGGATAAAAAATTTAAATATTCACACTTTATATCTGTTGTGATTAATTTTATTCAGATGATATTTTTAGTTGTTTTACTTATTTAATGAGCAACTTATCTTCAAAAGAATTAGATTTATATTCAAATAAAATTCTTGAAGATTACGACGCAAAAAACCCCAGTCAGTTATTTAAAGACAAAGTATTAATAAGTAATAAAAATGCTTTACTAATCCAATCTAAAGTCGCCGATTTAAGACTTAAAAGAGGTGAGGAAATTATTGGTTATAAAATTGGTTGTGTTTCAAATGATACTCAAAAAAAAATGGGCTTTACTCATCCAGCAAGTGGATTTCTTTGGAATAGTGAACTGCATCAAACTGGAGTAGAACTTAATAAAAAAGATTATTCTAATCCAGCTATGGAAGCAGAATTTGGAGTAATACTTAATAGAGATATTAATCCTGATTTAGTTTCATTTGATTATATATTGAAGTCTGTTAAATCAATTTATCCCTTAATAGAAATACATAATTTAGTTTTTTATGGTAATGAACCTCATGGTGCTGAGCTTTTAGCCAATAATGCAATTCATGCTGGAATTATTTTAGGTGATGAAAATAAGGTTCCAAACAACGATGAAATTACAGATCTTAAACTTGTTTATGACAATGAAGTAGTTGATAAGTGGATAGATAAAAAATGGCCTTTTGATATGCTTAGAGAAATAGAGTGGTTAGTGAAAGATAAATCAAAAACAAATAATATTTTGAAAAAAAACGATTTAATTTTAACTGGGGCATATGGATTTCCTGTTCCAATTAATGAAAAAAAGTTGATTGAAGTTACCTCATCAGCTTTTGGAGATGTAACTTCAACATTTATTTAAATTACGAAAGGAGTGATCATGAGCGATATCATAACAATAGGGGTGATTGGCTTAGGAAATGCTGGTACACCAATTTTAAATAATTTATACAAATCAAAGAAGTATAACCTTGTAGCCTTTGATATTGATAAAAATAAACTCAATGATGTTCCAAAAGATATTAGTAAAGCTAATTCTATCAAAGATCTTGCTGGCAAATGTAGTGCAGTTCTAACATGTTTACCAAAACCAGAGCATGTTTTGCAAGCTGTTGATGGTGAAGATGGATTATTACAAAATGCTACATCTGAGATGATATGGATAGACACATCTACAACTGATTTTAAACAGACTCAAAAGTTGGCAGAAAAAGCAAAAACCTATAGTGTTTCAATGTTGGAAGCTACTCTAACTGGAGGTGTTCATGCTTTACAAAATAATAATATGGTTTGTTTAGCTGGTGGAAATAAAGAAATTTTTAATAATTGGAAAGAAGTTTTACAGGACGCGATAGGTGAAGTAGTTGTTTTATGTGGAGATATAGGGGCAGGAGCTATTGCAAAAGTTGTATCAAATATGCTCGCATTTACTAATATGGTTGCAGCATCTGAGTGTATGATGATTGCTAAAAGAGCAGGATTAGACTTAGAGAGTTTTTTTGATGCTATTAGAGTTTCAGCCGGAAACTCCTTTGCGTGGGAAACAGTTGTGCCTCACATTTTTAATCAAAAATATGAAGCTGGATTTACAATGGATTTAGCATGTAAAGATATGAATTTAAGTTACTTGCTTGGGCAACATTTAAATGTTCCACTAGACTTACACATGGAAGTAAAAAAAAAAATGGAAGAAGCGAGAGTTCAATATGGAGATAGTGAAGGCTGTTATGTTTACCCACGAACACTCGAGGACAAACTTGGTGAACCATTATCATTAAGAGGTTGGGATAATTGGGGTTATGATATTAAAGTTGTTGATGGATCAATAGTTGTTAAACATAAAAATCGTCCAAAATCTAAACATCCTCAATATAATTCAGAAAATAACTAAGCTAAATTAAATTTGAGTTGTAATTTTTTTAATATTTCATCAGCAACATCATCCCATTGGTTGAACTTCTTTTGTTTAATCATTTGTAAGGAAGGATAAGGGTTTATTTTATCAAACTCACCCCACCTCCAATCTGGATATATATTAAAAATACCCCATGTATCCTTATTAAGAGAACAAGAAAGATGAAGTATAGACGTGTCTGCTGATATAACTAAATCCAAATTTTCTATAATAGATGAGATTTCTACTAGATTATATTTTCCAAAATCTAATATACTAGAATTTTCAAAATAATGTTTATCTCTTTCCCATATTTCATTTTGCAATCCATAAAAGTTTATATCTAAAGATAAAATCTTGTCTAAACTTTTTAAAGGTACTGATCTAAAAGGCTGATTTGGACCATGAAAAGAACCCGACCAAACTAATCCAACTTTAGGTTTAGAGTTATCAATCTTTTTACTCCAATTTTCTATCTGTACTTCATCTTTTTTAATCAAGATATCTTTGAAATCATATTTTTCTTTATAAAAAAATTTAATTAATGAACCTAATGTAATTTTATAATCAAAATTCTTATCTTCCAAAGTTTCTATCGTTTTAATATTTAAATTTTCAATACTATTATTAAATAAATTATAGATACTTTTATTTACAACAAAACTTACATTCTTTGATATTTTACATAGTGAAATTATATATTTAGAAAATTGTATTGAATCACCTAAACCTTGTTCACTAAAAACAACTATGCTTTTTCTCTCTAAATTTTCACCATTCCATTCTTTAGTTGAACTTAGAATATTCGTTAATTTTGAACCCCTATATTCATAGTATTTCCATCCATCTTCAAAGTTACCCTCATACAGAGATCTGATCCCAATATAATTATAAAAATTTATATTATTCTTAAATTCGTCTCTGGAGCTATCAAGAAGATTTTTTGCATCTTTTTCATTGCCCATATTAAAATAAAGACCAATAAGAGCTAATTTAAATTTAAGTATTTTTTTATTGGTGGTTAGAATTTCTATTGCTTCGTCATACTCTTCTTTAAGAATTTTATATTCTGCTTTATTATATAAAAATTCTATATATTTCTCATCTTTGGTTTCGGCTAGTTTAAAAAATTCATCAGAATTTTTGATATCTTTTAAGTTAATGTAATTAAGGAATAAATTATTAATTAAAATCTTGTCATTTTTATTAATATTGTAAGCATCTAAAAAAAATCTTATTGAGGTTTTAGGTTTATTATTTTTAAGATATATACTACCTGCATTATTAAGAGCTTTTATTTTATTAGAACCATTAAGATGAATACATTTTATATAAAACTCTAAAGCTAACTTATTATTATTATTTATTTCATGAGCATAAGCTAATTGATAAATATATAGATCATTTTCATTATCTATTTCATAAAGTTTTTTTGCAAATTCTAAAAGTTTTATTGGATAATTTTTTTTTAAATAAATTAAATATAAATTTTTTATTGGATCTTCAAAATTACTATTTAACAAATGTGAATTTAAGAAATTATTCTCTGCAAGATCTAGTTTCCCTTCAAGGAAATAAATAACACCTTTAAAATTGTTAATTAAATGTTTATTATCTCTTTCTTCATTTCCATATTCATTACAAAGTTTAAGTGCTTTTGCTAAATCTCTAGAGTTAATACTTTCTAATATTAACTTTAATTTATTCATACATAAATATTAGCATAAATACTCATGAAAATAACTCATACCCACGTGGTGAAATTGGTAGACACAAAGGACTTAAAAGCCGAGGGATATAAGTTAAAGTCAGTCCGTAGTAGTCCAGGGTAGTCTAAATATCCTATAAAATCTCATAACTTTAATTTAGCTTTATAATAACATTGGAAAATAATACTTAATTAACTTCTCAAACCAGAGCAAGACAAGAGCACGGAGAGATAGTAAGATAAACTTATGGGCTTAAAAAGAGATAGCAAAGGTAATTTAGTTGAAGTAAATCCTTTAAGAAATCGAAAAGGAAGTGTTTATAAAAGAGGAACCAATGAGCCTTTTAAAATTAGCCGATCAAAATTTAGTAGTTTTTTAGATTGCAAAAGATGTTTTTATCTTGATAGGGTTAAGGGATTGAAAGAACCAGGAATGCCTGGCTGGTCATTAAATGTTGCAGTTGATGATCTACTTAAAAAAGAATTTGATTTACTGAGAAGCCAAAAAAAACCACACCCAATATTTAAGAAACATAATCTTAATTTTATTCCTTTTCAGCATGAAGAACTAGATAATTGGAGAAACTCTTTATCTGGTGGAATTTCATATTTAGATAAAGATACCAATTTAGAAATTCATGGTGGAGTAGATGATATTTGGTATGATTTAGATAAAGAGGAATTAGTTGTAGTAGATTATAAGGCTCAATCAAGTAATACCAAAGTTGAAACTAAAGCTTATTTAGAAAGTATTTTTCACCAAGGTTATAAAATACAGATGGATATATATGTTCATATTCTTAGAAAAATGGGTTTTAAAGTTTCAGATACTTCATATTTTTATGTATGTAATGGTGAAAAAAGTTTTGACAATTTTGAGGGAAAATTAAATTTTACAATAACTTTAGTTCCGTACGTTACAGATACCTCTTGGGTAGAAGATAATATCAGTGATATGAAAAAAACTTTAGAACTAGATAAAGTTCCTGAAATTAATAAGAGTTGTGAAAAATGTATGTACTTAGAAGCGGGAAAAGAATTAATATAGAAAATGACAAAACTACGTGAACCTTTAACTGTTGAGCATGTTCTTTCGCAAGTAATTAGCAAACTTGAAGAAGATGAAGTAAAAAATATTACCAATAAGTCAATTTCTCACTTTAGAAAATGTAGTGACCCAGATGATAAAGATCATAATTTACATTATATTGATGCAATAAAACTTGATATTTTAATGCAAAGAAAATCCCTAGGTACACCGTTTATTGATAATTTCTCTCTTACACTTGAGGATGAATTTAACAAAGTAAATGTATATGAAAATGTTGCGAGCACATTAATTAAAATAGGTGGTAGGGTAGGCAATCTTATGGATACAACTCATGATGCAATGAGCCCTGATAGCCCAATGGGAAAAGAAATTAGTAAAACTGAAAAAGATCAAATTTATAAAGCAATAAATGAAGTTGAGGAAAAAATAGCAAAACTTAAATTGTCGATAAAATAATCAAATCTAGAAGTAAAATTTAAATTAAAATCGATTTTTATTTATTTTAATTCTTTTTCCAGTAAGTCCTGCTTGGCCACCTTTAAAAGAAGTATGCCAACCCTCAGTAAAGCTAATTTGTTTTCTTGTTTTTTCATCTTTCAAATAAACAATTGCAACAATTCTCTTTAAAATTTGATCTCTAATATGATGTGATTTTTTCTCGTAACCTGTGGGCAAGGTTGGTTTATGAGCTGGTTTCTTTTTAGCATTAGGACGTATACCTTTAACATCAACAGCGTATTCAATTTTTTCACCATTAACTATTTTGTAAACATATAAATCCATTGGACCTTTAGTTTGTTGCTCTCTTAAAATCCAATATCCACATTTCCAAAAAAATTGCATAGTGCACTCAATTGCAGCTGACTCAACAACACTAATTAGTTTTGCACTTTCTTCTTTTGAAAGTTTGGTTTTTTTTTCTTTATCAATTAATAGGTTAAAAATGAAAAGATACTCTTTTAATCTTTCCTTAGATTTTTTTATTGAAAATTGCGCATCTTTAGGATTTATAAAAAAACTATTCATTAATCTAGTAATTCTTCAAATTCATCTGAGATTTTAAACTTTAAGTTTTTTAGTTTATTTCCTACAGTTTGTCTTGCAACATGATGCAATTCGTCAATAGTTAGTTGTATATCTTCATCATCCTCTGGACCATAAATACTCTCAGGATAATTTTTAACAACATTTTCACATTCCTCAAATTCATTTTTAGGTAGTATTTTTTCATAATGACCTCTTTCATATAAAAAATGATGTACTAATCCAGCAAGACTCATATCATATGATCCATCAACAGCAGTTAAATCAAATCTGTCATAGGCAATTCCTGGACGAACTATAAAATCGCCTTGTTCTTTAAAATTTTCTATATTCTCATCTATAATCTTATTTAGGAAATTCACTAATTCAGTTTCTGGATCTTTCATCTGCTTGCAATAAATTTTTATGAACTATTTTTTCTTAGAAGCTTTAACAATATCTTTATCTTTTTGAATTGATTTATCTACGAACTCTAAAGCATCAGGGTCTTGTTGCACAGCAATAAGTGCGATTTCTTTATCTTTTTTAAAAATTTCGTCCGCATACTCTAAGGCACCTCCATTCTTTGATACAGCAGCAATTACAATTTCTTTATTTTTTTTAAAGGCATTATCAGCAAAATCTAAAGCGTTCCCGTTTGATTTTACAGCCATTAACACAATATCTTTATCTTTTTTTAGTGCTGCATCCGCGTGCGTTAATGAAAAGCCATTGAATTTTACTGACGCAGAAACTATTTCTTTGTCTTTTTTTAAAGAGTTGTCAGCAAATTCTAGTGCATCTGGACTAGATGATACAGCCATAAGAACAATTTTTTTATCCTTTTGAAAAGTTTTATCTGCAAATTCAATAGATGAAGGATAGCTTTTTATTGCAGCAAGAACAATTGATTTATCTTTTCTTAAAGATGGATCTGCAAATTCGAGATTAGATCCCATTTGATTAACAGCAGCCATAACAATCTTTTTGTCTTTCTTTAAAGATTTATCTGCAAAGTTTAGTGAAGCACCTTCATTTGTTACTGCTGCTTGCACAACATCTTTATCTTTCTTTAGTGAATCGTGTGCATATTCAAGAATATTTCCATTACCTTTTACAGCTGCTAAAACTATTTCTTTATCTTTTTTGAATTTATCTTCTGCACCTTCAAGTGCATAAGGATCCTCTTTGACATTTTTCAATAACTCTTCTCTATTCATAAAATTATTGTATTAATTAAGTGAAAAATAATCAATCTTATTTCACTGAAAAATTTTTCTTAAAAGGTGTATAAAACAAGTCATTATTACTGATAAAGAAAAGAAACAAGCTCCACAAAATCTCTCAGAGAATGAGTTAAGAAAACTATCAGACAAAGAACTAGACGAACACAATTCTAAAATTATTAAAGAATTGGTGAAGTCATTTATGGAGGAAAAAGACTATTACTAAATCAGAAGCTTTAAAATTAGTTAAAAAAAATGGTTGGGCGATCAAATCATTATCAAACAATTTTAAAAAAAATAAAGAAATCGTTTTAGCTGCTATTGAAAATGAACCATTTGCGATAGGACATGCGGATAAAAAATATTTAAAAAATAAAGAAGTAGCTAAAGTAGCTCTTAAAAAAAATATTCACGTATATCTAATCCTGGATAGCAAACTAATAAATGACAAAGAAATAATGACCTTAGTTGGTCTTAATAAAAAGAAAGGATAAAAATGAAGCTTATAAAAACTCTATTTTTTTTGTTTTTGATAACTTTCACAACTCATTCATTTGCAAAATCTAATGAGTATTATCAACAAACGTTAATACATGTTCTGACAGAGTGTAACTCAGTATGCCAAAAAAAAGTATTTGAACAAGAAGTACATAAGGCATTTTTTGTTCTAATGGATGCTATTTTAAATCAAGTTAGATTTGAAATAAGTCAAAAAGAAAAGGAGCTTTATGATTAGAGTCATATTAGTTCTTTTTTTGTTAATCAGTCCTGCAAATGCTAAGTGCAAGTATTATGCATATGCGGACGTCGAAAATAATAAATTAGTGAATAAGAAAGAAACATATACTTGTGAAGAAAAGGACAACATATTTGTCCAATTTATCACTGATGAAAAATACCATCGAGCTTTCACCATGGTATTTTTTACATTACTTGAAAACTTATAGGAGAAAAAATGAAAATATTATCAATAATTATAATTGGATTATTATTAACCAATTGTACTAATTCTTATGTAAAAAATAAGAAAACAATTACATCACCTGATGATTTGCAAAAATTTGTAAATGTTTATTGTGATAAAAATAAAAGCACAAACAAAGTAATTAAAGTATGTGGAAATGGCTGGTCTAAGGATCTTAATATTTCTGAAAATAAAGCAATTTTATCAGCAAAAATAAAAATTGCAGATATTACTCAACACTCGATTGTATCTAACGAGATCATAACTCATAAGGAAAATAGCAAAGGCATAACCAAAACTTATGATTTAACAGCTGACTCTAAATTAGAAGATGTAAGTATTGCTGGATATAAAATAGTTCATAAAAAAGTTCTTAAAGAAAAGAATGGATGGAGAACGCTAGTATTAATTGAGTATAAGATTAATATTTAGATAGTTTCATTTTGAGGGATTTTATAGGATAACAAGAGCAAGACCAGAGCATAGGGAGATAAAATAAAAAAATTTTACTTATTCATCTTGTTCAATTATAAATATTAGCATAAACACTCATGAAATTCATTAATGCCCTCGTGGTGAAATTGGTAGACACAAAGGACTTAAAAGCCGAGGGATTAACTCTTTGATGAGTCTTTAGCAGTCTCTGGAAGTCTCAAACATCCTATAAAATCACATAACTTTAAATTAGCTTTCAATTAAGATTAGAAAATAAGGTTTAATTAATTGTTACAAACTTGGACATGACTTGGACACAGAGAGATAAAAATGTAAGGTAATTTAATGAAAAAAATATTAATAATTTTATCTTTTAGCTTATTTGCTTCAAGCAATCTATTTGCTGAGAGTTCTAAACTAAATAAGTTTAATATTTGGCTTTTGGAAAATGGATATCATCAATATTTAAATATTAAAAAAAACCCAGTATGCGAAGAAGAGCCAAAATATAGTAATCTTTGGTATTATAATAAATGTGATAAATTTCAAGGATCTAACAATCTAAATATCAAAATAAAAAATAAAGCATTATCAGGTTATAATATTGCCTATCATTCAAACCCAAATAGGGACTCGCTGATTTATTATTTATGGGCATATTCATATAGAGATAGAAGTTCACATTTAAAAGAATTTAAACCAACAAATAATTCCTACGATTTTAAATTCAACTTAATTGAAGATAAATTTTTAAAAAAGCAAATGAAAACCAAAGGTATCCTTAGTTATTTATATTATCAAGATGGTGAAGTATTAATTGACGAACTTTCTCCTAAAGAAAGACTGGGAGAGTTTTTGAATAATGAAACAAAATTTTATTCAATGTCAATGGGTAAGTCAGTAACTTCTTATTTAGTAGGTCACGCAATATGTGAGGGTTATATTGATGGAGTTGATGCTAGAGTAAATGACTGGCCTATAATAAAAGATTCTCTTTATCATGATCAAAAATTAATTAATTTTTTAAATATGAATACTGGTGATCAAAAATATGTTGATGAATTTAAAGATGGTACCACTAAATTAGATGCATATGAAGATAGAGATATTGCAACAACCATGCGCTTACACTTTAACAACAAAAATACAAAAAAAACTAAGGAAAGATACAACTACAATGGATTTGTTACTCAGTTAATTTTAAATTATATGAAATTTAAAGTCGGTGAAGATTATGACAAATTTTATAGCAAAGTTTTTAATGACAAAATAAAGATCAAAAATAGTATTCGTTATGGCTATACTAGTTTAAACGAACATTTTGGAAATGGACATCCTAACATAATGGCAACAAGATTTGATTATCTTAGAATTGCAAAAGCTATAATGGATGATTATCAGAATGATACTTGTGTTGGAAAATATTTAAAAGAAATTTATAAAAGAAGAATACCAAAAGGAAGCATAGAAAACGACGAGCCTATAGTTGGTCGTACTAAATCTTATGGAGGTCAATTCCATATGGATTATCCAGGATTAAAAGATAAGATTATCTTTGGGATGAGTGGTTATGGTGGGAATATGATTTTAATTGATGTAGAAAATTCAAGAATACTGGTTGTTAATTCACTCCATTATAATAATAAAAAATATAAATATAATCACAAAAAACTAATATTAGATCCATTTAAAAAAGGCAGATAAAAATTATAGGATTTTGTAGGATAACTTGGACATAACTTGGACATAGGGAGATAAATTAAAAAAAATTTACTTATTAATCTTGTTCAACTATAAATATTAGCATAAATACTCATGAAAATAACTCATGCCCTCGTGGTGAAATTGGTAGACACAAAGGACTTAAAAAACATAGGGTAGAGATATTTTATAGTCTCACACAGTCTTATACAGTCTTAAATCCTATTAAATCCTATAGTTTTAAAAAACCTTTAATTACTTTTATTGGAAAATATGAATAATAAATTTCGTCAAACTAGAAACAAACTAGAAACTAGATAGATAAAGTTGTAATATTTATAAGAGTGAAATTATTGTCAAAATGTTCTGAATGTGGAGAAAGTAAACCTTTTTTAACTGAAATTGGAAGCACTCTAGAGATAGTTTATATGTGCAATGATTGTTATAAAAAAAAATATTCAGATGAAGAGCGTAAAGAAATTGAAAAAGACTATTTGATACCAAATTTTTTAAAAAATTGATTATTTTATGAAAAATTTAATCCCTATAATTGCAGGAACAATATTAGGAATAATAATTTGGAAATTTAATGATACTAGTGGTGAATTTGGGATTGGACCTCTAGTATTTATATTAATTTGTGCAGCTGGTGGTTATTATACATGGGGAAAATTTAAATAATATTATGCCTAAAAAAAATAATTTTGAATTAGTCTGGGAACAAGCAAAAGGTGAGCATAAGTTATGTGATATGACTTACTCTCAAGTTACATCTCAAATGGATAGAGATAGCGCAAAAAGACTTTATGATATTAAAATATATTTTTATAGGGGTATATTTGAAGGAGCATCAGAAAAAATTGGGATCAGTAAAAAAGATTTAAAAAAGAGTGTGATTTACTGTTACCGTAGAGCTTGGGATGATGAAGGCTATAATGATATTGAGAACAGTAAAAAAGATAGGATGGCAAAACAAAGCTATGAGGCAACAGAAGAGGGTTTAAAATATGAGGATTCAGTTGGTGAAATGTCTCAAGATATAATTAACAAAGGAAAAAAATCATTTAAAACAAATCAAGGTGGAGCATGTATGTCAGCTCTTGTTAAATTGTGGAAAGACATGACAATAAATTTTAATGAGTCTCCAGTAGAGAAAAATGTTAAAAGTTTTTTTAGAAAACTTTTTTAATTTTTTAATTAATGGTCTTTCCAAAACTAATAAATAATAACAATAACGTATTCGAATATGATGGAGGAGATTTATGGGTTAGAGATAATGTTTCCTATTGGGATGATCAAGATTATTGTTGGAATAACGATATTCAGAAATTTATAGAAGAGTCTAATTCTATTTCTCAGCTTTTATGGAAAATTAACTACTCAATTCCTTATAGAAATCAGATTGAGGGTTTAAAAAAAAATCAGAAATATAAAATAAATAAGAATAATAAATTTTACTGTGAACCAATAAAATATTCTAAAGGAGAATTATATTTAGTAGATGATATTTTGCTTTATGATCCAGAAATAATAGTAAATTTTATAAATAAATTAAGTGGTTTGAAAAAAATCTCTATAGCAATTAACATGATATCTCCAAGTGATATCTTTATGGATGAGGATGACGATTGGATTCAGCAAGGACTTAATAACCCGGAATGGAATACTTCATCTTTTGACCCAAGCAATAAAGATGATTTACAAGATATTAAATATATAAAAGAAAATATTGACCCCAATATTACCTTTGATTTTTCAATGGATGATAAAGGATTAGAAATTTTAAAGTCTAATGGGATTTTATAGGATAACTAGAAACAAACTAGAAACCAGGGAGATAAAATAAAAAAAATTTACTTATTAAACTTGTTCAATTATAAATATTAGCATAAATACTCATGAAATTCATTAATGCCCTCGTGGTGAAATTGGTAGACACAAAGGACTTAAAATCCTTGCCATTTATGGAGTGCCAGTTCGAGTCTGGCCGAGGGCACCACTAAATGTTAAAGCCACACATACTTTTTGATCATACAAAAACATCAAGAAAAATTAAAAATTTTCTAGATCATAAAATCAAAAATATATCATTAGGTAAATGTAATCTTATAATTGTTGTTGGAGGTGATGGTTTTATGCTTTCGTCATTGAAAAAGTATAATAAATACAAAAAACCTTTTTACGGAATTAATGCTGGTAGTTATGGTTTTTTAATGAATAAGTTTTCGTCAAAAAATACTATTAGAAATTTATCTAAAGCAAAACAAGTTTCGATTTCGCCTTTGGAAATGAGTGTAAAGAATAAGTTTAATAAAACTAAAAAGTCTATTGCTATTAATGAAGTCTCAATTTTAAGACAAAGTAGACAAACTGCATCACTTGAAATTTCTAACGGTTCGCAAAAAATTATTAAAAAACTAGTTTCTGATGGTGTATTGATATCAACACCTGCAGGAAGCACTGCATATAATATGTCAGTTTATGGACCAATTTTAAACTTAGACTCTAAAAAACTTTCTATTAGGCCTATTAGTGCTTTCAGACCTAGAAGATGGAAGGGAAGAATTGTGAGCGATAAATCTAAAATTACAATTAAAAATCTAAATATTCATAAAAGACCAATAAGTTCAGTTGCTGACAATTACGAAGTTAGAAATGCAAAGACAATATCTATTAAGATTAATAAAAAAGTTAAATTTAATCTTTTATATGATTCAAACAGAAGTCTTCAAAAAAAAATTAAAATAGAGCAAATCAGAAAAGAAACAAATTAATGAGTAACAAAAGCTTTGGATTTGGAACTCAAATAAGAAAATCTCCATATTTTGATGCAACAGTCAGGTGGGGCGCAACAGGTTTTTCTGTTTATAACCATATGTATATACCTCGTGATTTTGGCGATCCTGAACAAAACTTTTGGAACCTAATTGAAAAAGCAATTTTATGTGACGTCGCTGTTGAAAGACAAGTTCAAATTACTGGACCAGATGCTTTTAAATTTATTCAATTATTAACCCCAAGAGATTTATCAAAATTATCTGTTGGTCAATGCAAATATGTTTTAATTACAAACGCAGAAGGCGGAGTGCTAAATGACCCAGTTCTTTTACGCTTGGGAGAAAATCATTTTTGGTTATCTTTGGGTGACAGTGATATTTTATTATGGGCCCAGGGTGTAGCTATTAACTCAGGATTAGATGTGAAAATAACTGAACCAGATGTTTCGCCATTACAATTACAAGGACCAAAGTCTGCTGAAATCATGATTAAATTATTTGGAGAAAATATAAAAGATTTAAAATATTATTGGTTTAGAGAATTAGATTTAGATGGAATACCATTAATTGTATCAAGAACCGGCTGGTCAAGTGAATTTGGTTATGAATTATTTTTAAGAGATGGTTCAAAAGGAAATGAACTATATGAAAAAATTATGTTAGTAGGAAAGGAATTTGGACTTAAACCAGGCCACACTTCTTCTATTAGAAGGATAGAAGGTGGCATGCTTTCTTACCACGCTGATGCTGATATTCACACAAACCCATTTGAACTTGGTTTAGATCGTCTGGTTAATTTAGATGGAGATATTAATTTTATAGGCAAAGATGCACTTAAAAAAATTAAAGCAGAAGGGATTAAAAGATTACAAGTTGGTTTAGAGATTAAATGTGAAAAGTTAAGCGGACCCAACACTACATTTTGGAATCTTATGGCTGATAATAATGTTATAGGTAAAGTTACTTCAGCCGTTTATTCACCACGTTTAAAAAAGAATATTGCTTTAGCTATTGTTGACATTGAATATTCCAAAATTGGTCTAGAAATCGAAGTTTTAATTGAGAATAAGAATTTTAAATGTGAAGTTATTGAAAAACCTTTTTTTGACCCAAAAAAAAAAATTACTTCAAAATCCTTATGAAAAAAATTTTAGTGATAATCTTTATTCTGGGTATACTTGGATATTTAGCTCACTTATGGACTGAAAATATGTGCAGAGACGTAGTAAAAAAATTGAATCTAACTGGCACCGAAGCTAAAGTTAAATACGAAGAATGTTTAAGATGGTAACAATAGTATAATTTTGATGATGAAAAGACTATGGATAATCCCCTCAGCTATTTTATTTGCAAATATTTTAATTTTAGTACTTGGCATCGCAACTAATTCAGGTTTTGTCGGAACTTTATTTGGAGGATTAATGGCAATAATGACAGATCCAGTTATAATTATTTCTGGTTTATTAATTGGTGTTATTGCTTCAGATAAAAACCTTAAAATCTTTCTGCTAGTATTTTTTGTTGGAACAATTGTATTAACGGTATTGTTTCATTTTATGATAAATACTACCTATGCAATTACTGACTTAGTTCGGTTTGATGGTATTCTTATCATTGCAAGTGTTGTATTTTTAATAAAGAGATTATTTACCAAAATATGAAAAAAATTTTAGGGATCGTGGTTCTCGGTTTGATTTGGGGAAATATTTGTCTAGCAGAACTGCCTAATATTTTTTTTGGCATCAAATTAGGAGATGATATTACTAATTATAATGCCAGTGATTGTGATCCATGTGCTGATGGAGCAGTTTACAATTTTAATACACATAAAGTGATACCTAATGAACCTCATAAGGATTATGAAAAATATGAGGTAAGAACAACTCCTATATCAAACAAAATTTTTGAAATTAAAATTAAAGGTAGCTTTACCTATGATGATTTCCAGGGTAATGCCAAAACACATTTGTTAACTTGCAAAGATGAGCAAAATAATTTGCTTAATGCACTGAAGGCTAAATATGAAACTGAATATCCTGAAGCATTCGTTTCAAAAAGCAATGATAATTTAAGTTTAATTATTATACAAGATAGTGTTAGTATTGAGCTGAATTGTAAAGCAGTTGATCCCGAACCTGAATGGAAATTTTACAAAAAAAATGGGATAATTTATTCCAGTGATTTTTTCATTTTAGCAACAAAGGAAAGTGAGCAATTACATTTACAAAAATTAGAGAAAACTGATACTACTGGTTTTTAAATTATATTAAAGTTTTGGTGTTATTAATTTGAGGATCACTTGACTACGACACAATGTTGGTCCAATCCTGGCACAATCAATATAAATTTAATTAAAAACTAAAACAGTAAAAATAATTAGTGTTGATTTTATTGATTGATGGTGCCCCCGCACGGACTCGAACCGCGGACCTATTGATTACAAATCAATTGCTCTACCAGCTGAGCTACAAGGGCATGAAGCGTTTTTTAATAGCATTTTATATATTATCAAGAAATTATTTTTGTTGATTTATATGATGAAAGACTATTGCTGCACTATTAGATATATTTAAACTCTCAATATTTTTGTTAATATTAATTTTTAATGTAAAATCGGTATATTTTTTAGTGTGTTGATTAAGACCGTGTCCTTCTGATCCGAATAGCAAAACATTATTTCCATTCCATTTTACCTCTGTAAAGTTCTTATTACTATCAGCTGCGAAACCATAAACCCAAAAATTTTTATCTCTTAAATATTTTAAAGTGGTATTTATATTTGATACTTGAAATATATTTAAGTGTTCAACACTACCACTTGCAGATTTATATAATAATTTACTTTCACTTGGGAAATGTCTTTCTTTAACAATTAATCCATCTATATTGAATGAAGCAGCGCTTCTGATTAAGGATCCTATATTTCTTGGATCAGTAACTTCATCTAAACAGACAAACGTTAAATTATTTTTGCCTTTAATAAATTCTTTTAATTCAGGATTTTCTAAATGTTCAATTTCCGCTACAAAACCTTGATGTAAAATATCTTCACTTCTACAGTATTTATCTAACTCTTTTCTAGTTTTAAAAAAAACTTTAAGATCTTTTAATAAGTTTTTATCTGGGTTTTGCTTATGAATAGTTTTTTTACTTTCCTCTGTTAAAAATATTTTGACTACTCTTCTTTCTGGGTTCTTTAAAGCTCCAATAACTGCGTGACGTCCAGCAATAAAAAAGGATGATTTTTGAGTCATATTTTATGGATTTATTGGCTTTTTATACTAATTTTTATGAAATTCACGTATTGCATTTATACAATAAAAATATATAAAACGCATGTTGTTTAAAGCTTTATTGAACAAGGGGACGCTTCCCCTACTATTAGGGAGGGGTACCAAAGCGGTCAAATGGGGCGGGCTGTAAACCCGTTGACTTCGGTCTTCGAAGGTTCGAATCCTTCCCCCTCCACCATCAATAAAAATTTAAATAATTTAGGAGTATACTTGGGTGTTGCGGGTGTAGTTCAATGGTAGAACGCTAGCCTTCCAAGCTGGATGTAAGGGTTCGATTCCCTTTACCCGCTCCAAATATTAAAAAAGAAAAAAAAGGAAAAAGAGGTAAAAAAGTAATGTCAAAAGAAAAGTTTGTAAGAAATAAACCGCACTGTAATATTGGAACCATAGGTCATGTAGATCACGGTAAAACAACATTAACAGCCGCGATAACAAAAGTTTTAGCAGAGTCAGGTGGTGCACAATTTACTGCTTATGACCAAATTGATAAAGCTCCAGAGGAGAAGGAGAGAGGTATAACAATTTCTACAGCACATGTAGAGTACGAAACTGCAAATAGACATTACGCACACGTGGATTGCCCAGGTCACGCAGACTATGTTAAAAATATGATTACAGGTGCAGCACAAATGGATGGTGCAATTTTAGTAGTTAATGCTGCAGACGGTCCAATGCCACAAACTAGAGAGCATATTCTTCTTGCTCGTCAAGTTGGAGTTCCTGCAATAGTAGTATATTTAAATAAAGTAGATCAAGTCGATGACAAAGAAATGATAGATTTGGTTGAAGAGGAAATTAAAGATTTGTTAACTTCTTATAAATTCCCAGGAGATAAAACACCAATAGTTAAAGGTTCAGCTTTAGCTGCGGTTGAGGGAAAAGATGATGAAATTGGAAAGAATTCAATCATGGAATTAATGAAAGCTGTTGATGAATTTATTCCACAACCAGATAGACCTAAAGACAAAGATTTTCTAATGCCAGTAGAAGATGTATTTTCAATTTCTGGTAGAGGAACTGTTGTAACAGGTAGAGTAGAGTCTGGTATGATTAAAACTGGCGAAGAAATAGAAATAGTAGGTATTCGAGAAACTAAAAAATCAGTTTGTACTGGAGTAGAAATGTTCAGAAAGCTTCTAGACTCAGGTGAGGCGGGTGATAACATTGGTGCACTGTTAAGAGGTGTTGAGAGAACTGATGTTGAAAGAGGACAGGTTTTATGCAAACCAGGATCTATAAAACCGCATACTAAATTTGAGGCTCAAGCATATGTATTAAAAAAAGAAGAGGGTGGTAGACATACTCCATTCTTCACTAAATACAGACCCCAATTTTACTTTAGAACAACAGACGTTACTGGAGAAGTTGAGTTGCCATCAGGCACTGAAATGGTTATGCCCGGTGATGATGCAAAATTTACAGTAAAACTAATTACACCAATAGCAATGGATGAAAAACTTAATTTTGCTATTAGAGAGGGTGGTAGAACAGTAGGAGCAGGAGTAGTTACTAAAATTATAGAGTAAACTCAATAGGAGTGTAGCTCAATTGGTAGAGCGCCGGTCTCCAAAACCGGAGGTTGGGGGTTCGATTCCCTTCGCTCCTGCCAAAAAATTATTATTTAATTTATGAAAAATCCTTTAAAATTTATACAAGAAGTAAAACAAGAAGCTTTTAAAGTAACTTGGCCAACAGCAAAAGAGACTGTCCAAGGTGCATTAATGGTTTTTGCAATGGCTGTTTTGGCCTCGCTGTTTTTTTTGCTTCTTGACCAGATTTTAAAGTTTTTTTTAGATATTATTCTTAGAGTGAGCATATAATGAAAAACTGGTACATAGTTCAATCACACTCAAGTTTTGAAAATAAAGTAGCTCAACTGATAAAAGAAGAGGCTGAAAAAGCGAAAATATCTGAAAAATTTGAGGAAATAATTGTTCCTACGCATGACATTACTGAAGTTAAAAGAGGAAAGAGAGTGCAAAGAAAGAAAAAATTTTTCCCAGGTTATATTTTAATAAAGAGTGAGATGGATAATAATATTTATCACATGATTAAAAACTTAAAAAAAGTTAGTGGTTTTCTAGGTTCAAAAGGTACTCCAATACCAGTTTCAGATAAAGAGATTGAAAAAATATTAGGCGAAATTAAAGATGGAGTTGCTCAGCCAAAATCTGGAGTTGAATACAATATAGGAGAAAAGGTTCAGGTTATTGATGGTCCATTTGCTTCATTCACAGGATTAGTTGAAGATATTGATGAAGATAAGTTAAGATTAAAAGTATCCGTATCTATATTTGGTCGTCCAACACCGGTAGATTTAGAATATAACCAAGTTGAAAAGGCAAGCTAATGGCAAAAAAAGAAATAAGTGGGTATGTTAAACTACAAATTAAAGGAGGACAGGCAAATCCAGCTCCTCCCGTAGGTCCTGCATTAGGACAAAGAGGTATTAACATAATGGAATTTTGTAAAGCCTTTAATGATAAAACAAAATCATTCGCTGGAAAACCAGTACCAGTAATAATTACTGTTTATAAAGATAAAAAATTTGATTTTGTAATAAAGTCACCTCCAGCGTCTCATTTTATAAAAGAGGCTATGAAATTAAAAAGTGGCTCAAAAGAACCAGGAAGAAATATAATAGGATCTATTTCTAAACAACAACTTAAAGATATAGCAGAAAAAAAGATGGAAGACTTAAATGCGCACGATATAGATGAAGCTGCAAAGATTATTGCTGGATCTGCAAGATCAATGGGTATTGAGGTAAAAGAATAATGTCTTCTAAAAGATTTAAAAAATTACCTGAAAATACTAAAGATTTAAATCCAGAGACGATTGGTAATGTATTAAATACCATAAAGGCAAACTGTACATCAAAATTTGATGAGTCAGTTGATTTAAGTTTTAGAATAAATAATAAACAAAAAAAAAATGAAATTAATCTTAGAACAGTTGTAAATTTACCTGGTGGAACTGGAAAATCAATCAAGGTTGCAGTTGTTTGTGAAGACGCCAAAATTCAAGAAGCTAAAAATGCAAAAGCTGATGTAGTAGGCGGCGATGAATTAGTAGAAAAAATTAAAAATGGAGATTTAAATTTTGAAAAACTTATATGCACCCCATCTATGATGATCAAACTTTCGAAACTGGGCAAAGTATTAGGTCCCAAAGGGTTAATGCCCAACCCAAAGTTGGGAACGGTAACAAATGATATTAGTAAAGCTGTGAATGAAGCTAAAGCGGGACAAGTTGAATTAAGAAACGACAAAGATGGAAATATTGGGCTAAGCATAGGCAAGAAATCATTTGATGATGACAAACTTGTTAAAAATTATAATGCAATTATTGATGCCTTAGAAAAAGAAAAATCTAATTTAACTATAAAAGGTGATTTAGTAAAACAAGTGTTCATAACATCTACTATGGGTGTATCTTATAGAGTAAAATTAGAAAAGAGTTTTTAATTATGATGAACAAGGACCAAAAAAAACAATATATCCAAGATATGACCACTCAGTTTGACAAAACTGAGGCAGTAATAGTTACCCATTATCAAGGATTGACAGTTGCACAATTGGATGATTTGAGAAAAAAAATGCGTGAGCATGGTATAAAGTTTAAAATTACCAACAATAAAATTACCAAATTAGCCCTTGAAAAAACTAAATGTAAAGATTTGTCTAACTTATTTACTGGTCCAACAGCTGTAGCATTGTCAGAGGATGCAATAGAATCTGCAAAAATTTTAACTAAATTTTCTAAAGAAAATGAGAAATTAAAAATACTAGGTGGAATCATGGGCAATGATATTTTAGATGTTGCAGGAGTTAAAAATGTTGCTACATTGCCATCTCTAGATGAAGCTAGAGCTAAAATAGTAGGTATTTTAAGGTCTCCAGCACAAAAAATAGCAAGTATTTTACTTGCACCGGCGTCAAAAATCGCTATTTTAGCGCTCGAAAAATCAAAAAAATAACTAGGAACAAATAAAAAATTATTATGGCTGATTTAAATAAAATTATAGAAGATTTATCAAGCTTGACTGTTGTAGAAGCGGCTGAGCTTTCAAAACAATTAGAAGAAAAATGGGGAGTAACGGCTGCTGCTGCAGTAGCTGCCGCGCCAGCTGCAACTGGTGGTGAAGCACCATCAGAAGAAAAAGATGAATTCACAATAATGCTAACTGCTGCTGGTGATAAAAAAATAAATGTAATAAAAGAAGTTAGAGCTGTAACTGAGTTAGGATTAAAAGAAGCTAAGGATTTAGTTGAAGGTGCACCAAAAGAAGTTAAGTCAGGTGTTAACAAAAAAGAGGCTGAAGAAATAAAGGCTAAATTAGAAGCAGCAGGCGCAAAAGTCGAACTTAAGTAAATAAAATTAGAAAGAATTTAATTACTGGAATTCTTATTCAGTAATATAGTTTATATGCAATTATCTTTTACTAAGAAAAAAAATATCAGAAAGAGTTTTGGAAAGCTTAAAGAGAGTTTATCAATACCAAATCTTATAGAAGTACAAAAAAATTCTTACAAGGAATTAACTGAATTCAAAGGCGATGTTGAGCAACATTTAGTTAAAGGTTTCCATAGAGTATTCAAAAGTATTTTTCCCATAGAAGATCTAAATGACAAAGCAACATTAGAGTATATTTCTTATAGACTAGAAAAACCAAAATTTGATGTTGATGAATGTATAACTAGGGGATTAACTTATTCAGCTGCATTAAAGTGTACATTAAGATTAGTTGTTTATGAAATAGATCAAGAAAATAATACAAAAGATATATTGTCTGCAAAGGAGCAAGAGGTTTATATGGGCGAGGTTCCAATGATGACAAATAGTGGAACCTTTATAACAAATGGAGTTCAAAGAGTTGTAGTTAATCAAATGCATAGAAGCCCAGGGGTATTTTTTGACCATGATAAGGGCAAGTCTCATGCTAGCGGTAAACTTTTGTTTAATTGTAGGGTAATACCTAATAGAGGTTCTTGGTTAGATTTTGAATTTGATGTAAAAGATTTTTTATATTTTCGAATAGACAGAAAGAAGAAAATTTTTATATCTACATTGTTACAAGCACTTGGATACTCAAAATCAGATATAGTTAATGAATTCTATGAAAAAGAGTCTTTTAACTATGATAAAAATTTAAAAAAATGGAGAACTAAATTTGATCCAGAAAATTATAAATCCAAAAATTTTTCAGAGGAAATAATAGATGCGCAGAACAATAAAGTTATATTAAAAGTTGGTGAACAGATTAATTTTTTGACAGCAAAAAAGCTTCAAAATGAAGGATTAAAAGAAATTTTAATTTCAAATGAGTCGTTATATGGAAAATATTTACATGAAGATATAACAATTGGCGAAGATACTTTTAAGATTGGAACAGAAATTAATGAAACTATTCTTCAAAAAATTTTAGAAGCTAATATAAATTTAGTAAATACATCTAAAACTAATTCAATATCAAAAGGACCTTATCTTCTTCAAACTATCTTAAATGATAAAAATGAAAATAAAAATGATGCAATTACAGAGATTTATAAAATTCTTAGACCTGGAGAGCCACCTACAATAGAGATTGCTACCCAAATATTTAATAACCTATTTTTTAGTTCTGATAGATATGATCTATCAGATGTTGGTAGAGTAAAAATGAATTCAAGACTTAATCTAAATTGCTCTGATAAAATTACAATTTTAAGGAATGACGATATCTTAGCAATAATTAAAAAAATGTTAGATCTTAGAGATGGAAAGGATGAAGTTGATGACATAGATCATCTAGGAAATAGAAGAGTAAGATCTGTGGGTGAATTAGTTGAAAACCAAGCAAGAATTGGTGTCTACAGAATGGAAAGAGCCATTAAAGAAAAAATGACAACACTGGATGTTGAGTCAGCTATGCCACAAGATTTAATTAATGCTAAACCATTGACAATTTCACTTAAAGATTTTTTTGCTACTTCACAACTTTCTCAATTTATGGATCAAACAAATCCTTTATCAGAGATAACTCATAAAAGAAGAGTTTCTGCATTAGGCCCAGGTGGACTTACAAGAGAAAGAGCTGGATTTGAAGTCAGAGACGTACATCCTACTCATTATGGCCGTATATGCCCCATTGAAACTCCAGAAGGTCCAAACATAGGTTTGATCAACAGTCTTTCTACATATTCAAAAATTAATAAATATGGTTTTATAGAGAGTCCATATAAAAAAGTAGAAAATGGAATTGTTCAAGACAAGATAGAATATCTTTCGGCAATGGAAGAAACAAATTTTACAATTGCTCAAGCAAACTCTGTTCTAGATAAAAATGGTAAATTTGTTGAAGATTTGGTTTCAAGTAGAGCAAATTTAGATTTTATTTTATCTAAGCCAGAAAATATTGATTATATTGATGTTTCTCCAAAACAATTGGTCTCAGTAGCAGCTTCACTTATACCTTTCTTAGAGAATGATGATGCAAATAGAGCTTTAATGGGCTCAAATATGATGAGGCAAGCTGTTCCTTTGCTTAAACCAGAAGCACCTTTGGTTGGAACTGGAATAGAAAGTGATGTAGCGCTTGACTCTGGTGTTACGATTGTAGCAAAAAGAGAAGGTATAGTAGATAAAATCGACGGTAAAAGAATTGTAATAAAAGCTGCAAATGAAAAAGATTATTCTGAGTCTGGTGTTGATATTTATAATCTACAAAAATTTAAGAGATCTAATCAGAATACTTGTATTAATCAAAAACCACTAGTAAGAGTAGGGGACAAAGTTAAGTCAGGAGATATAATTGCTGACGGTCCATCAACAAAAATAGGAGAACTTGCATTAGGAAAGAATGTAACTGTAGCCTTTATGCCTTGGCAAGGATATAATTTTGAGGATTCAATATTAATTTCCGAAAGATGTGTAACAGATGATGTCTTTACATCTATACATATTGAGGAATATGAAGTTATGGCTAGAGATACTAAATTAGGTGAAGAAGATATTACAAGGGATATTCCAAACATTAACGAGGAAGCATTAAAAAATCTTGATGAGTCAGGAATAGTTTACATAGGTGCAGAAGTTAAACCTGGGGACATACTTGTTGGAAAAGTTACACCTAAAGGAGATTCAGCATCAGGACCTGAGGAAAAACTTCTGAGATCAATCTTTGGTGAAAAAGCCATTGATGTAACTGATACCTCACTAAAAATGCCAAGTGGAAGTGGGGGAATTGTTGTTGATGTTAGAGTTTTTAATAGGCATGGGATTGAAAAAGACGAGAGGTCAATAACGATAGAAAGAGCAGAAATTGAAAGTGTTCAACAAGATAAAAATGTTGAGGAAGAAATACTTGAAAGAAGTATAAAACAAAGAGCTTCTACAATTCTTGCAAATACAAAGTTAAGTAAAAAATTTAAAAATTATGAAATTGGTACCATTCTAAACGAAGAAATTATTTTTGATTTACCGGTATCTGATCTTTTTAAAATTTTGTTAAATGATATCAAAAAAACAGAAACATTCAGTCAACTTAAAAGTCAATATGAAAACGCAAGAAAAGATATTCAAGAAAGATTTGAAGATAAAGTTTTAAAAATAAGACAAGGCGACGATTTATTACCTAGTGTTATGAAAATGGTAAAAGTTTTTGTTGCGATTAAAAGAAGATTAAGACCTGGAGATAAAATGTCGGGAAGACACGGGAACAAAGGAGTAGTTAGCAAAATAGTGCCTGTAGAGGATATGCCATACAGAGAAAATGGTAAACCTGTAGATATTGTTCTAAATCCATTAGGTGTACCAAGTAGAATGAATGTGGGTCAAATATTAGAAACACATCTGGGTTGGTCTTGCAAGGAGCTTGGCGAGCAACTGACTGATCTAATTAATCAGAATCAAAAAAGAATTGAAAAGGATAACAAAATATCAAAATTTTTAAAAACGGTATACGGCGATGAAGTATATTCAGAAAATATCGATAATTTAACAACAACAGAATTTAAGGATTTGTGCCAAAATATTCAAAATGGAGTTCCAATTTCAACTCCTGTATTTGATGGAGCGAAAGAAAATGATGTAACAAAAATGTTAGATCTAGCCAAACTACCAAATTCAGGACAAACAACACTATGGGATGGCAGAACAGGGGAAAAATTTGACAGACCAGTTACCGTGGGAATTATTTATATGCTTAAACTACACCACTTAGTTGAAGATAAAATACATGCAAGATCTACAGGACCATACAGTCTAGTTACACAACAACCACTTGGTGGAAAAGCACAACTAGGTGGCCAAAGATTCGGAGAAATGGAAGTTTGGGCTTTAGAAGCATATGGTGCCTCTTACACACTTCAAGAAATTCTAACTGTGAAGTCTGACGATGTTGCTGGCAGAGTGAAAGTATACGAAACTATTGTAAAGGGTGAAGAAAATTTTGAGTCTGGAATACCAGAGTCATTTAACGTTTTAGTTAAAGAAATTAAATCATTAGCATTAAATGTGGAATTAAATTAAAAATGAGTAAAGAATTATCAGATCTGTTTAAATCCTCTGAAATATCAGAGGCTCAAAATTTTAACAGTATTAAAATCACTTTAGCTAGTCCTGAAAAAATTAAGTCTTGGACATATGGTGAAATAAAAAAACCTGAAACAATTAACTATAGAACATTTAGACCAGAAAAAGATGGTCTGTTTTGTGCAAGAATATTTGGTCCAATAAAAGATTACGAATGTCTATGTGGGAAATACAAAAGAATGAAGTTTAGAGGTATAATTTGTGAAAAGTGTGGAGTTGAGGTCACAAAATCAAATGTTCGTAGAGAAAGAATGGGTCATATTAATTTAGCTACACCAGTAGCGCACATCTGGTTTTTAAAATCATTACCTAGCAGAATTTCTCTTGTTGTTGATATGAAATTAAAAGAAGTAGAGAGAGTTCTGTATTTTGAAAATTTTATCGTAATTGAACCTGGCTTAACAGGGTTAAAGAAGAACCAGCTATTAGGTGAGGAAGAACTAATTAAATATCAAGATGACTATGGTGAAGAAGCCTTTACCGCAGGTATAGGAGCAGAAGCTATATTAGAAATATTAAAATCAATTAACCTTGAGGAAGAAAGAGATCTTTTAATCAAAAGCATTAAAGAGACAAAATCAAAAGTTAATGAAGAAAGATCAATTAAAAGATTGAAATTAATTGAATCATTTATAGAAACAGGCAACAAGCCTGAGTGGATGATATTAACCACTGTACCTGTTATACCGCCAGAATTAAGACCACTTGTTCCTTTGGATGGAGGTAGATTTGCAACTTCAGATCTTAATGATCTTTATAGAAGAGTGATTAATAGAAATAATAGATTGAAAAGACTTATAGATTTAAAAGCTCCAGATATTATTGTTAGAAATGAAAAGAGAATGTTACAAGAGTCGGTGGATGCTTTATTTGATAATGGTAGACGTGGAAGAGTAATTACTGGAACTAATAAGAGACCTCTTAAATCACTTGCGGAGATGTTAAAGGGTAAACAAGGGCGATTTAGACAAAATTTACTTGGTAAAAGAGTTGATTACTCAGGTAGATCAGTAATTGTTGTAGGACCTGATTTAAAATTACATGAGTGCGGTTTACCAAAAAAAATGGCTTTAGAATTATTTAAACCTTTTTTATATGCACGATTAAATAAACTCGGTTTGGCCTCAACTATAAAGCAAGCAAAAAAACTTGTTGAAAAAGAAAGAACAGAAGTTTGGGACGCTTTAGAACTTATAGTAAGAGAACATCCAGTAATATTAAATAGAGCTCCAACGTTACATAGATTAGGTGTTCAAGCTTTTGAGCCAAAATTGATTGAAGGTAATGCAATTGAACTTCATCCATTAACTTGTGCAGCATTTAATGCTGATTTTGATGGAGATCAAATGGCTGTTCATGTGCCATTAAGTTTAGAGGCACAATTAGAAGCTAGAGTTTTAATGATGTCGACTAATAATATATTAAGTCCTTCTAATGGTAAGCCTATCATTGTGCCGAGCCAGGATATGATACTAGGTATATATTATCTATCTCAACCACCAGTACAGACTGAAAAAATTGATGGATATTTTGTAAATACATCTGAAATTGAACATGCACTAGAAACAGGACAGATTAAAGTGCACTCAAGAATAGTATCAAGATTTGAAACTGTTGATGAGAAAGGAAATATAAAATTTGAGAAACATATTAGCACAGCTGGGAGATTTTTATTATCTCAAATAATTCCTAAAAATGTAAATAATAAATTTTCATTAATTGATAGATTGCTACCAAAAAAAATAGTTTCAGAAGTTATTGATCATGTATTTAGATTCTCTGGTCAGAAAAGTACAGTAATATTTTGTGATAAACTTAAAGATATTGGATTTAAACATGCCTTTAAGGCTGGAATTTCTTTTGGAAAAGACGACCTCTTAATACCAGAGAATAAAGAACAATTAATTGATGAGACTAAAAAACTTATTGCAGACTACGAAGGACAATATGCAGAAGGTCTTATAACAAGAGGAGAAAAATACAATAAAGTTATTGATGCTTGGTCTAAATGTACAGATAGAGTTGCATCTGAAATGATGAAAAGAATTTCAGCAACTGAAGTTACAGATGAAGGGATAAAAATTAATTCAGTATTTATGATGGCCGATAGTGGTGCCAGAGGTTCAGCAGCACAGATGAAACAATTAGCTGGAATGAGAGGTTTAATTGCAAAACCTTCAGGTGAAATTATTGAGACACCAATCACATCTAACTTTAAAGAGGGTCTTACAGCTTTAGAATATTTTAACTCAACACACGGTGCTAGAAAAGGTCTGGCAGATACAGCACTTAAAACTGCTAGCTCTGGTTACTTAACTAGAAGATTGTGTGATGTTGCTCAGGATTTAACAATAACAAAACCTAAATGTGACATGAACTGTGGCTCTATAAAACTTACAGAAGTTCTTGAGGGTGGAAATATAATGGTAAGTCTTTCCGAAAGAGCTCTAGGAAGAGTTGCTGCAAAAGAAATAAAAAATCCCTTAACAGGTGATATTTTAATTAAAAAGGATGAAATGATTGATGAAGCTGGATGTGAAAAAATTGATGCAGCTGGAGTTAAAAGCATTAATGTATATTCAGTAATGACATGTGGTGCAAAAGAAGGTGTATGTGCTACATCGTACGGAAGAGACTTATCTAGAGGAAAGATGGTTCATGTAGGTGAGGCCATTGGAATGATTTCTGCTCAGTCTATAGGTGAACCTGGGACACAGCTAACTATGAGAACTTTTCACGTTGGTGGTACAGCTTCAGTTAAACAAGAGTCACAAATAGTATCTAACTCAGAGGGTAAGCTTAAAATTATTAATACAAATCTAATTAAAGATTCAAAAAATAATCAAATCGTTATGGGTAGAAATACAGAAATATCAATTGAGGACGACAATGGATTGCAAGTGGCTTCTTATAAAGTTCCTTATGGATCTAAACTTTTTTTTGAAAATGAGCAAAAAGTTAAAAAAGGTACAAAAATTTGTGAATGGGATCCATACACAACTCCAGTTATTGCGGAAAAAGATGGTATTGCAAATTATGTTGATTTAATTGATGGTGTTTCAATTGCTGAAACCGTTGATGATGCAACTGGTATATCTACAAAAGCAGTAGTTGATTGGAAAACGCAATCAAAAAATACTGACTTAAAACCAAGAATTACTTTAAGAGATGCAAAAGGTAATGTTATTAAAAAAGCTGATGACAATGAGGCAAGATATTATTTAGTTCCAGATTCAATTTTATCAGTTAAAGATGGAGCAAAAGTTTCAGCTGGTGATGTAATCGCAAGATTACCAAAAGAAACAACAAAAACAAAAGATATAACTGGTGGATTACCTAGAGTTGCAGAATTATTTGAAGCAAGAAAAGCCAAAGATAGTGCGATTATTGCAGAAAATGATGGTAGTGTTATATTTGGAAAAGAAGTAAGAGGTAAACAAAGAGTAACCATAGAAGCAGAAAATGGTGATACTTCAAGCTACTTAATTCCAAAAGGCAAACATATTAATTTTAATCAAGGTGAAAAAATTAAAAAAGGTGAATACTTATTAGATGGTCAACCATTGCCTCATGATATTTTAAGAATATTAGGAATAGAGGAGTTAACTGAATATTTTGTTAACCAAGTGCAAGATGTCTATAGACTTCAAGGAGTAATAATTAATGACAAACATATTGAAACTATTTTAAGACAAATGTTGAAAAAAATAGAAGTTAAAGAGACGGGAGATAGTAAATTATTGCCTGGAGAAATAATAGATAGAATAAAATTTGAAACACTAAACGATGCATTAATAGCAGAAGGTAAAAAACCTGCTGTTGGTGAGAGAGTTCTAATGGGAATAACTAAAGCTTCTTTACAAACAGAGTCGTTTATATCAGCAGCCTCTTTCCAAGAAACAACAAGGGTACTGACTGATGCTGCAATAAAGGGAAAAGTTGATAAGTTATCTGGATTAAAAGAAAATGTTATTGTTGGTAGACTTGTACCAGCCGGCACTGGATCAATAAAAAATAATTGGAATAAAAAAGCTATAGAGGACGATCAGAAATTTTTATCTGAGCAAGAAGGCAAAGAAGTCTCAGAAGCTCAAATAAACCAATAAAATTGTAGCTTTTTTCACTTTATTTAGTTTGACAATTATAATTTCTAATGTATTTTGGCCATGTTTTTGGTTGGAATGTAGTGACTAGATCACTAAACGCTGCCACGAATAACATGTCAGTTATTTTCATCAAAAATTAAAACAATAATATAAAATTTAATTATGCCAACTATTAACCAGTTAGTTAGAAAAAGTAGAGTAAAACAAATAACAAGAAACAAAGTTCCTGCTTTACAAAAACAACCTTTAAAAAGAGGAGTTTGTGTAAAAGTTTATACTACTACACCTAAGAAACCAAATTCAGCATTAAGAAAAGTCGCGCGAGTAAGATTATCTAATGGGTTTGAAGTAACTGCCTACATACCAGGTGAAGGCCATAATTTGCAAGAACACTCCGTTGTCTTAATCAGAGGTGGTAGGGTAAAAGATTTACCTGGTGTTCGTTATCATATTCTTAGAGGGAATTTAGATACTCAAGGTGTTGCAAACAGAAAACAAAGACGTTCTTTGTATGGAACAAAGAAAGGGAAATAACAAATGTCCAGAAAAAGAAAAGCACCCAAAAAAATAGCAGTTATTGATCCAAAGTACAAATCTACTATAATTCCAAAGTTAATAAACTCAATAATGTATGATGGTAAAAAGACAGTTGCAGAAAAAATTATTTATGATGCTATTGAAAAAATTAAGAGTAAATCAAAAGATGAACCTTTAAATGTTTTTAATGATGCAATTAACAATATAAGACCGACTGTAGAGGTCAGATCAAGAAGAGTTGGTGGAGCAACTTATCAAGTACCAGTTGAAGTAAAATCAAAGCGATCTCAAGCACTTGCCCTGAGATGGTTAGTTGATGCATCAAGAAAACGTAAAGATAAAAAGATGTCTGATAAAATATTCAATGAAATTTATGATGCTTACCAAAATAGAGGTTCAGCAATTAAAAAAAAAGAGGATACTCATAAGATGGCAGAGTCAAACAAAGCCTTTGCTCACTTTAGATGGTAATTTTATATGTCAAGAACACATAATTTAGATAAATACAGAAATATTGGTATTATGGCTCATATAGATGCAGGTAAGACCACAACTACTGAAAGAATTCTTTACTATACTGGAAAAAGTCACAAAATAGGTGAAGTCCATGACGGTGCTGCAACAATGGATTGGATGGAACAAGAACAAGAAAGAGGAATTACCATTACATCTGCTGCAACAACTTGTTTTTGGAATGATCACAGAATTAATATTATAGACACCCCAGGTCATGTTGATTTTACAATTGAAGTTGAGAGATCTTTAAAGGTCCTAGACGGTGCAGTTGCTGTATTTGATGGCGTAGCTGGTGTAGAGCCCCAATCTGAAACTGTATGGAGACAAGCTGACAAATATAAAGTACCTCGAATATGTTTTGTAAATAAATTAGATAGAACTGGTGCAGATTTTTTTAGATGTGTAGACATGATAAAAGAGAGACTAGGAGCAAAACCATTAGTAATGCAAGTACCCATTGGTGTAGAAGCTTCTCTAAAAGGTGTGGTAGACCTTATTAAGATGAAAGCTGTAATTTGGAAAAATGAAGATCTTGGCGCTGCTTGGGAATTAGTAGATATACCTGAAGATTTGAAAGATATTTCTAACAAATATCGTCAAGAATTAGTTGAAACAGCTGTTGAGCAAGATGAACAGTTAATGGAAAATTATCTTGGAGGTAAAGATATATCAGAAGAAGATCTTATAAAGTGTATAAGAAAAGGTTGCTTAGGTTTTGATTTTGTTCCTGTACTGACTGGATCAGCATTTAAAAATAAAGGTGTACAACCATTATTAGATGCTGTTGTAAATTATTTACCAAGCCCTAATGATATAGGGTTTATAAAAGGAACCAAGCCTGGATCCGATGATGAAATTGAAATGAAATTTGATGATAATGCACCTTTTTCCGCTTTAGCATTTAAAGTTGCAAATGACCCTTTTGTTGGGAGTTTAACATTTATTAGAATTTATTCTGGGACAGTAAAATCAGGAACAGGAATATATAATACCTCGAAGGATAAAGAAGAAAGAGTTGGCCGAATGTTATTGATGCATGCTAATTCAAGAGAAGATATTAAAGAAGCTAATGCTGGTGATATTGTTGCACTTGCAGGATTAAAAAACACAATCACGGGTCATACTCTTGCTAATAAAGATACTCCAGTACTACTGGAGCCAATGGAATTTCCTGATCCAGTAATTGAAATTGCAGTAGAACCCAAAACTAAAGCCGACCAAGAAAAAATGGGAGAAGCTTTAGGTAGATTAGCTAAAGAGGACCCATCATTTAGAGTTACATCAGATGAAGAATCTGGCCAAACAATAATAAAGGGTATGGGCGAACTCCACCTAGATATAATTGTTGATAGGATGAAAAGAGAATTCAAGGTTGAAGCTAATGTTGGAGCCCCTCAAGTAGCTTATAGAGAAACAATTCTATCTCCAGCTGAAAATGATTACACTCATAAAAAACAAAGTGGTGGTGCTGGCCAATTTGCTAGAGTTAAACTTACAGTAGAGCCACTTGAACCTGGAAAAGGTAGAGAAATTGAAAGTAAGATTAAAGGTGGCGCTATACCAAAAGAATTTATTCCAGGAGTTGAAAAAGGTGTCGAAACAGTTGCTGATGGTGGCATATTAGCCGGATTTCCTTTGATAGATTATAAAGTTACTATTGTTGATGGCTTACATCATGATGTCGACTCAAGTGTTCTGGCATTTGAATTAGCTTCAAGACAATGTTTTAAAGAAGCTTGCACAAAAGCAACGCTTAAATTATTAGAACCTATAATGAGGGTAGAAGTTGTAACGCCTGAAGATTATATGGGTGATGTAATAGGTGATTTAAATAGCCGTAGAGGTCAAATTAGTACACAAGAGCAAAGAGGAAATGCAACAGTTATAACTGCAATGGTTCCTTTAGCAAATATGTTTGGATATATTAATAATTTAAGATCAATGTCACAAGGAAGAGCTCAATATTCAATGTTCTTTGATCACTATGACAAGGTGCCTCAAAATGTTCAGGATGAGGTTACTAAAAAAACAGGATAAATATGGAAAAGCAAAATATTAGAATTAAGTTGAGAGCGTACGATAATAAGGTATTAGACCAGTCAACAGAAGAAATAGTAAATACAGTTAAACGAACAGGTGCAAATATTAAAGGACCGATACCATTACCCACAAAAAAAGAGAGATATACTGTGCTAAGGTCTCCACATATTGATAAAAAAAGTCGAGAACAGTTTGAAACCAGAACACATAAAAGGTTAATAGATATTATAGAACCAACCCCAGCTACAGTTGAAGCATTAATGAAATTAGACCTAGCATCAGGAGTTGATGTGGAGATTAAAATATAATGAATGAGATTGGATTAATTGGAAAAAAAATTGGAATGACTAGAGAATTTTTTAAATCAGGTCAATCAATTCCAGTAACAGTTCTTAAAGTTGAAAAAGGTAGAGTTATTCAATTAATAGACAGTGAAAAGAGAGGTTATAATGCAATTCAATTAGGATTTGGAAAGATTAAGAATTCAAAATTATCTAAGGCAATGAAGGGTTATTTTTCAAAAAAGAATACAGAGGCAAAAAAAATATTGAAGGAATTTAGAGTAAAAGATTTAGCTCAATATAAAGAAGGAAATGAGTTTGGAATTGAAATTTTTAAAGATTCAAAATTTTTAGATGTAAAATCAAAAACAATAGGTAAAGGTTTTGCGGGAGCAATGAAAAGACACAACTTTGGAGGATTAAGGGCTTCACATGGAGTTTCAATATCTCATAGAGCACATGGATCAACTGGTCAAAATCAAGACCCAGGGAAAGTATTCAAAGGAAAAAAAATGGCAGGCCATATGGGTGATAAAATAAGAACAATACAAAATCTTGAAATAATAAAGACTGACGTTGAAAATGAATTAATTTATTTAAAAGGATCAATACCCGGTAGCAAAAATTCTGAAGTATTGATTAAAAAAGCTATTAAAAATATCAAAAAATTAACAATAACTGAGAAAATTGAAATTTTAGAAAAGTCAAAAAAAAGCAAAGACAATAAAAAGTAATTTATGAAAATAAACAAGTTAGCAATTAATGGAAAAAGCGAAACTATTGACGTTTCAGATAAAATAGTTGATGCAAAAATTAATAATAAATTAGTGAGCAATGTTATTTATAAAACAAATGCTAATTACAAGGGAAGAAAAGCAAAAACTAAACAAAAAAATGAAATCACAGGATCTACATCTAAAATTTATGCACAAAAAGGAACTGGTAATGCAAGACATGCAAGTAAAAAGGCCCCAATATTTGTTGGAGGTGGTATTGCACATGGGCCAAAGGGACAGACAAATTACAAAAAAAGAAAACTTAATAAAAGTGAGAAAAAATTAAGTATAGTATCCCTGATAACAGAGAAAAATAAGTTAAATGACCTTATCATCCTAGACGATTTCCAAAATGAAATTCAAAAAACAAAAGAAATGAATAACTTATTAACTAAATTTGAAGCAAAGAATTCTATAATTATTGCAGATAAAAAATCTAGAGATAACATTTTAAAATCTATTAGAAATATACCAAATGTAAAAATTACAGATGTGAATCATTTTAGTGCCTATGACTTAGCAAAATTTAAAAAGGTAATTTTTACAGAAACATCAATTAAGGAATTGGAAAAAAGATATTAGTATGGACAAATTAAACTTATACGACAAAATTATATCACCATTGGTAACTGAAAAATCGACAAATCTTTCAGCACAGAACAAAATTATATTTAAAGTACACCCAGGTGCAAATAAAAAAAATTTAAAAAAAAATATTAAAAAAATCTTCAAAGTCGATGTAATAAAAGTAAATATTATCAACAAAAAAACTAGAATAAAAATTACAAGGGGAAAAAAGGTTAGAGTTAAAGGATTTAAAAAAGCAATAATAACTCTAAAAAAAGATCAAAATATTGACCTAACAACAGGAATATAAAATATGGCATTAAAGACATTTAAACCTTATACAAAAAGTACTAGAGGCACTATTCTTGTTAGTAGAGATGGTCTATGGAAAGGTAAACCATATAAACCATTAACATCACAGAATAACTCTTCAAAAGGTAGAAACAATTATGGAAGAATTACTTCAAGGAATCATGGTGGCGGCCATAAACATAAATATAGACAAGTTGATTTTTATAGAAAAAAATTAGATATAAAAGCCGAAGTTGAGAGAATAGAGTATGATCCAAATAGATCATGCCACATTATGTTAGTAAAGTTTGAAGATAATCAAAAGTTTTATTATTTAGCACCAAAAGATATTAAAATAGGAGATAAAATTCAAAACGGATCGAGTTCAGAAATAAAGATAGGGAACTGTCTTCCATTAAAAGATATTCCTGTAGGTATTGACATACACAATGTTGAAATTAATCCTGGAGGAGGTGGAAAGATTGCAAGATCTGCAGGTACATCAGTCTCAATCTCTGGGATAGATGGAAATTATTCAATTATAAAAATGACTTCAGGCGAAGTTAGAAAAATTAACTCAAACTCAATGGCAACAATTGGCGTGTTATCAAATCCAGATCAAAAAAATATTAAAATTGGTAAAGCAGGTAGATCAAGATGGTTAGGTATAAGACCTCACACAAGAGGTGTAGTAAAAAACCCAGTTGACCACCCTCATGGAGGTGGAGAAGGTAAATCAGCTGGAGGTAGACATCCAGTATCTCCAACAGGACAATCAGCAAAAGGATTAAAAACAAGAGATAATAAGAGAACAGATAAATTTATAATAAGAAGAAGAAAGAAGAAAAGAGCATAATTTATGGCTAGATCAGTTTGGAAAGGACCATTTGTAGAAGAAAGCTTGATAAAAAAGGTTGAAAAATTAAAAAATGATCCAATAAAAAAACCTATTAAAACATGGTCAAGAAAATCAACAATAATTCCGGATTTTGTTGGTATGAGCTTTTTAATATATAATGGAAAAAAATTCATACCAATTACAATATCAGAAGATATGGTTGGTCATAAATTTGGAGAATTCGCACCAACAAGGCAATTTTTTGGTCACACACCAGCAGATAAAAAAGCAAAAGTGGAAGGTGGAGCTAAAAAATAATGAGTAAACTAAAAAAAAAAATTGATATTAAAACTGTGAAATCAGTAAACAAAAATGTGAGATCTAGTACTAGAAAATTAAATCCATTATTAAAGTCTATAGTAGGAAAAAAAGTGGATGCCGCAATAAGAGATTTATCTTTTTCAGATAAAAGAATTTCAAAAGATATAAAAAAAACAATTTCTTCAGCAGTCGCTAATGCAGAAAATAATTATCAGTATGATATAGATAAACTAATCATAAAAGAGGCATACAGTGGTAAACAAGTAGTTATGAAAAGGTTTAGGGCAAGAGCAAAAGGTAGAGCTGCAGAAATAATGAAACCATATTCAAATGTTACAATAATTTTAACAGAAAAAGAAAAAAAAATGGAGAGTCATGGGACAAAAGGTTAATCCGGTTGGATTAAGATTAGGCATAAATAGAGGATGGGACTCTGTTTGGTATGCTAAAAAAAAAGACTTTGGCAACAATCTTATAGAGGATTTTAGGATAAGAGAATATATAAAGAAAAATGTAGTTAATTCTGGAGTTTCTAAGGTTATGATAGAGAGAACTACCAAAAAATGCTTTGTAACAATTTATACTTCTAGACCTGGTTTTGTTATCGGGAAAAAAGGTACTGATATTGAAAAAATTAAAGGAAATTTATCAAAGTTATCCTCTAACGAAGTTGTATTAAATATTAAAGAGGTGAAGAAACCTGAAACAAATAGTTATTTAGTAGCAGAAAATATTGCTCAACAATTAGTTAAAAGAGTTTCTTACAGAAGAGCAATGAAAAGAGCTATACAATCTGCATTAAGATTGGGCGCAAAAGGTATTAAAGTATCAATTAGTGGTAGATTAGGTGGAAATGAGATAGCAAGAACGGAATGGTTAAGAGAAGGCAGTATACCTTCGCATACTTTGAGAGCTGACATAGATTATTCTGAAGCAGAAGCTTTAACAACCTATGGTATTATTGGAATTAAAATTTGGATTTATAAAGGAGAAATATTTACAAAAGAGTTCAGCCAAGAAAGGAACAAGGCATAGAAATGTTACAGCCAACTAGAACTAAATACAGAAAAGCTCATAAGGGAAGAATTCATGGTAACGCTTCTAGGTGTAATGTTATGAATTATGGTTCGTTTGGACTCAAAGCCATACAACCTGAGAGAATAATCTCAAGGCAAATTGAGGCAGCTAGAGTTGCTTTAACAAGACATATGAAGAGACAAGGAAGAGTCTGGACAAGAATGTTTCCAAATATTCCTGTATCAAAAAAACCGACAGAAGTTAGAATGGGAAAAGGTAAAGGATCACCAGAATTTTGGGCTTGTAGAGTTAAACCAGGTAGAATTTTATTTGAGGTAGATGGTGTCTCTGAAATAATCGCTAAAGAAGCATTGTATAAAGCTTCAGCAAAATTACCAATAAAGTGTAAGTTTATTAAAAGAGTATAAAATGAAAAAAAAAGAAATTAAAAAATTAACAAAGCAACAAAAATTAGAAAATATTGTAAAATTAAAAAAAGACTTATTTAATTTTAGGTTTCAAAAGGTAAATGGCCAAGTTAAAAGTCCAGCCAAGATTACAGAAACTAAAAAAAACATAGCAAGAATTAAATCAATGTTAGAGGTAAAAAATGCCTAAGAAGATTTTAAATGGAATTGTGGTCAGTGATAAACCAAATAAAACTATTACAGTATTAGTAGAAAGAAAATATCAGCATCCTGTTTTAAAAAAAGTCATGAAAGCTAGAAAAAAATATAACGCACATGATGAAGAAAATAAATTTAAAATCGGTGATAAGGTCTCAATAAGAGAGAGTAGACCATTTTCAAAAAATAAAAAATTTGAGGTAATTGGAGAAAACCAATGATACAGGTACAAACAGAATTGATGGTTGCTGACAACACTGGTGCAAAAAAAATAGAGTGTATTAAAGTTTTAGGAGGTTCCAAAAGAAGATATGCAAGTATTGGCGATATTATTGTTGTAGCTGTAAAAGAAGCAATACCAAAAGGTAAAGTTAAAAAGGGAGCTGTACATAAAGCTGTAGTTGTAAGAGTTAAAAAGGGTATTCACAGAAATGATGGTTCAAAAGTAAGATTCGATAACAATGCAGCTGTTCTCACAGATGACAAAGGCGAACCAATTGGTACAAGGATTTTTGGACCAGTAACACGAGAGCTTAGAAACAGAGGTCAAATGAAAATAATTTCCTTAGCACCAGAGGTATTGTAATGATTAAAAAAGGTATGAAAGTCAAAATATTAACAGGCAAGGATAAAAGTAAAGAAGGTGAAGTTATAGAATTTGATCGAAAAAATAATAGAGCAAAAGTTAAAGGAATAAATATTATAAAAAAACACGTGAAAACTACCAAAGAAAAAAAAGGTGGCATAATATCTAAAGAAAATTTTATTCATCTATCCAATTTAAAGAATTTGGAAATTAATAAAAAAATTCAAACTAAAAAATAATGGAACCAAGACTTAAAGATATAATTTTAAAAGAAATAAATCCAAGTTTAAAGGAAATGTTTGGATACAAAAGTTTGTATATGGGTCCAAAAATACAAAAAATTGTTCTTAACATGGGATTAGGACTTGACGGAAATGATTCAAAAATTATAAATTCTTGCCAAGATGATCTTGCAAGTATAACAGGTCAAAAGCCAGTGATTACAAAATTTAGAAAATCAATTGCAAACTTCAAAACAAGAAAAAATACTAATTCTGGACTAAAAGTTACATTGAGAAAAAATAAAATGTACGAATTCATTGATAGATTAGTTAATATAGCATTGCCAAGAATTAAAGATTTTAGAGGGCTTAGTACTAATGGATTTGACAAATTTGGAAATTATACATTTGGTATAAAAGAACAGATAGTATTTCCAGAAGTCAATTTTGATAAAGTAGATAAAATAAGAGGTTTAGATATAACTATTGTTATTAAATCATTAGATAAGAAACATAGCTTTGAACTACTAAAAAAATTAAATTTCCCATTTAAAGATGGAAGGAGCAATTAATGGCAAAACTAAGTTCAATAAATAAAAATAATAAAAGAATAAAACTTTCAGAAAAATATTATAAAAAAAGAAAAAATTTAAAAAAAATAATTATGAATAAAAAATTATCATTAGAAGAAAGGTTTAAAGCACAACAAAAACTTTCTAATCTTCCAAGAAATTCTGCAAAAATTAGAGTAAGAAATAGATGTCAAATAACAGGTAGACCACACGGAGTTTATCGAAAATTAAAAATATCAAGAATAGCTTTAAGACAATTAGGTTTAGAAGGTAAGATTCCTGGTATGGTAAAATCAAGTTGGTAGAAAGGATATTATGAGTTTAAGTGATCCAATAGGAGATATGTTAGCAAGATTAAAGAATTCACAAATGAGAAATCATAAAAGAATTGAATTGCCGTCATCCAAATTTAAAACAAAAATAGCTGAAATTTTAAAGTCAGAAGGATATATAATTGATTATGAAGTTAAATCAGAACAGAATAAAGCTAATTTAAGTATAAGTTTAAAATATAATTCAGGTAATCCAGTAATAAGTTCAATTGAAAGAATATCTAAACCTGGAAGAAGAATTTTTTCAAGCGCAGAGAGCTTGCCTAAAGTAAATAATGGACTAGGAATAGCAATTATATCAACACCCAAAGGTGTGATGACTGATATCGATGCGAGAAAACAAAAAGTTGGTGGTGAAATTATTTGTAAGGTATTTTAATGTCTAAAATTGGTAAAATAGCAATTTCAATTCCAGAAAAAGTTAAAGTAATTTTGTCTGGAAATATGATTAATATAGAAGGCCCGCTTGGAAAAAAATCTTTAAATATCGATTTAGATATTTTTGAATTAAAAATTGAAGAAGGTAAAGAAGTATTTATTAAACCTAAACAAAACAAACAAAGTACAAAAAGATTGTGGGGCATGAACAGAAGTTTGTTAAATAATGCAATTATTGGAGCTAGTAAAGGTTATGAAAAAATTCTTGAGCTATCTGGAGTGGGATATAGAGCAGCATTAAAAGGAAATATTTTAAATCTACAATTAGGCTTTAGTCATGATATAAATTTTAAAATTCCTGATGAAGTAAAAATTCATGTAGAAAAACAAACTATCTTAAAAATTTCTGGCACTGATAAACAACAAGTCGGAATGGTAGCAGCTGAAATAAAAAGCCTAAGACCTCCTGAACCTTACAAGGGCAAGGGCATTAAAGAACAAGGACAATATATACTAAGAAAAGAAGGTAAGAAAAAATAATGAATATTACAAAGATAGAAAGAAAAAAATTTAGAGTTAGAAATAAAGTAAAAAGAGTTTCGTCCGTAGAAAGATATAGGCTAAGTGTAAATAGGTCTGCAAAAAATATTAGTGCTCAAATTATAGACGACACAAAAAATATAACTTTAGTTTATGTTTCTTCAAATACAAAAGAAATAAAATCACAAAAAAAAACAAAAAAAGAACTTTCAATAATAGTTGCAGAAAACCTTGCAAGAAAAGCTAAAGATATGAAAATAAACAGAGTTTATTTTGATAGAGGAATTTATAAATATCATGGACGAGTAAAATTATTAGCTGATGAACTGAGAAAAAATGGAATGGAATTTTAAAAAATGGAAAAAAATACAGATTTTATTGAGAAATTAGTACACATTAATAGAATTACCAAAGTTGTTAAAGGTGGAAGAAGGTTTGGATTTTCCGCATTAGTAGTTGTTGGAAATCAAAATGGTAAAATAGGTGTAGCTCACGCTAAAGCAAAACAAGTTCCTGATGCAATAAAAAAAGCAAATGAACTTGCAAGAAGAAATCTTGTTCAAGTTCCCTTGAGAGAAGGCAGAACAATACATCATGATATTTTTGGTAAAGATGGCGCTGGTAAAATTAAACTTCGAGCAGCTCCAAAAGGAACTGGAATTATTGCAGGTGGCGCAGTAAGAGCTGTTTGTGAAGTTCTTGGAATAAAAGATATAGTAGCAAAATCTCTTGGAACAGCTAATCCGCACAATGTGATCAGAGCTTGTATGAAAGCACTTTCAAAACAAAACTCACCAAAAAATATATCTTTGATTAGAAATAAAAAAATTTCAGAGATTATTGAGAAAAGAGGATAATGAATATATTAAACAGAACTTTGAAAATTAAAAGGTCAAAGAAAAGACTTGGAAGAGGCATAGGTTCAGGTAAAGGAAAAACATCTGGTAGAGGAGTTAAAGGTCAAAAATCTAGATCAGGTGTTGCTATAAAAAGCTTTGAGGGAGGACAAATGCCACTTTATAGAAGATTGCCTAAAAGAGGCTTTAATCCAATTAAAAAAATTAAAATAGCTAAAATCAATTTAGATCAATTACAAAGTTTTATTGAAAAAAAAAAAATTAATCCGTTAGATCAAATAAATCTAGAAAGTTTAAAGAAGAGTAAAATTATAAATAAATCTTATTCGAAATATAAAATTCTATCTAATGGAAACTTAAATTCAAAATTAAATATAGAGGCTGATTTCTCATCAGTTTCTGCTAAAGATAAGATTGAAAAACTTGGTGGCATAATAAAAATTAAAAATCTTAAATAAATGAGTGAATCATCACAAACTAATGATTTAAGAAATAGAATTTTATTTACAATTTTTATTCTTGCAATTTATAGATTAGGAACATTTGTTCCTCTACCAGGAATTGATCCTGAACAGCTTCAAATAATGATGGATAGCAATCAAAAAGGATTACTTGGAATGTTTAATGTTTTTGCTGGTGGTGCCGTGAGTAGAATGGCAATTTTTGCACTTGGAATAATGCCTTATATTTCCTCATCAATTATTATTCAATTATTAACAGGAGTTACAGATTATTTTAAAAATCTTAAAGCACAAGGGGAAATTGGTAGACAAAAAATTACTCAAATTACAAGGTATGGAACTGTTTTATTAGCAACAGTACAAGGTTATGGATTGGCTGTTGGCCTCGAGTCGTCTGCGGAACTAGTAATAAATCCAGGAGTATTTTTTAAAATTTCCACCGTTACTACTATTGTTGCTGGAACAATTTTTTTGATGTGGTTAGGTGAACAAATTACTCAAAGAGGTATTGGTAATGGAATCTCTCTAATTATTTTTTCAGGTATTGTAGCAGAAATTCCTAGAGCTTTAGTTACAACATTTGAACTAGGTAGGACTGGAGCCATTTCTACTGTAATGATTGTATTTATATTTGTTTTACTTATTTTAACAATTCTATTTATTGTATTTATGGAGAGAGCACTCAGAAAAATATTAATAAATTACCCTAAAAGACAGATGGGTAATAAAATGTATGGTGGTGAGTCGTCTCACTTACCACTCAAAATAAATTCTGCAGGAGTAATTCCAGCAATATTTGCTTCAGCATTATTACTTTTACCAGTGACATTTTCAAATTTTAATGTTTCACAAAACGAAACTTTTTTAAATATTTCTTCATACTTCTCACAAGGCCAACCCATGTACATGATATTGTATGCCTCTGGTATTATTTTTTTTACTTTTTTCTATACTTCAATAACATTTAATCCAAATGAAACTGCAGAAAATTTGAGAAAGTATGGAGGATTTATTCCTGGGATAAGACCAGGAGAAAGTACAGCCTTATATATAGACACAATTTTAACCAAACTTACAACAATCGGAGCTTTATATTTAACTCTAGTTTGCTTAATGCCAGAATTTCTAATTGCTAATTATCCAATACCTTTTTATTTAGGAGGAGCGTCTGTTTTAATTGTTGTAGTAGTTGCTATTGATACTGTTACACAGGTCCAAACAAGATTAATGAGTTCACAATATGAACAACTTATTAAGAAAACAAAATTTGGAAGATAGTTCAAGTGAACGTCATTATATTTGGACCACCAGGTGCAGGCAAAGGTACTCAGGCAATAAATATAGTAAAAAAATTTAATCTTTATCAGGTTTCAACAGGTGACCTTTTAAGGAGAGAAGTTAAAGACAAAACAGTAATTGGTAAAGACATTGAAAAAATAATTTCAAAGGGTGACTTTGCGACTGACGAAATTGTTAATGACCTGATAGAAAAAATTGTTTTTGACACTGAAAAGAAAAATAAATTAATTTTTGATGGATATCCAAGATCATTAAGTCAGGCTAAAAATTTAGATGCTTTATTAAAAAAATCGAACCAAAAAATTGATTTTATTTTTTTTCTAAATGTAAAAAAGGAAACAATAATAAATAGGATTGAAAAAAGAAGCTTGCTAGAAAATAGAGCTGACGATAACTTAACAACTATTCTAAGGAGGTATGACACTTATATGGAAACAACCAAACCAGTCTTAGATTTTTACTCAGATAATACAAATTTTTATGAAATTGATGGAAGTGAGGAAATAGCTGAAATATTTAATAAAATTGAACAAATTCTATCAGTTTAAGACATTGACTTTGAAAGAACTTCTTATATAAAAGGCTAAATTTTTATCTCAATAATATGGCTCGTATAGCAGGTGTAAACATACCACAAAACAAACTAGTTAGAGTTGGTCTAACTTATATATATGGAATCGGAGAAAAAAACTCTTACGATATTTGCAAATCTCTGGAAATACCTGTTACTAAAAGAGTAAATGATTTAACTGATGATGAAATTTTAAAAATTAGAGAATTTATAGATCAAAAATTCACAGTTGAGGGTGACTTAAGAAGAGACACATCTTTAAATATTAAAAGATTAATCGATCTTGCTTCTTATCGTGGATCGAGACACAGAAAAAAATTACCAGTTAGAGGACAAAGGACTAGATGCAATGCACGTACACGTAAAGGAAAAGCAATTGCTATAGCAGGTAAAAAATTAACTCCATTAAAAAAATAAAATGGTAAAAACTAAAATAGAAAATAGAGATCAATCAACTGAGGCACAAACCAAGCAAAAAAAAAGCTCTTATTCAAAAAAGAAAAAAAATAAGAAGAGTATTTTAAATGGAATTGCTTATGTTCAATCAACATTTAACAATACAATTGTAACTATTGCAGATACTAATGGTAATGTAATATCCTGGGCATCCGCCGGTCAAAAAGGTTTCAAAGGTTCTAGAAAATCAACTCCTTATGCAGCACAAGTAGCAGCAGACTCCGCTGCATCTAAAGCTCTTGAAGTTGGAATGAAAATTTTATCTGTTGAAGTAAAAGGTCCCGGTTCTGGAAGAGAAACTGCTTTGAGAGCCTTGCAAGCAAGAGGATTTAAAATTATTTCTATTAAAGACACAACACCAATGCCGCATAACGGTGCAAGACCACCAAAAAAAAGGAGAGTATAAAATGGATACAACTGAAGTGAATATAAAAAATTGGAAATCTCTTATAAAACCACCAAAACTTGATATTAATTTAAGCGAAGATAAATCTTATGCTAAAATAATAGCTGAACCATTAGAAAAAGGCTATGGCTTAACACTAGGAAACTCATTAAGAAGAATTCTTTTATCATCAATAAGAGGCACTGCGGTAACTGCTATACAAATTGATGGTGTTTTGCACGAATTTACATCAATTAAGGGTGTGAGAGAAGATGTTACGGATATAGTTTTAAATGTTAAATCTCTAGCATTAAAAAGTAATTCAGAGACTGTGAGCAAATTAATCTTAGATGCTAAAGGACCAGGTGAGATTAAGGCTTCAAATATTACAACTACAGCAGATATTGAAATTCTTAACCCTGACTTGGTAATATGTAACTTAGATGAAAACACCAATTTCCATATGGAAATGACTGTGAGTAATGGTAAAGGCTACGTTTCTGCTGATATGAATAAACCAGAAGAACCTCCATTGGGTCTAATATCAATAGATTCACTATTTAGTCCTGTTAAAAAAGTTTCATATTCGATAAGTACTGCTAGAGAGGGTAAAGCTTTAGACTATGATAAACTTACAATGGAAGTTGAAACAAATGGATCAATTTCAGCGGAAGATGCAGTTGCTTATTCAGCAAGAATATTTCAAGATCAACTAGGAATGTTTGTTAACTTTGATGAACCACAAGAAGTAATAGTAAGAGAGCAACCAACAGAACCTGAATTTAATAAAAATTTATTAAGAAAAGTTGATGAACTAGAATTGTCAGTTAGATCAATGAATTGTTTAAAAAATGATAATATAATTTATATTGGTGATTTAGTTCAAAAATCGGAGGGTGAAATGCTAAGAACGCCTAATTTTGGAAGAAAATCATTAAATGAAATTAAAGAGGTATTGACTGGAATGTCACTGTATCTAGGAATGGAAATACCAAATTGGCCACCAGACAATATTGCTGAATTATCTAAAAAACTAGAGGAAGCTATCTAATGAGACACAAGATGGGTTACAAAAAGCTCAATAGGACTTCTGAACATAGAAAAGCATTAATAAAGAATATGCTTAACTCTCTTGTGAAGTACGAACAAATTACTACCACTCTTCCAAAAGCAAAGGTTTTAAAACCACAGGCAGATAAATTAATTACATTAGGCAAGAAAGATACTCTTCAAAATACCAGAACTTTGATTTCTAAACTTCAAGATGAAGCCTCAGCGAGTAAAATTAGAAAAACATTGTCCAAAAGATATGAAAATAGAAAAGGTGGATATACAAGAATTATTAAAGCAGGTTTTAGATATGGAGATAATGCACCTATGGCAGTAATAGAATTTGTTGATCGTGACATAGAAGCAAAAAAAATAGATAAAAAGAAAACTGAAAAAGCTAAAGCAACAGATAAAAAAGTAGAAGCACCCAAAGAAGTTACAGCCTAAAAAACATTCATTATGAAAAAATCTATCAACGTAGATGCTACGTACGCTGGCATGCGTATTGATAGATTCATACGTAAACATTTTGAATCAATACCTCAAAGTTTAATAGAGAAAAGTCTTAGAGGTGGAAAAATTAAACTTAATAAAAAAAAAGTCAAAAGTTCAATCAAGCTTCAAATAAATGATTTGATTGAACTACATAACTTTAAAATTACAAAAAAAATTATTACTAATAAAATCAGATTTAAACCTTCAGATTCAATAATTAAGGAAAATGAGGACTTTATTATTGAAAATAACGACAACTTTATTGTCATTAATAAGCAAGCAGGTATATCTGTTCAAGGTGGCACTAAGTCAAAAAAAAATCTAATAGATATTTTTTCTAACAGTGAAATTTTTAAAGATGAAAAGCCATATTCAGTGCATAGACTAGATAAAGAAACCTCTGGAGTGTTTCTAATAGCAAAAAATAGACCAACTGCACAACTACTAACAACTTTGTTTAGATTAAGAAAAGTTTATAAAACTTATATTGCAATATGTCATGGAGAAATTACAATTAAAGATAAAGGTTTAATAAAAAATAATCTTATTAGATATGATGAAAAAAAAAAGATAGTAGAGAACGCTGAGACAAGATATGAAATCTTAGATAAAAATAATAATTCTACTTTCATCCAGCTGAAGCCAATTACAGGAAGAAAACATCAGTTACGAAAGCAATTATTTGATTTAGGTCACTCAATTATAGGTGATAAAAAATACAATTCTTTTAAAATACAAAAAAATAATAAAAACCTTATGCTTCATTCTTATGAAATTAAATTTAAAATGAATGAAAAAAAATATACATTTAGAGCTACACCACCCGAGTATTTTAGAAATATGCTTAAAGTAAAGAGACTTAATTTTTAATTTCTTTCAAAAAATTTTTTATTAATATATTTGATATAAAATTATATTTTTGTTTTTTGATATTAATAAGACTTGTAATTTCCTTATCTTTAATTCCACAAGGTATTATTTTGGTATAAGCATCTAAGTTATTTGAAATATTTATTGCAAAACCATGGTAGGCAATCCATCTTTTTACTTTAATACCTATTGCTGCAACTTTTTCAACTTTAGTTTTATTTTTAAATTTTCTTTTATGCCAGATACCAATATTTTTCCTATCTGCAAAAGTATTAATTTTAAATTCTTTTAAAGTGTCTATTATAGTATTTTCCAATGAGATAATAAGTTTTCTAATATTTTTTTCTCTTTTATTTAAATCAATTACAAAATAAAAAACTAATTGACCAGGACCATGATATGTTATTTTTCCACCTCTATTTGTTTTGATTAATTTTATTGATTTATCTAATATCTCATCATATTTGTAACTAGTTCCTGCTGTATAAACCTCTTGATGTTCTAAAATCCATATCAACTCATTTCCCTTTTTTTTATGAATTTCATCCAATCTTTTTTCTAAAAATGAAATAGCTTTTTCATATTTTATTGGTTTTATTGACTTTTTGATCTCTATCATCATTATAAAATTGTAATATTAATGTTTTGTATTAATAGTGCCAACTAAATTATAGATAAAAATTATGACTTTAGTAAAAAAAATTAAAGACAAAAAAGTTAATTTTGAATTCAACAAAGAATTTATCAAAGTAGTGACAGATAAGATTTCTTTAAATGATGCAGAATTTATAACTAATTCATTTAATGATATGCACCCTGCAGATGCAGCTGATATTATTGAACATTTAAGTGGAAATGATAGAGAGAGTTTAATTAAATTAAATAATTTTAAAGTTGATCCTGAAGTGTTTGTTGAACTCAATGAGTCAATACAGTCTGAATTAATTGCATATTTATCATCAGAGTCCATAGTTAATATATTAAAAAACTTAGAGTCTGATGATGCAATTAAAATTTTAGAAAATGTTGATGAAAAAGATAAAAATACTATTTTAGGCTCTCTTCCACCAAAAGACCGGTTTGCTTTATTAGAAAGTTTAAGCTACCCAGAGGACTCAGCTGCACGAATAATGCAAAGAGAATTTACCGCCATCCCTAGTAACTGGTCAGTTGGTCAGACAATAGACTATTTAAGAGAAAATAAAGATTTACCAGAGGAGTTTCTTGAAATTTTTATAGTTGATGAAAACTTTAAACCAATTGGAACTGTACCTTCCTCAAAAGTACTACGAACTCCAAGAGAAGCAAAAATGATGTCAATAATGTCTGAATCTCAGCTTCTAATACCTGTAGATATGGATAAAGAAGAAGTTGGTAATCTATTTGAAAATTATAATTTAAGCTCAGCTGCAGTTACTGATAAAAATGATAAATTGGTGGGTATGATAGCTTATGATGATGTTTTAACTGTACTTAAAGAAGAAGCTGAGGAAGACGCATTAAGACTTGCCGGAGTAGGAGATGAGGAAATAACAGATGGTGTAATTACAAAAACCAAGCGAAGATTTAATTGGCTTTTATTAAATTTATTTACAGCATTCTTAGCTACTTATTGTATTAGTTTATTTGGAGCTACTATTGAGCAAATGGTTGTTTTAGCTTTTTTAATGCCTATTGTTGCATCGATGGGTGGTAATGCTGGTATGCAAACACTAGCCGTAACTGTAAGATCTTTAGCTACACAAGATTTAACAAAAAATAATTTTACTAATAATATAATTAAAGAATTTAACATAGGTGTTTTAAATGGAATTATCTTTGCAATTATAAGTTCTGTAATTGTTTATTTCTGGTTTAATGATATTCAACTTGCATTAATAATATCAATATCAATGGTTTTAACAATGATAGTTGCAGGACTTTTTGGAATTTTAATACCCGTGACTCTAAAAAAAATGAATATAGATCCGGCTATTTCATCAAGTGTTTTTGTTACTACAATAACTGATGTTATAGGCTTTGTTTCCTTCTTAGGGGTAGGTGCTTATTTTTTATAACTAATAATTATCAATTAATCTAACATTGTCTATTTCATAAGCCACAAAAAGCCTATATTTATTCTTGAAATTGTTAAGCTTTAAACTTTTTTCATCTCTAAATTCTAAGTAATCTACTTTTATATGATATTTTTTTTCTAATTTTATTTTATAATTATGTAAATCAGAGACCAATTTAGCACCTTCTAATTTTGACTTATACTTAACTTTTTTTAAAAATAATGCAATTTCTGAAGCTTTTTTAATAGATCTCTTTTTTAATAATTTGTTTCGTGTAGATAAAGCAATATTATTTATTCTGATAGTAGGACATGAATTAATACGAACCTTAAACTTTTTCGATAGGAATTTTTTAATTAGATATAACTGCTGATAGTCTTTTTCACCCATATATAAATCTTTTGATTTTATAATGGTCATAAGTCTGTTCATAACATTTAGAACACCTTCAAAATGACCAATTCTATATTTTGCACACAAAATTTTGTATTTTTTTTTTAAATTAAATTTTTTAGACCTAGATTTGTATATATCTTTGGCATTAGGTGTGAATAAATACTCTACATTTAATTTTTCAAGTATACCAATATCTTTCTGAATATTTCTCGGATATTGTTTAAAATCATCCCTTTTATTAAATTGAGTAGGATTTACAAAAATACTTACAATTGTCTTACTTTTTTTATTTTGTGAGGCTTTTATTAGAGATATATGACCAGCATGTATTCCACCCATTGTAGGTACAAAACCAATATTCTTATAGTCTTTAATCTCTTTATTTAAATCAAAAATACTTGTAATTATTTTCATATTTTAAATATATGTTTATAAATAAATTATCTTTATGATTAAACAAGCCATTATTCCACTTGCTGGTTTAGGTACAAGACTTTTGCCATTAACCAGTGTTTTTGCTAAAGAGCTATTGCCTATAAATGGAAAGCCTGGAATTGAGTATATTCTTGATGAATGCATTGAGGCTGGTATTACAGAAATAATCTTCATTATTTCTAAAAAAAAAGAAATGATAAAGAATTATTTTTATAATGATGAATTTTACAAATCATTAATTAAAAAGAAAAAAGATCCACGCATAATTAAAGAATACAAAAAAATTTTAAAGTATAAAAAAAAAATTAAATTTGTTTATCAAAATAAACCACTAGGTACTGGTGATGCTGTTTTAAAAACTAAAAAATTCATTAAAAATAAATATTTTTTAATGCTACTTCCAGATGATTTAATAATTAAAAGAAACTGCTCAAAGGATATGATTAAATTACATAAAAAATATAAATCTTCAGTAATGGCGAGCATGTCAGTTAAAAAAAATAATGTAAATCGTTGGGGAATATATTCTTTATCAAAAAAACTTGATAATCAGAATTTTATTATTTCAAATGTTATTGAAAAACCAAATACAAAAGAAGCTCCATCAAATAATGCAGTAATTGGAAGATATATATTAAGCAAGAATATATTTAAAATACTTAAAAAACAAAAAAAAGGAAAAGGGGGAGAGATACATATTACAGACTCAATTAAAACAATGATTGATAATAAATCTTTGTTTATTGGCCATAAGTTTTCAGGAAAATATTTAGATTGTGGTTCTATGAGTGGTTACATAAATTCAACATTGGAGATTGCAAAATTATGAAATTATGTATGATTGGGTCAGGCTATGTTGGGTTAGTCAGTGGAACTTGTTTTGCTGAACTTGGAAACAATGTTATTTGTGTCGACAATAACATAAATAAAATATGCAATCTAAAAAAAGGCTTAATTCCAATTTATGAACCAGGTTTAGAAGAATTAGTTATAAGAAACTTAAAGCAAAATAGGTTACAATTTTCCTCAAATATATCAGAGTCAATTAAAAAATCAGATCTTATATTTATATGTGTTGGCACTCCGACTAAAACAAAATCTAAAGAAGCAGATTTAAAATATGTATTTCAAGTTGTAAAGGATATAAAAAAGAATTTAAACAAATATAAAATTATCGTTACAAAATCAACTGTTCCAGTTACCACTGGCGACAAAATTCAAAAACTATTATCAACTAAAAGTAATAAAAAATTATTTGATGTTGTTTCCAATCCAGAATTTCTGAGAGAAGGTGAGGCTATCAGAGATTTTATGTTTCCTGATCGAGTAGTAGTTGGAACAAAGAGTAAAAAGGCCAATAATATTTTAAAAAATTTATATTCTCCTTTTGTTAAAAAAAAGAGTAGATATTTCAATACATCAAGACGTGCTGCCGAAGTTATAAAATATGCATCTAATGCATTCCTAGCAACAAAAATTACATTTATTAATGAAATTTCAAATTTATGTGAAAAACTTAACGTCGATGTAACTGATGTTTCGGCAGGAATTGGAGCTGATGAGAGGATTGGAGGAAGATTTTTAAGAGCTGGACCTGGTTACGGTGGTTCTTGTTTTCCAAAAGATACGCTTGCATTAATTTCTACCTCAAAAAAATTTAAAACTAATTTATCTATAGTTAAATCCACAATATACTCTAACGACAATAGGTATAAATTATTATTAAATAAAATTAAGAAAATATTAAATAATAAGATTAAAAATAAGAAAATCACATTTTTAGGTGTTACTTTTAAGCCTGGTACTGATGATATGAGAGACTCGGCCTCTCTAAAATTAATCCCATATTTGACTAGAAAAGGTGCAAAAGTGTCTTACTATGAACCTACAGGAATTAAAAATGATTTTGATAAAATAAAAGTATCTTATTTTAATAATATCAAAGATGCATGTAAAAATAGTGACCTTTTAATTATTCATACAGAGTGGAACGAGTTTAAGCAGCTAAACTTTAATAGGTTGAATAATAGGAAGAAATTTAAGATTTATGATTTAAGGAATCTATATTCACCCTCAAAAATGAAAAATAAAAATATAGATTATTATAGTATAGGCAGATAACTATTTAATCTCAAATATTGCGTCAACTTCAACTGCCACACCTAAAGGCAAACTATTTGCACTTACAGCTGCACGTGTGTGTGCACCATTATCCCCGAAGACATCTTTAATCAAATCTGATGCACCATTAACTACTTTTGGTTGCTCAATAAAGTCATCTGTAGAATTAACATAACCAGTTAATTTAATACATGATTTAATTTTTGATAAATCATCTGAGCATGCTTTTTTAGCCTGTGCAATTATATTTAATGCGCATCTTTGTGCTGCTTTGTAAGCTTGTTCTGTATTATAGTCTTTTCCGACTTTTCCTTTAATTAATTGTCCATCTGCATCTATTGATATTTGTCCTGATATATAAAGTAAATTACCAGAAATTTTTGTGGCAACATATGAACCAACAGGATCAGTTGCTTTTGGTAAAACTAAACCCATATCTTTTATTTTTGCATCAATAGACATTATTTACTTTTCTTTTTCTTTTTATTCTTATCGTACTCTTTTCTTTTCTCAATTAAAATAAGAGCTTCTTCCATTGTTAATTCAATTGGGTCTTTTTCTTCAGGAATAGTAGCGTTTAATGATCTGTATTTTATATAAGGCCCATATTGACCTTTCATAATCCTTACTGGTTTTTTATCTTCTGGGTGCTCACCGAGATCTTTAATCAAAGATGAAGAAATTCTTCCAGGTTTTGCCTCAGCTATTAGAGTTACGGCTCTATTAAGACCTACGCTAAATATTTCTTCAACATTCTCTAAACGCGCCGATTTATTTTCACACTTTAAATATGGTCCAAAACGACCAACATTTAAAGTAATATCTTTATCGTTTTCAGGGTTTTTACCTAAACTAATTGGAAGTGAGCATAAATACTTGGCTCTATCTAAATCTATACTTTTGATATCAATTCCTTTAGGTATAGATACGTTTTTCATATTATTATCTTCTTTTTTTAATTTTTTCTTTTTCTGTTTAGTTTCTTCAACATCATTTAATTCTTTTTCATATTGAAGATAGGGACCAAATCTTCCATTTTTTAAATATATATCTTTACCACTATCATTTTGACCAATTAATTTTGGTTCTGCTAAAGTCAATTGTTGGGCTGCTTTAGACTTTGAAAGAGGTCTTGTAAATTTACAATCTGGATAATTTGAACATCCGATAAAAGCACCACCTCGAAAACTGTTTTTTAAACTTAATTGACCACTATCACATAGTTTACATTTTCTGTTGATTTTTCCATCTTTATCAACTTCAAAGATTAATGAGCCTAAACTTTCGTTAAGCATATCTAAGACTTCTCTAGTACGTTTTTCTTTAACGTCTGCTACATTTAAATTAAAATCTCTCCAAAATTCCTCCAAAACATTAATCCAATTTTCTTTACCAGCTGTTATATCGTCTAATTGATCTTCCAATTTTGCAGTGAAATCATAATCCACATATTTTGAGAATAATTTTTCAAGAAAAGCAGAGAGCAATTTCCCCCTATCAGTTGGAAAAAATCTTTTGTTTTCTATGTCTGCATAACCTCTATTTGAAATTACTGAAATTATACTTGCGTATGTTGAAGGTCTTCCAATTCCTAATTCTTCTAACTTTTTAACAAGACTTGCTTCTGAATATCTTGGTGGTGGTTGAGTAAAATGTTGCTCATCCGTAAAGTCTTTAAACTCTACTTCACCTTTTACAACATCTGGCAGCGTGTTTTCATCATCTTTATTTTCATCTATTCTTGAAACCTTTAAAAAACCATCAAATTTTAAAGTTGATCCATTAGCTTTACATATATTTTTATTATCTTCAGATGTAATTGTTATAGTTTTTCTATCAAATTTTGCTGACTCCATTTGTGAAGATAATGACCTTGACCATATCAAATTATAAAGTTTGTATTGATCTGTGCTTAAATATTTTTTCATATCTTCAGGCACTCTGCTAATTTCCGTTGGTCTGATAGCTTCATGAGCTTCTTGTGCATTTTTTGCCTTTTTTCCTGAATAATTTAAAGGTGTGGACGGCAAATACGTTTCACCATAATTTTGAGTAATGAAATTCCTAAAAGAAGCTACAGCATCTTTTGATATATTAGTTCCATCTGTACGCATATAAGTAATTAATCCAACGGTTTCACCATCAATATCTATACCTTGATAAAGTCTTTGGGCAATTTGCATTGTTCTAGAGGCCCCAAAACCCAGTTTGCTTGACGATGTCTGTTGTAAAGTAGAAGTAGTAAAAGGACCAGAAGGGTTTCGTGTATAAATTTTAGATATTATATCTGTAATATTATATTTTTTATTTTTAATTAAATCTAAAGCATTATTAATATCTTCTTTATTTTTAAATGAGAATTTCCCAATTTTTATACCATCTAATTGAGTAATAGATGTATTTATATCTAAATTTTCCTTCGTTAAGAAATTTAAGTTAAGTGTCCAAAATTCCTCTGGTTTAAAAACTTCTATTTCGTGTTCCCTCTCAGTTAGTAATCTAAGAGCAACAGATTGAACTCTTCCTGCTGATTTAGATCCCGGTAATTTTGTCCATAAAATTGGCGATATATTAAATCCTACTAAATAATCCAGCGCTCTTCTTGCCATGTAGGCATCTACAAGTTCATTTTCGATATTTCTTGGGTTATCTATTCCATTTGTTACAGCTCTTTTTGTTATTTCATTAAAAACTACACGTTCTACTTTTTTATCTTTAAGAAGTTTTTTTTCGTTTAAAAACTCTTTGACATGCCAAGCAATTGCTTCACCTTCTCGATCAGGGTCAGTAGCTAAAATAATTTTTTCTGAATATTTGGCTGTATCGGTAATTTCTTTTAAATATTTTTTTGAGAAACTATCTACTTCCCAAATCATTTTAAAAGAATTTTCTGGATCTACAGAACCATTTTTTGAAGGAAGGTCTCTAATATGACCATAGCTTGCTAAAACAGTGTAATTTGAACCTAGATATTTATTTATAGTTTTAGCTTTTGCAGGACTTTCAACAATTACAAGATTCATAATTAGTCAAACTACTTATAACTATTAAACTGTCAAATTAATAAATTTTACTCTTTGTTTCTTCTTTGTTTATTAATCTTTTAATATTTCCTCTATGTGTATAAAAAATCAAAACAAACATAATGATGAAAAAAATTATATTATCCTGATTTATGATTAATAAGTATATTGGTATTGAAATAGAAGCAAATAAGGAGGATAGAGATGAATATTTTGATATGAAAAAAGTTAAAATCCAAACAATTCCAAAAACAATTGCATAATAAATATTTATTGAAATTAAAATCCCAACAAAAGTTGCAACACCTTTACCACCTTTAAATTTTAGCCAAATAGGGAATAAATGTCCTAAAAATGCACAAAGAGCTGATAAATAAACTAAGTCAGGATAATTGAACTTTATATAGATAACAGGCACAACAGCTTTTGCTATATCTAAAACAAGTGTTAAATAACCCAATGACTTATTGCCAGTTCTTAAAACATTTGTGGCACCAATATTTCCTGATCCTACATTTCTAATATCCTTTTTAAGTAAAATTTTTGTGAATAGATATCCAAAAGGTATAGAGCCAAATAGATAAGATACCAAAGCTGTTATAATATAATCCATTATTCAGATTTAAATAATTCTTCACCATTAACAAATGTGCTTATAACTTTGCCTTGAAGCTTTTTGTCTTCAATAGGGGTATTCTTTGATTTTGATATTAATTTCTCTTTTCTAACAACCCAGGGTTTATTTATATCTACAATACAAAAATCAGCATCATTTCCTGTCGATAAGTTACCTTTATTTATTTTAAGTATTTCTGCAGGTTTTGATGTTAAAGCTTTTATTATAGTTTCCAAATCAACCGATCCATTATGATATAATTCTAAGCTTAAGGGCAATAAAGTTTCAATTCCAGATGCTCCAGTTTCTGCTTGAGCAAAAGTTAATCTTTTATTTTCTTCATCTTCTGGTTTATGATCAGAAACAATAACATCAATTGTTTCATCATTTAATCCCTGAACTAAAGCGTTTCTATCAGTTTCTGTTCTTAAAGGAGGTGATAATTTTAAAAAAGTTTTGAAATCACCAATGTCATTTTCATTTAATGATAAATTGTTTATCGAAACACCACAGCTGAAGTTTACTTTATTTTTTCTTTCTCTGATTATTTCTACAGAGTTTGCAGATGAAATCTGAGAAATATGATACCTACAACTATTATATTCTAACAATGTTAAGTCTCTTTCTATAATTAACAATTCAGCGCTTATTGGAATACCTTGGAGACCAAGTTTTGTTGCTATGATACCATCATTAATCATTCCATCTTTTGATAATTCTGCATCCTCAGCATGTTGTATTATTAAGGATTTTAAATCTGATGCTGAATTCATAATCCTATTCATAATTCTAGGATTTTGAATTGTTTTTACTCCATCTGTGAAACCAATAATTCCTTTACTCTGTAATAAACCAAATTCAGTCATATTTTCTCCCTCTGCTTTTACTGTTAATGCAGCTGTTGGATAAATATTAATTTTTGATTTGTCTCTTCCTCTTCTTTTAAGAAAATCAACTATTGAAACATTATCAATTACTGGGTTTGTATTAGGCATAGTAACAACTGAAGTTACACCGCCTGATAAAGCCGCTTCACTAAGTGTTCTAAAATTCTCTTTATATTCATATCCTGGTTCACCAACAAAAACTCGCATATCTACAATGCCTGGAAATATGTATTTTCCATTTAAATCTATTACTTTTTCTCTAGATGGAATGTTATTGGAATTTACTTTTTTTCCGACAGCTTCAATTTTTCCATTTTCTCCTATTATTATTCCTCCAACTTCATTTAAGGAATTATGAGGGTCAATTATATTTGCATTTATAAAGTATTTTTTTTTCATTTATTCACAAAAAATCTTTAAGCAGGCCATTCTTACTGCTACGCCTAATTCAACCTGTTCTTTTATTACACTTTTGTTTATATCGTCAGCTAAGTTTGTATCAATTTCAATTCCTCTATTCATCGGTCCTGGATGCATTATTAAAGCATCTTCTTTAGCATATTGAATTTTATCTGGTGTTAAGCCATAATACTCATAGTATTCTCTATTGGATGATAGAAACGAGCTTGTCATTCTTTCATTCTGTAATCTTAACATCATTACTATGTCGCAATTTTTAACTCCTTTTTTCATATCAGAAAAAATATTTACTCCAAATTTTTCAATTTCATTTGGCATTAAATTTGAAGGGGCCACGATATTCACTTCTGCACCCAACATGTTTAGAAGATAAATATTTGATCTTGCTACTCTTGAATGTAATATATCTCCGCATATTGCTATTTTAAGACCTTCTATTTTTTTTCTTCTATTTATAATTGTTAAAGCATCCAATAATGCTTGTGTAGGATGTTCTCTTCTACCATCACCTGCATTTAATACTGCACAATTAACTTTTTGAGATAGAAGGTTACAAGCACCTGAGTCTTGATGTCTTATTACAATAATATCCGGGTGCATTGCATTTAAGGTCATTGCTGTATCAATTAACGTTTCACCTTTTTTGATTGCAGAATTTGTAATATTCATTGACATTACATCTGCACCTAATCTTTTTCCTGCTAATTCGAATGAGCTCTGCGTCCTTGTTGATGGTTCAAAAAATAAGTTTATTTGAGTTTTCCCTTTTAAAATATCTATTTTTTTACTTTTACTTTTATTTAATTCTATGAATTTAGAGGCTTCATTCAGAATAGCAGTAACATCACTAACAGATAAATCTTGGATACCTAACAAATGTTTTTGAGATATTTTAATAGCTTTTTTGGATTTAATTGCCATTAAAACTAACTCTATAACTATATAGTATTAACTATGCAACCATTAATTTTGAATAAAATCTAAAGCACCTTGTAAAATAAAAGCTGCTGCAAACTTATCAATATCTTTCTCTCTTTTACTGACATTTATATCTAATTCACTTGATAAATTGAAAGCACCGACAGTAGATAACCTTTCATCCCACAAAGAAACAGGAATATCAATTTTATTCGAAATATTGATTGCTATATCTTTTGCTGATTGTGAAGATTTTCCGTAAGTGCCATCCATATTTATTGGATTGCCTATAATAATTCCTCTGATGTCATATTCTGCAATAATACTTTCTAGTTCATCAATTAATTTACCTTGTTTAGAATTATCTAAGGTTTGAAGGGGAGAAGCAATTTTTTGATTATAATCACTTATTGCAATCCCAATCCTTTTTGTGCCTAAATCTATACCCAATAATCTTGAACCACTTGATAATTTGTTTTTGAATTCATTAATTGTGATCATATTGTATATTTTTAACTTAAGTGGTAGTTTGCGACATTATTTTTACCATATGACGATAGATCTTAAAACTGTAAAACATATATCAAAATTAGCAAGGATTTCACTTGAAGAGAAAAAAGCTGAAAAATTGGCAAATGATATGAACTCTATATTTGAATTTATTGAAAAATTAAATGAGCTAAAAACTGAGAATGTTGAACCTTTAACCTCTTTAGCTAAAACAACTTTAAGATTCAGAGAAGATAAAATAACTAGCAAAAATATAAGAGAAAAGATTCTTAAAAATTCTCCTGAAAAAAATGATGATTTTTTTGTTGTTCCGAAAGTAGTTGAGTAATGACCGAAATAACATCTTTAAGTCTTTTTGAATTAATTAAAAGTATAAAAGAAAAAAAAATATCTTCATATGAAGCTGCAAAATCTTTTGTTGATAGATCTGAAAAGTCAAAAAAACTAAATGCATATGTAACTGAAAATTTTGAAAATTGTCTTAAAATTTCAAAAAAGTTTGATAGTAACCCAAATTTTGATTTAAAACTTCCAGGTATTCCAATTGCTGTAAAAGATCTATTTTGCACAAATGAAGTGAGAACAACAGCTGGAAGCAATATCTTAAATAATTTTGTCCCAAACTATGAATCTACTGTAACACAAAATATATGGAATGAAGGTGGTATTTTGCTAGGCAAACTAAATTGTGATGAATTTGCAATGGGATCATCTAATGAAACAAGTTTTTTTGGCAATGTTCAAAACCCAATTGCAAAAGATTTAGTTCCAGGTGGATCATCAGGTGGTTCCTCATCGGCTTTAGCAGCTAATTTAACACCTGTAACAATAGGAACTGATACCGGTGGATCTATTAGGCAACCAGCCTCCTTTACTGGAACTGTAGGTCTAAAACCTACTTATGGAAGCTGTTCAAGATATGGAATTGTTGCCTTTGCATCATCTTTAGATCAAGCAGGTCCGATGAGCAAAGATGTCAAAGATAGCTCCATTCTTTTAGAAGTGATCTCATCATTTGATAAAAAGGATTCAACTTCAATAGATTTTAAAAGAAATAATTATTCATCAGAACTAACTAGAAATATCAAAGGTATAAAAATTGGAATCCCAAAAGAATACAGGGTTGATGGGATGTCAGACGAAATTGAGAATCTTTGGAAAAAAGGTATTGAATATGCAAAAGATTGTGGTGCTGAAATAATTGATATTTCTTTACCTCACACCAGTTATGCTTTGCCTACTTATTATATTGTAGCGCCAGCTGAAGCATCATCTAATTTAGCAAGATATGATGGTGTTAAATATGGTCTAAGATCTTCCGGAGAAAGTTTAATTGACATGTATGAAAAAACTAGATCAGAAGGTTTTGGTGAAGAAGTAAAGAGAAGGATAATGATAGGCACCTATGTTTTATCTTCTGGATATTATGATGCTTACTATCTCAAAGCTCAAAAGGTTAGACAATTAATTAAACAAGATTTTGATCAAGCTTATAATAAAGTAGATGCTATTTTGACACCTTCAACACCTAGTTCTGCTTTTAAAATTGGAGAAAAATCTAATGATCCAGTTTCAATGTATTTAAATGATATATTTACTGTTCCAGTAAACCTTGCAGGTTTACCTGGAATATCAATACCAGCAGGCACAGATAAAAATAATTATCCATTAGGTTTACAAATAATAGGTAAACCGTTTGATGAACAAACAGTTTTAAATATTGCTTATTCAATGGAGGAAAAAATCAATTATAAAAATAATATAACTGATTGGTGGATGGAATAATGTCTAAAAATAATTTGGAATATTTAATTGAGCGAAATGATAATGTTTATGAAGTTGTTATAGGACTTGAAGTTCATGCTCAAGTAACATCAAATTCAAAACTTTTTTCATCATCTTCTACGAAATTTGGTGCCGAACCTAACACTCAAGTAAGTTTAGTTGATGCAGCATTTCCAGGAATGCTTCCAGTAATTAATGAATATTGTGTTAAACAAGCTATAAAAACTGGTATTGGTTTAAATGCTAAGATCAATAATAAGTCAGTTTTTGATAGAAAGAATTATTTTTATGCTGATTTACCTCAGGGGTATCAAATTTCACAATATAAATACCCAATTGTCGGTGAGGGCAATGTTATTTTGGATATGCCCGAAGGTCAAAAACTAGTCGGAATAGAAAGATTACATTTAGAGCAGGATGCAGGAAAAAGTATTCATGATGTTGATCCGAATAACACACTAGTTGATCTAAATAGATCGGGTGTAGCTTTAATGGAGATTGTTAGTAAGCCTGATTTAAGATCACCAGATGAAGTCAATGCTTATATAAAAAAACTTAGATCTATTATGAGATATTTAGGAACTTGTGATGGTAACATGCAAGAGGGATCATTGAGAGCTGATGTTAATGTATCCGTAAGAATAAAAGGCTCAACAGATTTAGGAACGAGATGTGAAATAAAAAATGTTAATTCTATAAAGTTCATGCAAATGGCAATTATTTATGAAGCAAATAGACAAGTTGATTTAATAGAAGAAGGTGAAAAAATAGATCAAGAAACAAGACTTTTTGATACAAAAAAAAATGAAACAAGGTCAATGCGTTCAAAAGAAGATGCTCATGATTATAGATACTTTCCAGATCCAGATTTACTTCCATTAGAAGTTACGGATGAATTTATTGATCAACTAAAATCTGAAATCCCTGAATTACCAGATGACAAAAAGAAAAGGTTTATTGATGAGTTTAAAATTTCACCTTATGAAGCAACAATATTAGTCTCTGATATTGATACAGCAAAATATTTTGAAGAAGTTGTTGCTAAAATGGGCAAAAACCGTGATATGAAACTAGCTGTGAATTGGATTACTGGTGAATTATTTGCTCTTTTAAATAATAAAAATATTGAAATTAATCAAAGTCCAATAAGTGCAAAAAATTTAGCAAAATTAATTAATTTAATTAAAAATGGAACTATTTCAGGTAAAATTGCTAAAACTATATTTGAATTAATGTTGGATGGTGACATAGATCCTCAAATAATTGTTGAGGAAAAGGGGTTAAAGCAAGAAAGCGATCCAAAAGCACTAGAGACATTAATTGATAAAATTATCAACGAAAATAGAGAAAAAGCCATTGAATATAAACAAGGAAAAGAAAAGTTATTTGGTTTCTTTGTGGGGCAAGCAATGAAAGCTTCAGGTGGAAAAGCTAACCCTCAATTAATTAACGAAATATTAAAGAAGAAACTTTAATTTTAACTAAACCTATAGACATTATATAATTAAAATAGATGGGTAAAAACATTGAAATTTCTGAAAAAATAGAAAAATATATTAATAATTTTAGTTTCAAACTAAACCCAGTTCAAAAAGAAATCATAGATTATAATAATACACTTGGAAATGAGAAGAGAATGCAAGTAGCAATATCTCAATGTCATTTTATCCATTTAATAATAAAAATATCTAATATAAAAAATGTACTTGAGATTGGAACTTTTACTGGTTTAAGTGCACTTTCTATTGCCCTAGCACTTCCAGATGATGGAAAACTTACAACACTTGATAAAGACAAAGATACAAACAAGATTGCAGTAAGTTTTTTTAAGAAAGCAAATCAAGATAAAAAAATTCAAACAATTGTAAAACCTGCTCTAGATAGTTTAGATCAATTGAAAAACCAAAAATATGATATGGTTTTTATTGATGCTGATAAATTTAACTATAAAGAATATTATGAAAAATCATTTAAGATGATAAATAAAGGTGGTTTAATCCTCATTGATAATGTTTTATGGCACGGTGAAGTGGCAGATGAAGATAATATCGATAAATTTACATTAAATATAAGAGAATTAAATAAGCATGTTTCAAGCGATGAAAGGGTAGAACAAATAATTATCCCATTAGGAGATGGAATGACTGTTTGTAGGGTTTTGTAATGTTTAATATTTTTGGTTTTTATAAATTTAAAAAACTCAATAATTTAAAAAAATTAAAAAATAGATTAGTAAATAATCTTAAAAATTATGAAATTTGTGGAACAATAATAATTTCATCAGAGGGTGTTAATGGAACGATTTCAGCAAAAAAAAATAATCTTTTAGAATTTAATAAACTTTTAAAAAAAATATTATCTATAAAAAAATTTAATTCAGAAAATAATTCAAATTGTAAATTTAATCCATTTCATAAACCTAAAGTAAAAATTAAAAAGGAAGTTGTTCCATTGGGTTTTAAAGTTAGAAACTACAACTATCCTAAGAACAACCTTGATCCAAGTGAATGGAACAAAATAATTAAAAAAAAAGACACAGTTTTGATAGATGCTCGAAAATCTTTTGAGTATGATGTGGGAACTTTTAAAAAATCTTTAAATCCAAATACAGAAAACTTTCGTCAATTTCCTAAATATTTAAATCAATTTAAAAAAAGTGAAAAAATAGCAATGTTTTGCACAGGTGGTATCAGATGCGAAAAAGCAAATATTTATTTGAAAAAAAAAGGATTTAAAAATGTATATGTTTTAAAAGGTGGAATTATTAATTATCTGAATAATATAGATAAAAAAAATAGTCAATGGAGTGGTGAATGTTTTGTTTTTGACAATAGAGTTTCAATAAAACATGGTTTAAAGCAAGGTAGTTATTCAGTTTGTAGTGGATGCAGAAAACCTCTTTCTATTAAAGAAAAAAAATCTTCTAAATATTTGGAAGGTATTCATTGTCCAAAATGTCACGATCACTTAACAGATGATCAAAAATCTAGATTTGCAATGAGACAAAAGCAAATAATACTTGCAAAAAAAACTGGCAAGAGACATATCTTCAAAAAAGAATATTAATTAAATTTTAATCTTAATGGATTTACTAAAAGAAAATATACCTATACTTGTTAGAAAACTTGCAATACCAGCAAGCGTAGGTACACTTTTTCAAACTTTATACAATATTGTTGATACTTTTTATTCAGGACTAATCTCACCAGAAGCGCTTTCTGCTCTCAGTAAATCATTTCCAATATATTTTATTATTGTTGCAACATCAATTGGAGTAACAGTCGGGGGAACTTCACTAATAGGGAATAGTATTGGAGAAAAAAATGAAAAAAATGTCTCATATTATTTTACCCATATTATTATCTATGGACTGATCATATCAGTTTTTATTACCTTCATAGGTTTATATTTTGCCGAAAAGGTCTTTTACATAATGGGCTCGACTGAAGAAATTACAAATTTAGGGCTACAATATACAAATATTATGTTTTATGGATCATTTCTTTTTTTCTTTGTTGTATCACTTAACTCTTTATTACATGCAGAAGGGGATACTAAAACATACAGAAATGTTTTGGTTTTAAGTTTTCTACTAAATATAATTTTAAATCCAATACTAATATTTGGTTTTCTATTCATTCCTGCTTTTGGTATGATGGGGATAGGTCTGTCAACAATTATAGCCCAATTTATAGCATTCGCAATTATTTTATATAAAGTCTTACAAAATCCTAGAGTAAAAAAAATTACCAAGGAATTTTTTATAATTAAATTAGCATTCTTAAAAAATATATTTTTTCAATCAATGCCAATATCAATTGCTATATGTGGATATGCAGTTGCTGCTACATTTATATTTACTTATGTTGGTCAAACTAGTGAATTGGCAGTAGCTGGCTATGGTGCAGCTACGAGAATAGAGCAAGTTGTTTTACTTCCTATATTAGGAATTAATACTGCAATTATTTCTATAATATCTCAAAATTATGGTGCAAAACATTTCGATAGAGTGAAGGAGACTTATTTTATATCTGTTAAATATGGGATTTTATTAATGATTTTTTCTGGAATATTAATTTATTTCACAGCAGATTTAATACCCAGTCTTTTCTCTAACGATGAGACTGTTTTAGAGTATGGGAGTAGATATTTAAAAATTGCAGCATTTATTTTACCTGCATATCCAATTTTCTTTTTATCAAATGGTTTTTTTATGGGATTAAAAAAATCTAATTATGCAATGATAAATAATATGATGCGAAATGTTCTTGTTCCAATATGTGTTTTTTACTTAGCCAAATATCTATCTGCAGATTTTGATAGTTTCTTTTGGTTGTGGTTTATTTTTCAATGGACACTTTCGATATTATTATTTAGCTATGTAAGTTATTATATCAAAAAAAAATTAGATAAACCTAGCGCTATCTTCAATCCACAACCATAAATCTTCTGAGAAGGATCTTCTAACAAAAAGTTTTATTTCGTTTATTTCGGCATGATGAATAATTACATCTGTATGATTGAGCAATGTTTGTGTTACTGAATTTTTAGTATTTTTAAAATTATTGAAGTTAAAAGGAGATCCTGATGAAAGTAAATCAAAAGTCTTTTTACCATTTATGTTAATACATATCCATTGATTAGAAACATCAACTATTGATCCAAAATTTAATTTAGAAATTTCGTTGAAAAGATCGTTGTAAACATTATTATTTTCTTCATTAAAATATACTAACCATTCATCTGGACTTAGCCATAGAGCATTAAATTGCTGATTTGAGGAACTTGTATTTGGTTCACTTGGTAAGATTATTGATAAAATCTTTCCTACTTTTGTAAAAAATTCCTTTTTTATTCCACGAATATTTATTTTTTTAATTGGTTCAGATATTTTTAATTCTAGTTCATCTAAATTTTTTTTTTCAAAGATAGGATATTCTGTATTAAGCATTGATCCTCTTGTTTTCTTTATCTAAAAAAATAAAATCTGAAACTGTTACATTGATATTTTTATTTTCCATAGGAATAAAAAGTTTTTGACCTTTCAACTTTTTTCCACCTTTAACAACTGCTAGTGCAATAGATTTATTTAAATTAGGGCTAAAATAGCTTGACGTAACATGTCCAATCATTTCAACAGGTTTCTTATCTAATTCAGAAACTATCTGAGCACCTTCCTCTAATATTTCATTAGGGTCATCTGTAAGCAATCCAACAAGCTGTTTTCTGTCCTCTCTTATTGTATCACTTCTATAAAGTGATCTTTTACCTATAAAGTCATATTTTTTTTTACTAACTATCCAATCCATCTGAAGATCAATTGGAGTCATAGTTCCATCTGTATCCTGGCCAACAATAATAAATCCCTTTTCAGCCCTTAATAAATGCATTGTTTCTGTTCCATAGGGAGTAATTTTGTATTCTTCTCCTGCTTCGATGCAGCTTTCCCATAATGATTTACCATATCTTGACTCTATATTAATTTCATAACTAAGCTCTCCTGTGAAACTTATTCTCATTATTCTACATTCAATTTTGTCAATTTTTGCGTCTTGGTAAGACATATGAGGAAAGGCCACATCACTAAAATCTTTATTTGGAAATAATTTTTTCAATATTTTTTTTGAATTTGGACCACAAATACTTGCTGTAGAATAGTGATCTGTAACAGAGGTTAAGTAAACATCCAACTCTGGCCATTCTGTTTGTAAATAGTCTTCAAGTTTAGAAAGCACATTTGCTGCACCACCAGTTGTTGTGGTCATTAAATAATGATTTTCACCCAACCTTGTGGTTACACCATCATCATAAACCATACCATCTTCATTTAACATTAAACCATAGCGGCATTTTCCAATTCCTAATTTTGACCAGGCATTTGTATAAACTCTGTTTAAAAATTCAGAAGCATCAGATCCCTGAATATCTATTTTTCCTAATGTAGATGCATCTAAAATTCCCGCACTATCTCTTGCAGCTTTACTTTCTCTTTGAACTGCTTCATGAAGATTTTCATTATTAATAGGGTAATACCAAGGCCGTTTCCATTGCCCAACATTTTCAAACTTTGCATTATTTCGAATGTGCCATTCATGAATTGAAGTTTTTCTCATTACATCAAAAAATTTTCCAACACTTCTACCTACTATTGCTCCGAAAGTTAATGGTGTAAACGGCGGTCTAAAAGTGGTTGTACCTAAAGTCCCCATTTTTACTCCAGCCGTTTCAGCAATAATCCCCAAAGCATGCATATTCGATAATTTACCTTGATCTGTAGCCATACCAGTTGTTGTATATCTCTTTACGTGTTCTATCGATTTAAAACCTTCTCTAAGTGCTAACTTTATATCCTTCGCGGTTGAGTCATTTTGAAAATCTATAAAAGATTTAGTTTTGCCCTCTGTAATAGTATTTGGTAACAACCATATGTTTTTTTTCTCTAATTCTTTTGAACATAAAACTGAAATTTTATCAAGACTATCTTCATTAATGTTTAAAAATTTTTTAACTTTATTATTTGTATTTTTAACTATTTCCTTTAATTCAAAATCACCGTTACATGATCCAACATTTATATGATTTTCACTTTTTTCAATTGGAACAAACACTTGATCTATATCTCTAAAATCTAATTTTCCTCCTGACTGTGTATGCATATGCACCATAGGTGTCCAGCCTCCACTTATTGCTAAACAATCACACTGAATTTTATTTTTATTTCCAGTAACATTCGATCCATCTTCTGATAAATTCATAATTTCTATTGATTTAATCTTTTTGTAGCCAAAGGTATTTACCACTGTAGAGTGCCAATATATTTCAATTCCTAGTTCTTCAGCATTTTTAACAATACTTGATGAAGATTTTTTTCTAATATCAACAATTTTTACTGATATTCCTTTTTCAAATAACGACACTGCACTTTCGTAAGCACTATCATTGTTAGTAAAAATAATATTATTTAATCCAGTAGCTACACCATAAAAATCTAAATATTTTTTAACAGAGTTAGCAAGTATAATTCCTGGTCTATCATTGTTGTGGAATACAAGAGGTCTTTCTATTGCACCTGTGGCAACAATTACTTTATCTGCTCTTATTTTCCATAATCTCTGTCTTATGCTGCCATTTTTTTTATTCAATGGTAGATGATCTGATATATTTTCTTTGGCCAAAAGATAATTATAACTATGAAAAGCAGCCAAACTTGTTCTTGTTTTTATTTTTAAATTATCAAGTTTTTCTAATTCTGATATTTCATTCATCAACCATTCATTTGATTTTTGATTATCTATGATAAAATTTTTATTATTTTGATAAATTGTGGAACCGCCAAGTATATTTTTATCTTCAATTAATATTGTCTTTAAATTATTTTTTGCAGCTATTTTAGCTGATATAATACCTGAAATACCACCTCCTATAACTAACACATCACAATACTCGTGCTTATGATCATATATGTCTGGATCTGGTTGTGTAGGAGATTTACCAAGTCCTGCTGACATTCTTATTAATGGCTCATAAATTTTTTTCCAAAAACCTTTAGGCCACATAAAAGTTTTATAGTAAAAGCCTGCTGGTATAAATGATGATATTAAATTATTAATTCCACCTATGTCAAAGCTAAGACTTGGCCAACAATTTTGACTAGATGCTCTTAACCCATCATAAAGTTCTATTTCTGTAGCTCTTACATTTGGCTCTGTTAAATCGGTATTATCATTTATTTGACATATTGCATTTGGCTCCTCAGACCCACAAGACATTATTCCTCTTGGACGATGATACTTAAAACTTCTACCAACTAGATGAACGCCATTTGAAAGAAGTGCAGAGGCTAGAGTATCACCTTCAAATCCGTGATATGCTTTACCATCAAATGTAAAAGAAATATTTTTTGTTTGATCAACAAATCTAGTTTTACTAATTCTATATTTTGTCATTTAAATTACAGGAGGTTTTTCACCCATTTTATAAACAGCATGTATTTTATCATTCGAAGTGTCCCTAACCATATTGAACCATTTTCTACATCCATGAGCATGGTTCCATCTTTCAAATTGAACACCTTTAATATTCTTTCTCATAAATAAATATTCTGCCCACTCATCATCACTCAGCTCTGTAGGTTGTTTGGGCCTTACAATGTGTGCTTCGCCACCACATGAAAATTCACTTTGGTCTCTTTCTCCACAATATGGGCAATTTATTACAAACATTAGTGTGCCACAGCAGCTGCACCATGTTCATCAACAAGATCTCCACTTACAAATCTGTTTAGATTAAATGCTGCATTTAATTTATGTGGCTCATCATTAGCAATTGTGTGAGCAAATAAATCACCAGATCCGGGTGTTGCTTTAAAACCTCCCGTTCCCCAACCACAGTTAAAATAAAGACCTTTTATATTTGTTTTACTAATGATCGGACTTGCATCTGGGCAAATGTCAACAATACCACCCCATTGTCTTAACATCTTCATTCTACTAAAAATAGGGTACAGCTCTAATATAGCTTTTAACGTACCTTCTACTACATCATGACTTCCCCTTTGTGTATAAGATATGTAAGCATCTGTTCCTGCACCAATTACTAATTCACCTTTATCAGATTGACTAACATAAGCATGTACTGCATTAGACATTACAACTGTATCTATTATTGGTTTGACTGGTTCTGAGACTAATGCCTGTAATGGTTTACTTTCAAGTGGTAATTTTAAGCCTGCCATATTTGCAATTACACTTGAATGACCTGCGGCTACTACACCAATTTTTTTTGTTTTGATAAATCCTTTTGTAGTATCAAGTCCTACAACTTGGTCTCCATTTCTTTTTATTCCTTTAACTTCACAATTTTGAATTATATCTACACCCATTGTATCTGCACCTCTTGCATAACCCCATGCAACAGCATCATGTCTTGCAGTTCCAGCTCTTCTTTGTAAAGTTCCACCAAGTACAGGATATCTTATATCTGGAGAAGTATTTATTATTGGACAAAATTCCTTAACTTGTTTTGTGTCTAACCAAACAGCATCAATTCCATTTAACCTGTTTGCATGAGTTCTTCTTTTTAAATCTCTAACGTCTTGAAGGTTATGTGCTAAATTCATAACTCCACGTTGACTAAACATTATATTATAATTTAATTCTTGAGATAAATTTTCCCAAATTTTTAAAGCATGGTCATACAATCCAGCGCTTGCATCCCATAAATAATTTGATCTTATGATTGTTGTATTTCTCCCAGTATTACCACCACCAATCCAACCCTTTTCTAAAACAGCAATATTTTTCATATTATGCTTTTTTGCGAGATAGTATGCTGTTGCTAATCCATGCCCACCACCTCCGACAATTACTGCTTCATATTCTTTTTTAGGTTCAGGATTGCCCCAAGCTTGTTTCCAGTTTTCATGCTGCGAAAAAGCATTTTTTATTAGTGAAAAAATAGAATATTTGTTTTTCATATTTGCAAGAAATTACTTGATTAATATTGAATATTCAATGATTTCAAGTTACACATGTATCAACGGAAGAGTGGGTGAGTTGGCTTAAACCAGCAGTTTGCTAAATTGCCGAAGGAGCAATCCTTCCAAGGGTTCGAATCCCTTCTCTTCCGCCATTTAATAAAGGTTCTGATTTTTAAAGAAATCTTTTAGATAAATTGGCTTTTGAGACAAAATGTACCTGTAAACGTTGTAATTTTCTAAAACTCTTTGCACGTAATTTCTAGTTTCTTTAAATTTAATTAGCTCAATCCAATCAACATAATCAATCTGTTTTTTTTGAGGATCTTTATTAATTTTTTTCCAATACTTTACTCTCTTGGGTCCAGCATTATAAGCTGCTGTAGCAAAAGGGTAGGATCCCTTATACTGATTAATTAGACCAGCAATATAATGAGATCCTAAATTAATATTATATTCAGGATCAGTTGTTAATTTAGACTTCGAGTATCCTAACTTCGCTTGTTTTGATACAGTCTTAGCCGTATAAGGCATAAGTTGCATTAATCCTTGAGCTCCAACTCTACTCCTAGCAGAGGTATCAAATTCACTTTCTTGTCTGATAATAGATAATATTAATGCCGGATCAGGAATTTTTCTTCCACCAACAAATTTTGGTATACTCATTATTGGATAGTTAAATTGGTTATGAAATCTTTTTTGATATGAGGCAATTTTAGAAACTTGTATGGCAAAATCAAACCGTGATATGTCAGATGCTAATTTAGCAGATAAAGCCTCACTGCCTTTTTTCACATTATCATTAGCAAGAAATCTTAATATATGTTTTGTGTATTTATCTTTATTTAAATAATCAAGCAAATCAACAATTGCGACAAGTTTTTTTGAGTAAAACTCTTGTTCATAATCATCATCTACAAACATTAATTTATCTAGTTCAAATTTTTCTTGAGGCTTCACTTTCATGTGTGAAAGCTGACCATAATATGTTGTTAAATATTTTGATCCTTCAAAGAACCATTTATTTGAATTTTCTTTATCACCGATTCTTTCATAAGTTTTACCCAGCCAATACGCACCTCTAGATAAGCTGATTGGGTAGCTTACATTCCTATAAAAATTCAAAAAATGATTTTCTGCTTGTTGCGCATTTTTTAAAAAACTTAGTGCTATCCATCCACTCATCCATTCGGCTTCTGCATAATCTGCGCCCTCTGTCATTGCGTGATTTGAAATAATTTTATATGCAGTTTTATATTTTTTTTTATAAATTAAGGATCTTCCAATTATTGACCTTTCTTTCCACCATTTATCTGGTCTTACTAAATATTCTTCGGTGTTTTTTACTTTATTAAGAATTTCTAGCGAGCTATCTACGCGTCCTTTTTTTCTTCTCCATTTTAATCTATCATAATTTAAACCAGCATCATTCTTAAATTTTTTTGGTACTTTTTTTATCGCTTCATCAACCCCATATC
>CACKXQ010000001.1 GCA_902604245.1 uncultured Pelagibacteraceae bacterium | reverse complement strand
AAAAGTTCTCTTATGATATTACTTCTGACACTTGGTTTGTCAGGTAAATCGTTTGCTCAAGAACTAAAATTTTTTACAATTGGTACAGGAGGAACGGCTTACACTTATTATCCAGTTGGTGGAATGATTGCAAATGCAATTTCTAAACCGCCAGGATCAAGAGAATGTGGTAAAGGTGGAAGTTGTGGAGTTCCTAACTTAATTGCATCTGCTGTTTCATCAAGAGGATCAGTAGATAATGTAAATGCTATTATTTCAGGTTTAAGAAATTCAGGATTTGCACAGTCTGATGTAGCTTATTGGGCTTACACTGGTACCGGAACTATGGAAGGAAAAGAACCAGCAAAAGACTTAAGAACTATTGCAGCACTTTTTCAAGAACACATTCATTTAGTTGCGCTCAAAAAAAGCAATATTAATTCTGTTAAAGACCTAAAAGGTAAAAGAGTATCACTTGACGAACCTGGATCTGGTACGTATGTTGACGCTAAATTAATTTTAGAATCTAATGGTTTAAGTACTAGTGATGTAAAAGCTGAAGCTTTAAAAGGTAAAGCAGCTACAGACGCACTAAGAAATGGTAAAGTTGATGCAATTTTTGTTGTAGCAGGTTTTCCAACAGGAGCTATTGTTGAGTTAGCATCTGCAGTTGATGTAAAATTAGTTCCTATAGATGGTGCAGGTGCTAAAGCATTAACTTCAAAATACGGATTTTTCTCACAAAGCCCAATTCCTTCAGGAACATATGAAGGAGTTGATGAGGTAAATACTGTAGCAGTAGGTGCCCAATGGTTTACATCTGCAAAAGAAGATAATGAGCTAATCTATCAAATCACTAAAGCTTTATGGAACAAAGAATCTAGAAAGCTAATGGATGTTGGTCATGCTAAAGGTAAAACAATTACACCTGATACAGCTCTTTCTGGAGTAGGAGTACCGTTACATCCTGGCGCAGAAAAGTTCTATAAAGAAGCAGGACTTATAAATTAAATTTATAAGTATTCTAATAAATTGTGCCCTAGATCATTAGATCTAGGGCATTATTATGTCTCAATTTAATATTTCTCCTGAAGAAGTTTCAACACTTGAAGAAAAGTTTGAAATAAAAAGTAACGAAAGAAAATTAAAAAATTTTTTAAAATTATTGACGTTTATCGCACTAGTTGCGATGTCAATTTACCATTTTTATGCTTCAGGATTTGGAACAATTAGAGACATACTTCATAGAGGTATACACATCTCTTTTGTAGTTGGTCTAGTGTTTCTATTTTATAATTGGAAAAGTTTTCCTGATGACAAATCAAAAAATAAAGTTTCTATAATAGATATTATTTTTTCAATTCTTGTTGTAATAACCGCACTTTATTTACCTTTATTACCTCCTGAAATATTAGCTAGCAGAGTAGGAAATCCTTCAAGTACTGAAGTTATCATGGGATCAATACTTATAATTTTGACCCTTGAAGCTGCAAGGAGATCTATTGGATACACACTTCCATTAATATGTATAATATTTATGATTTTTGCACTTTATGGTCCTATTTTCCCTGGAGCTTTAAAACACGGTGGTAGTAGTTGGGCAGGATTTGTAAATCATATTTATATAACTAACCAAGGAATTTATGGAATCGCTGTTGGTGTTATGGCTCAATATGTTTTTTTATTTATTTTATTTGGTGTACTTGCAACACGAATAGGACTAGGACAATTATTTATTGATTTGGCAATGGTAATAGCTGGAAGATATTCAGGTGGACCAGCGAAAGTTGCAATTTTTTCTTCAGCATTTTTAGGAACCATATCTGGTTCCTCAATTGCAAATACAGTAACAACCGGATCTTTAACAATACCTGCAATGAAAAAAGTTGGATATCCTCCACATTTTTCTGGTGCTGTAGAAGCCACAGCATCTACTGGTGGACAAATAACTCCACCTATTTTAGGAGCTGCTGCCTTTATTATGGTCGAATATTTAGAATTGCCTTTAAGGGATATTTTAGCAGCTGCATTAATTCCAGCACTGCTTCACTATTTTGGAATTTTTGTTCTTGGTATATCTGAGACCTCAATTATTTTTTTGGGTACATGCCGTGGGGATGCATCTTTACGTATAGCCTTCTTCAAATTAAAATATAAATCTTCATTTAACGACTTAGGTTTCTTTAGAACAACAAATAATATAATTCTTACATCATTATCCCATTTCTGACCAATAACAATTGACTCTTTAACTTCCTTAAATTTATCAACTACGGAATATATCTCAGCAGTACCCAACCTTGCTCCACCAGGATTTAGTGTAGCATCTGATCTTCCATAAATTATATAACCTCCGTTAGATTTTCTTTCAGCAAAATCTCCATGATGCCAAACATTTTCAAATTTTTTGAAATATGCACCCTTATATTTTTTATTATTCTTATCATTCCAAAATAATTTTGGCATTGAAGGAAAAGGAGATTTGCAAACTAATTCTCCTTTTTGATTTATTAAAGATTTTCCTTTTTCAGAAAAAACATCAGTATTCATCCCTAATCCATTATTTTGGATCTGTCCCCTGTAAACTGGTGAATATATATTTCCTAACACGAAGCACGATACTAAGTCTGTTCCACCTGCAATTGACGCTAAATGTACATTTTTTTTTATATTTTTATAAACATAATCAAAACCTTCAGATGATAAGGGTGATCCAGTAGAACAAATAATTTTGAGATAATTTAGTTTATATTTATTTTTAATCTTTAAATTAAGCTTTTTTAATTGATCAATGTACTTAGCACTTATACCAAAGAGAGAAATTTTTTCTTTCTCAGCTATTTTAAATAGTAAATCGTTTCTTTTATGCATTGGAAAACCATCAAATAGTACAATAGAAGCTTTTGATGCCAAAAAAGTCATTAACCAATTCCACATCATCCACCCACAAGTAGTAAAATAAAATACATTATCTCCTTCCTTAACATCACAATGAAGTTTATGTTCTTTTAGATGCTGTAATAAAACTCCACCAGCTCTGTGACATATGCATTTTGGTTTCCCAGTTGTTCCACTTGAATATAAAATTGCTAGCTCTTTATCAAAATCAAATTTTTTAAATGAATAATTTTTATCTTTTTTATCTTTAAGCTTATTGTAATAGAAAATTTTAATTCCCTTGATCTTATTTTGTTTTAAACTTTTTTTACCAGGATAATTAGCAATTAGAACACATTTAATAGATTTAATTTTTTTTAGAATAGCTGGTAATCTTTCAAGTATATTAATCTCTTTACCATTATAATAATACCTATCTGTAATTATTAATAGTTTCGGTTTAATTTGAGAAAATCTCTCTACAACACCTTGTATACCAAAGTCAGGGGAACATGATGACCAAATGGCTCCAATAGCACTAGTTGCTAAAAAACTCTCAACTGTCTCAATTTGATTTGCTGTATACGCTGCAATTCTGTCTTTTTCTTTAATTTTATTATCTATAAAAAATTTAATTAATTTTAAAGTGTTATTATTTAATTCATTCCAAGATATTTCTTCTCGGTATCCATTTTCACTAATAAATGTAACAGCTTTTGAATTGTCATTTTTAGACAACAAGTTTTCTGCATAATTTAATTTGGATTTTACTAAAAATTTACTTTTTATAATTTCTTTTGGAAAATAAAACTTATTATTTTTAATACCTTTTATATTTGAAAATTCCCATATAGAAGACCAGAAAATCTTTGGATTTTTGATTGTCCAATTGAATAATTTTTTAAAATTTTTCTCAGGCTTATAATTAAATTTATTTGCTAAAAACTTTTCAAATTCAAATAAATTTGATTTTGATTTTGTTTGAGAATTTGCTTCCCACAGTTTCTGAGGCATAAAAAAATATATTTAATTTTTAGAAATTATGATAACCTTAAAACATTAAATAATAAAAATGAGAACTTTTTCCTCAATGATTCGGACTAGTTTTAGCCCATTTTTGTTCTTTAGAGATAACAATATATAGTATTGGTAAAAAAACCTATACCAAAGCTAGAAATGAGAAAAAATAAAATCACAGCAGTTCTTGGACCTACAAATACAGGAAAAACCTTCTTGGCAATTGAGACTATGCTGTCATTTGATTCGGGAATGATCGGTTTTCCTTTAAGACTTTTAGCAAGAGAAGTTTATGACAAAATTATAAAAAAAGTAGATCCATCAAAAGTTGCTTTAATTACAGGTGAAGAAAAAATTATACCAATAAATGCAAAATATTTTCTTTGCACTGTTGAGTCTATGCCATTGGATAAAAGTTTAGAGTTTGTTGGAATAGATGAGATACAAATGTGTAATGACCACGAGAGAGGACATATTTTTACAGATAGATTGTTAAATATGAGAGGAGAAAAGCTAACCATGCTAATGGGTTCAAGCTCTATTAAAAAAATTATCCAAAAACTTGCTGAAGATATTGAATTTAAAAATAGAGAAAGGCTCTCTAAATTATCTTTTGGCGGTCACAAAAAAATTTCAAGAATAGAGAGAAAAAGTGCTGTAATTGCTTTTTCTACTGAAGAAGTCTACGCGATAGCAGAATTGATAAGACGTCAAAAAGGTGGGGCTGCTATTGTTATGGGCTCACTTAGCCCTAAAACAAGAAACTCGCAGGTAAGTTTATATCAATCTGGGGATGTTGATTATCTAGTTGCAACCGATGCAATTGGAATGGGAATAAATATGGATCTAGATAATGTTTATTTTTCAAATTTGAAAAAATTCGATGGTAAAAAGTTACGAAATTTAAATATTTCTGAAATTGGACAGATTGCTGGAAGAGCAGGAAGATATTTAAACGATGGTATATTTGGTACAACAGGTGAATGTAAAGAAATTGGACCAGAAGAGATTGAGGCATTAGAAACACACAGTTTTCCAGATATACAAACAATCTTTTGGAGAAACTCAAAATTAAATTTTTCCAATAAAGTTTCGTTGTTAAAATCTTTAGAAGAGAGACCTCAGAAAGACTGGCTTAGAAGAATAAATGAATGCCAAGATGAAAAGGTATTAAAATATTTTCTGAAAGAGGCTCCAAATGTAAAAATTGAAGATAATACTGAAATTTTACAAATACTTTGGGAATGTTGTCAAATACCTGATTTTGTAAAGAAAACTTACGGTCATCATTTTGATGTTGTAAGTAAAATTTTTAATTTTTTGACTAGTGGAAATAAAAAAGTTCCTAACCACTATATGAAGGAACAGCTATCTTTATTGGATAAATTAGATGGAAACGTTGACTCTTTATCAAACAGAATTGCTAACGTTAGAACATGGGCTTATGTTTCAAATAAATCTAATTGGGTTGAAAATCAGGACTATTGGATAGAAAGAACTAAAAACCTTGAAGATAAACTATCAGATAGACTTCATGAAGAATTAACAAAAACATTTATAGATAAAAGAGCAAGTGTTTTGGCCAGAGGTTTAAAACAAGATATTACGTTTGAAACAGAGATTATTAATAATGAAGAGGTAATGATCAATGAACAATTTATTGGTCGTTTAAAAGGTTTAAAATTAGAATTAGATCTTAAAGTTGATACGTTGGATACTGATGTAAAATCATTAAAAAAGGCTGCAAGACAAAACGTAGTTCCAGAAATTATAAAAAGAATAACTCAAATAATTGATACTGGCTTAATTGAGCTGAAAGATGATTTTAAGATTTATTGGAACAACAACCAAATAGCAAAATTAATTCCAGGTTCAGACTATTTAAATCCACAAATTCAATTAACTATTGATGAAATGATTGAAAATAGTGAAAAATCAAGACTAAACAATTACTTAAAGAACTGGATAAATGATAAAATTGAAACAGAGTTAAAAAGTCTTATAGATTTAAAAAATGTAAAAGATAATAATTCAGAACTAAGAGCTTTAGCGTATCATCTTTATGAAAATAATGGAGTTGTTAAAAGAGATGGAGTATTAAATTATTTAAAAAAACTTAGCCAAGATGAAAGAAAAAAATTAAGAAACTTAGGTGTAAAATTTGGAAGGTATCATATTTTTTTATTTAAACTATTTAAACCAAGCTCTGTATCATTAAGAATTCTATTATGGAAAAACTTTAATGAGAAAAATTTTAATTTCTCACCACCAACTTTTGGATTGAACTTTTTAGAAGAAAAAAAAATATTAAATAAAAATCTAATGCTTTTATGTGGTTTTGAAAAATTTGAAAATTTGTATGTTAGAATAGATATTTTAGAAAGGTTATTTTTAATGATTTTTAACACCAAATCAGAAGATAAAATTAAAGAGATAAAGTTAATTCCTGAAATGCTGAATTTGTTAGGTTGTAATAAAGAAAATTTTGTGAAATTAATAAAAAAAATGAATTACAAAACTTATGAGAAAGATAAAAATCTTCACTTTAAATATATTCCATCTAAAAAAGTAATTAAAAAAGATACAAGGAAGAATATTAATGACAATCCGTTTAATGTACTTTCGCAACTTAACTTAAAATAATGTTTAATATTTTTAAAAAAGAAGAAACAGAAAAAGAAAATAATCATCCATCAATAACAGCAGTAGCTTGTTTATTAATTCATTCGGCAAGAATTGATGAGAATTATACAGATAAAGAAAAAAAAATTATTAAAGATGCCATTATTGAAATGGGAGCTGAAACTGAAAATATTGATAAAGTAATACAAGATGCTGAGGAAAAGGAAAGAGACTCTAATCAAATTCTCGATTTTACAAGAGAAATTAAAAATATTAGTGAAGAGGACAAAAAAATTATCATTGAGGCATTATGGGACATTATATATTCGGATGAAGATGCTGATATGTATGAAACGAACCTAATGAGAAGATTATCTGGATTACTTTATTTAGATCCAAAAGTTGTAGGTGATATTAAAGAAAAAGTTCGACAAAAAAAAACATGACATATTTAGTAAATGATAAATGCATCAAATGTAAATTAATGGACTGTGTAGAAGTTTGCCCGGTGGATTGCTTTTATGAAGGCAAAAATATGCTTGTAATTAAACCGGATGAGTGTATAGATTGTGGCGTTTGCGAGCCAGAATGTCCAGTAGACGCCATAATATCTGACAATGATGATAAAAATGGAAAATGGCTGGAAGTGAATAAAAAATATGCTGACTTATGGCCAAACATTATTGAAAAAAAAGATCCCCCTGCGGATCATGAAAAATTTAAAGATGTAAAAGATAAGTATGAAAAATATTTTGAAGAAAATCTTGAGTAATAAAAAAACAAAAAAAGTGGTTAAGAAAAAGTCTAAAATTATAAAAAAAGTTATTAAGGCAAAAAAAATTTCTAAAGTAGTAAAAGTTAAGAAAGTAACTAAGGAATTAAATAAAAAAAAAATAATAAAAGACTTAAAAAAAAAAGATAAAATTGAGATCAAAACTGATCCACTTAGAATACCTAAAAATAATGAACAAAAACCTGAAATTAAAAAAGTTAAAAAACAAGATACAGAAAAAAGAATATTTAAAGTCAAAGATTATGTTGTTTATCCTAAGCATGGAGTAGGTCAGATTACAGAAACCAAAAAAATCAATATAGGTGGAATTGATGTTGAAACATATATTCTTAAATTTGAAAAAGATAAGGCAAATGGAATGGTGCCAGTAAACAAACAATCCCACTTAAGACCATTGGCAACAATAAATCAGATAAATAAATGTGTAAGTATCTTAAAAAGTAAACCTAAAATAAAACGATCAATGTGGAGTAGAAGAGCTCAAGAATATGAGGCAAAAATATCATCAGGTAAAATTTATGATTTAGCGGAGGTTGTTAGAGATCTCAACAAAGGTGACGATATAATGATTGATCAATCTTATAGTGAAAGACAATTATTCGAAAAAGCTTATGAAAGGTTATTGACAGAATTCCAAATAGTTATGGGATCGAGTTTAGAGGATGCACAAAAAAAACTTGATAAAGCTTTAAAGAGAAACTTAGAAAAACAAATTCAAAAAGTTGACGAAAAACCAAGTGCTGAAGAGCCATTAAATCAAGAAATATCTGAGTAAAAAAAACGCTCCCCACGCAAGCGCCATGAGGAGCGTTATCAGTTAAAAAGAATACTAAACTATCTTCTTTTTTTCTTCTTAGCTTTTTTCTTAGCTTTTTTCTTAGTTTTCTTTTTAGCAGCTTTCTTTTTTCTTTTAGCCATCTTTAGCTCCCTTTTTTTATAAACGAATCTTTATGATTCGTTAATAAGTAATTTTTATTTTTTTTGATTAGTTATGTCAAATATATAATTTTTTTAGAAAATATAAAAAAAATTATTTTTTTATTTTTTTTATTAATTAAAAAAAAGTTAAATAAATCGCTATTAATAAAGTGTTTTTTAAAAATATTTTAATAAAGTTTTTCAAACTCATTTTTATATTTTTTAACAATTTTATATCTTTTAGGTTTTAAAGTTGGAGTTAACATTCCATTCTCAATTGAAAATTTTTCCTTAATAGTAAAAAATTTTTTAATATTTTCTATTTTAGAAAGATTTTTATTTATATTTTCTATTTCTTTTTGAATTTGATCATTAGTTACGTTAGTATTTTCATCTGATAGAACTATTAATGCAACCAAGTAAGGTTTATTATCTCCAAAAACAATTGATTGATCAATTAATTTAGAATTTGATAACTCGTTTTCAATTTTTACAGGAGAAATGTTGTCCCCACCTGGTGTAATCAAAATATCTTTTTTTCTATCTGTTATTTTTAAATATCCATTGTCAAAAATGCCTATATCTCCTGTATGCAACCACCCATCAATTAAAACTTTATTAGTTTCTTCTTCATTATTCCAATAACCTAACATGACATTTTCACCTTTTACTAAAATTTCACCATCTTGGGCTATTTTGACTTTATTACCTTTAAATGGAGGTCCTACAGTTTCTATTCTAATATCATTAATTGGATTACAACTTACAACTGGAGAGGTCTCGGTTAATCCGTAACCTTGTAAGGTGGGAAGACCTATAGCATTTAAAAAAGTGCCAACTTCCTTATCTAACGCTCCTCCACCTGAAACAAAGGTTTTAAGCTCACCTCCAAATTGACTTTTAATTTTTTTTCTTACAATTTTTTCTAAAATAATGTCAATTAATTTTTCTAAAATTGTTAAAGATTGTTTGTTTATCTTTTTAGTTCCTAGTTCTAACATTTTTAAAACTAAACTTTTCTTTAATCCTGTTGCTTTATTAAAACTTGCATTAATTTTCTGAAATAAATTTTGATAAAATCTAGGCACTGCAGTCATTAGTTGAGGCTTACAATCATTCATATTTTTAATTAATTTTTCAATACTTTCTGCATAGAATATTTTTGCTCCAACACTTATTTGAACAAATTGAACGGTGTGCTCATAAGAATGTGAGAGAGGTAACCAGGTTAAAAATCTAGTCTGATCTGTTAGCAAAGGTTTCAATATATCAAGCGCACCATCACAATTGTTTAAAATACCACCATGACTTAAGATTACACCTTTTGGGTTACCTTGTGTTCCTGAAGTATAAATAATACAAGCTGGATCATTTCTTTTAATTGATAAGTCTGGCACGTTTAAATCTTGATAATCTAAATTAGAAAATAATTTATTAATATTAATATAAGTGTCAGTATCTATATCTAATTCTTCAAAAGAAAATATTTTAACAACAAAACTCTTTTTTTTTATAATTTCTTTAACTTTATTAAATTGTTCTTGATTAGAAACAAAGATTAATTTTGGATTACAATTTTCAACTATATATTCATAATCTTTCTCTGCATAAGTTGTATAAGCTGGAACAGTAATAGCTTCGGATAACATGACTGAAAGATCAGTTATAAACCACTCAGGTCTATTTTCAGATATTAATAAACATCTATCACCCTTATTTACATATTTTTTAATTTCCAAGGAAAGTTTTTTTATTGAATGGAATGTTTTTTCCCATGTAAAACAGTTTCTGGTGTCTTTCAAGGATGTTAAAAGAATATTATCTTTTTTTTGTTTTTTATAATTAATAAAAAACAGTTCGACTAAGTTATTAATATTTTGTGTACTCATAAATTCTTGGTGGGCAAAGAGAGAATCGAACTCTCACAGTATTGCTACTATTGGATTTTGAGTCCAACGCGTCTACCAGTTCCGCCATTCGCCCAAAACTTTGCATATTTTAAGTAATAGTATTAAATCATTTATTATATTAAAAGAAAATATGTTTAAAGAACTGTATAATAAAACTATTAAATTAGCAGGTCATAAAAAATCAAAATCTATTTTGGGATTTATATCTTTTATTGAAAGTTTTATATTCCCAATACCCCCCGATGTTTTGATAATTCCTATGACAATAGCTCGAAAACATGAATGGATTAGAATTGCATCAATTGCAACTATAGGATCTGTTTTGGGAGCTTGCCTTGGCTATCTTATTGGATATATTTTTTTTAACGAAATTGGCCTTAAAATTTTTGAGATTTACGGTGTAGATGATGCTTCATTTTTAAAAGATAAAGTATCATCAGAAGGTGGAGTTATAGCTTGGATAACTCTTTTAGCAATTGCAGGTTTTTCACCAGTACCTTTTAAGTTACTTACAATCACAAGTGGTTTTATAAACTTTAATATTTTGTATTTTATTGTCATTTCTCTTCTAACAAGAGGTTCGCGTTTTTTTTTAATAGCGTTTTTAATTGGAAACTTTGGACCTACAATGAAAAAAATTATTGAAAAAAAACTTTTAAAATTCTCTATTTTGCTATCAGTTATGCTAATTATTTTTGCTTATTTTATATATAAATTTTTAAATAATTTTATTAATTAAATATGATCCTATTTCCTGATAGAAAAAATTTTTATTTAATTATTTTATCTATCTCATTAATTTCAATAATTTCAGCTTTATACATTGAGTATATATTGCAGTATCAACCCTGTAAGTTATGTATTTATCAAAGGTTACCTTACCTGGCTGCAATATTCGTAAGCTTTATCGGGTTTAATTATTCGAATAATGATCAAATTTTAATAGTTACAACTATAATATTTGCTTTGAGCGCTATACTATCTGGGTATCATTTTGGAATTGAGAATAGTATATTTGATGAGCTATCAGCCTGTATAAATGGATCATCAGATATTTTGAATAAATCGAAATTACTAGAGTCTCTTAACAAAACTATGCCTGTTAACTGTAAAGATGCTACTTTTAAAATTCTTGGAATTTCACTAGCGGCAATTAATACAATTTTATCAATTTTAATTGTTATTTTTTCTATTAGAACGTTGGTCTATGAAAAAAACTAATAAAAAAAAATTAGAAGAATTTATAAGAGTGGATCACGCTGGAGAAAGAGGTGCAATTAAAATTTATGAGGGTCAACTGCTTGCTTTAAATACTATTGTAAAAAATGATGATTTGAAACAAATTATTGGAGAAATGAAGAAGCATGAGGAGGAACATTCAAATTTTTTTGAGGATGAAATAGAAAAAAGAAATATAAAACCAACAAAATTACTACCATTATGGGATTTGCTTGGACTAGGTCTTGGATTTGGTTCAACGATACTTGGAAAAAAAGCAGCGATGTTATGTACGGCCTCAGTTGAAGAGGTAATAGACGAACATTATAAAAGCCAAATTGACCAAATAGAGGGGGATGAAAAGGATTTAAAGGAAAAAATAATAAAATTTAGACAAGACGAATTAGACCATAAAGATATAGCCTACGAGAAGGGTGCTACAAAAAAAGGTGTTTATTCAATTATGGACAAAGTAATTAAAACTGGTTCTAAGGTTGCTATAAAAATCTCTGAAAAAATTTAGTTACGGTTCAAGTTCAACGTCCCAATACAAATAGTCCATCCAACTTTTATGTAAAAAGTTTGGTGGAAAATTCTTACCATTTTTATGAAGATCCTCTGTGGTGGGTTGAAAAGGCCACTGGCTTAATGTCATACCTGAATTCTTAATAAGTCTTCCTCCCTTTTTAACATTACAGGAAGAACAAGCTGTTACAACATTATCCCAATTAGTTTTTCCACCCTTTGACCTTGGTAGTAAATGATCAAATGTTAATTCATTTTTGCTACCGCAGTATTGACAGCTAAACTTATCTCTTAAAAATACATTAAACCTTGTAAAGTTAGGATTTGATTGAGGTCTAATGTATGATTTTAGAGCAATTACACTTGGAAGTTTCATACTAAACGAAGGACTTCTTATTTGTCTGTCATAATAACTAACAATAGAAACTCTATCTAAGAAAACAGATTTAATTGAGTCCTGCCAACTCCATAATGAAAGTGGATAATAACTTAAAGGTCTGTAATCTGCATTTAAAACTAATGCAGGACATTTTTCTAAAGAGATACTTTGATCAGAAAGCTCAATCATACCTAAAACATACATTAAATATATTTTTTATCAACACAACTAATATTATATTAAATATTTATTAACTGAATATTTTTTTTTTTATAAAGTTTAATGCCGCACTCGAAGCTTCCATAGGTATATGGTGATCACAGTTTTTAATCATTAAAGTTTCAATTTTAATTTTATTTCTAATAAAAAAGTCCTTAGCTTCTAGTAAATTATTTGGCGGGACAATTGTGTCATTTTCACCATGTATCATTAGAATATCAGGTTTAGTTTTTATTCTTGGAGATAAATCCTTCATGTTTATAATTCTTCCAGAAAATCCTACGATACAACTAAATTCTTTTTCAGATGTCAGACCAACATTTAATGACATCATACATCCTTGACTGAAACCAGAAACACAAATTTGTGAATATTCTAAATTAAAATAATTGCTTACTTCAGCAATATAATTGTTTAAAACATTTTCTGCCTTTTTCGATTCTTGAAGAGTATATTCTGTATCTTCATTATTTAAATCAAACCATTGAAACCCTGCTGGATTAATACTGCATACTTCATGTGCATCAGGACATAAAAAAACTGTATTTTTTAAAAATCTTTTCCAGTTTAAAGTTAACATACTGATATCTTTACCGTCACCTCCATATCCATGAAGTAAAATTACAGCACTTTTAACTTCCTCGTTATTTTCTGGTTTTATTATTGTTGTATTTAATGAAAATTTCATAAATTTTTTGATAACCAATCAAGTAAAGACTGATCATTAAAGTCAATGTAACCAACAATTCTTCCAATCTCAAAACCATTTCGGTCTATTAGAATAGTTGTGGGTAATCCTCGAAGTTTAAATATCTGGGAAAACTCTGGTCCAGATCCTGTGAATATATCTAAATTCTTAATTTTGATTTTGTCAAAAAACTCTTTAGATTTTTTATAACTTTCGCCACCGATATTAATTGGAATTATATTTATATTTTTAAATTCATTTAAAGTTTTCAGTTTATCCAAAGATGGCATTTCTTTTTTGCAAGGAGCGCACCAAGTAGCCCAGAAATTTATTATTAATGGGTTTGATTTAAAATTATTTAAACTTACTTTTTGACCTTCAGATTTAATAAATTCTATATTTTCAATTTTTTTCTTGTCTTTATGTACTATAAGATTCTTTATTTCTGGACGTTCTATTGAATATGAGACGCTAGATGATATTAAGTAAAATATTATTATAAGATAATTAAAAAAAATGATTTTCATACAATTTAATTTAATTAAATATCATGGGTAAAAATAAAAACAATCAGCCAATTTGGAATACTAGAATTAAAAAGCAAAAAATAAACCTTTTTAAAAAGGTTGGTGGATCAATTTCAATCGATAAAAGATTATTTAGAGAAGACATTGAAGCTTCAATTGTACATGTTGAGATGCTGTTTAGACAAAAAATTATAAATTTTAAAATTAAGAATAAAATAGTATGGGGTTTGAATAGAATTAAGAACGAAATTATAAAAAAAAAACTTATTTTTGATGACAAGCTTGAGGATATTCATATGAATATAGAACACAGACTCTTTGAACTAATTGGAGAAGACGCAGGGTATATTCACACTGCGAGATCAAGAAACGATCAGGTTGTCACAGATTTTAAAATTTGGTTAAGAAATGCTAATAAAGAAATTATTAAAAACATTGACGCAACAATTAAAAATATTTTAAAAAAAGCAGAAAAAAATGTTGAGACAGTTATGCCTGGTTTCACACACCTTAAAAATGCACAACCAGTTTCTTTTGCTCATTACTTAATGGCTTACTTAGAGATGTTTAATAGGGATAGAAATAGATTTCAAAATAATTTAGAGAGTCTTAATGAAAATCCACTTGGTGTAGCTGCTTTAACAGGTACTTCTTTTAAAATTGATAGATTTTATACTTCAAAAAAATTAGGTTTCGACAGACCTACTAAAAACTCAATTGATACTGTTTCTGATAGAGATTTTGTAATTGATTTTCTCTATTCTTGCTCTGCATGTGCTGTTCACATCTCTAGGATTGCAGAGGAGTTTATAATCTGGAATTCAGATGCTTTTAAACTTATTAATTTGAATGATAAAATTGTAACTGGATCATCCATTATGCCTCAAAAAAAAAATCCTGATCCACTAGAGTACTTGAGAGGCAAAACAGGTTTCATATTTGGAAATCTATTTTCTATGCTTACAATATTAAAAGGATTGCCCCTTTCTTATTTTAAAGATTTACAAGATGATAAAGAAATTGTCTTTAAATCGTTTGATCAATTAATAAATTCATTGATTATATTAAATGATGTTCTTAAAAATTTTTCGCCAGATAAGAAAAGAATGATCGAACTTGCAGAAAGTGGTTACATTACAGCAACTGATTTAGCAGATTATATGGTTAGAGAATTAAATTATCCATTTAGAAAAGCCTATTTACAAACAGCTAAAATCATAAATTTTGCCGAAAAAAATAAAAAAAAATTGTCAGAACTCACTATAAAAGAGATAAATAAAATTGAAAAAGGTTTAACCGCTGATGTTCTGAAAGTATTTGAACCTAAAAAATCTGTTAATTCTAAAGTTTCTTATGGTGGAACTTCTTTCGACAACATTAAGAAAATGATATTAAGTTACAAAAAGAAATAACTATGATTAAAAAAATAACTTTAATTACCATGTGTCTAATTTTATTAACTTCATGTGGAAGAAAAAATGAGCCAAAATATGAGGCATCATTAAATAATAATGTTACGAAATTTAATAATTTTAATAACATATTTAAAATGCCAAAAAAAGATGAAATATATCAATAATATTTTTACAGTCGAAAAATCCAGCCTCACTAAAGTAATTAAAAAATTTGAAACACCAATTTTTTGCTATTCGAAGAAAAAAATTAATGAAAATATAAGTAACTTTAAAAGAAGTTTTAAATCGTTTTCTCCAATCATATGTTTTTCAACAAAGTCAAACTGTAATCAAGAAATACTTAAACTAATTAAACGAAGTGGATTAGGAGCTGATGTTGTCTCAAAAGGTGAATTAATGATTGCTCTTAAAGCAGGAATAAATTCCAAAAAGATTGTTTTTTCTGGAGTGGGTAAAACTAGGTCAGAATTGATTTACGCGATAGATAAAAATATTTTACTGATTAATTGTGAGTCAAAAAGTGAAATATTAGAAATAGAAAGTATAGCAAAATCTAAGAATAAAAAGGTAAATATTGGAATTAGATTAAATCCAAATACAGATGCAAAAACAATTAAACAAATTTCAACTGGTAAAAAAGAAAATAAATTTGGTGTTAGTGAAAAGATATTTATTGAAGTTTCAAAGTATATAAATAATTCAAAATTTTTAAATTTAAAATGTTTAAGTGTGCATATTGGAAGTCAAATTCTAGATCATAAGCCATACCAAAAAATGCTTAACGTTATAGGTAAATTAATAAAAAAAATTAACTTTAATTTCGAGTATATAGATCTTGGTGGTGGTATGGGTATTGATTATAACAAAGATAATAAAAAATTTAATTATAAAAAATATAATCAAATTATTAAAAAATTTTTAAAAAAGCATAAATCAAAAATTATTTTTGAACCTGGTAGATCAATTATTGGTGATACTGCAATATTAATTTCAAAAATTATTTATATAAAAGAAAATTCTAAAAAAGATTTTATTATTATAGATGCAGCTATGAATGATTTTATGAGACCTGCGTTGTATGGGGCTAGGCATAAAATAATTCCATTAAAAAAAACCAATAAAATGACTAAGAAAAGTTATGATTTTGTCGGTCCGATTTGTGAAACTACAGATAAATTCTTAACGACAAATAAATTTCAAAAATTAAATGAGAAAGATTATATTATTATTTGTGACGTAGGAGCATATGGATCATCGTTATCCTCAAATTATAACATTAGACCTAAACCTGCTGAAATATTAATTAATGGTTCAAAAATAAGTGTAATTAAAAAAAGACAAAAACTAAAAGATATAATTTAGTTTTTGACAAAAATGATAAGAAAACTTTTATTTTTATTTTTTTTCTTCTTAGGTATATCTTTAATTTCAATAATATTTTTACCATCATTAATAATGCCAACTAAAATAGTTTTATTCGGTGGAAAAATGATGGGAAGGTGGGCAGCCGTTTGCCTTCAGATTTTTTTGCAAACAAAAATAATTGTTAAGGGTAAGGAAAATATTATTAAAAATGAAAAGTTTTTTATTGCTTGCTCTCATCAATCGATGTTTGAGACTTTTTACCTACAAACAATTTTTAATTCACCAATATTTATTTTAAAATATGAATTAATCAAAATACCTATATTTGGCTGGTATTTAAAAAAGATAGGATCAATTTCAATTAATAGAAATAAAATTAGTAAAGATAATTTAGGTTTAATAGATAAAATAAAAAATTCTATAAGAAATTCAGAAAGACCAATAATTATTTTTCCTCAAGGAACAAGAGTTTTACCAAATGAAATAATTCCTTTTAAAAAAGGTGTTGGTAGAATTTATGACGAATTAAAAATAAATTGCCAACCTGTGGCGATAAATTCTGGAAATGTTTGGCCAAAAGATGGAAAATTATCTTCAAAAAAAATAATAACAATATCAATTCTTCCAGCAGTAAGACCTGGAATGGAGCCAGCAGACTTTACAAGTTATATTGAGGATAAAATATATACTGAGTTAAAATTAATGAATTAGCCCTTCATTGGCATTACAACATATATGCTATCATAATCAGCTGGGTCTCTAATTAAGGCTGGTGAACCTGTATCTTTTAAATAAATCTCAATGTTATCTCCATCAAGTTGTGAAGCAACATCAATTAAATACCTAGAATTAAAGCTTATATCTAACTCGTGATCAAACTTAACGCTTAAACTTTCTTTACCATCACCGCTATTTGTATTGTTAACCGAAAGATCTAAATTATCTTTTGAAAGATTGAATTTTACACCATCTTTTTTATCTAATGAGACTGACGCAACCCTATCTACCGAATTTAAAAATGATTTTAGATCAACTTCTAATTTTTTTTGGTTTTCCTTTGGAATTACCTGTACGTAGTTTGGAAATTTTCCATCAATAAGCTTTGATATCAATATACTATTGTTAATTTCAAATTTAATTTTTGATTTAATATTTGATATTTTTACTTCACCTTCATAGTCCTCTAATAATGAACAAAGTTGAAAAATAGTCTTCTTTGGTAATATTATCTGATCAAATTGGACTTTATTTTGGAGTCTTATCTTTGATATAGACATCCTATGACTATCAGTAGCTGCAGCTGTTAAAAAATTTTTATCTTCAACTTCTGTCTGATGTAAAAAAATTCCACTTAAATAATGTCTTGTTTCGTCGTTAGACACTGAAAATTTACACTTATTTAATAATTTTAGAAGCTCTTTTGATTTAATCGAAAACTCATTTTCATTAAAGTTTTCATCTGTTAACGGAAATTCAGAAGCATTAATACAATTTAGGTTGAAAACAGATTTATCAGATTCTAAATGTAATTTATTTTCACTAGGATTAGAAAAATTAATTTTACTTCCAGATGAAAATTTTCTTACAATATCATACATTATTGATGAAGATGAAGTAGTTTTACCCTCCTCTAATATTTCTACGTTTGGAATTTGATGAATAAAAATTAAATCAAGATCGGTCGCTGTTATTGTTAGTTTTCCATTACTTACATCCAATAATACATTAGAAAGTATTGGTAATGTACTTCTTTTTTCAATTACACCTTGACAATAGTTTAAAGATTTTTGAAGATCTTGTTGATTTAAACTAAACTTCATTTTCTTTATTATACAAAATCTTATTTTTTAAACTATCAATATTAATATTTAACTCACTATCCTCTTTTCTTAATCTCTCTATAGTTTTAACCGAGTGAATTACAGTTGTGTGATCTCTATTGGAAAAAGATCTTCCTATTTCTGGTAGTGATTTTGATGTTAACATCTTGGCTAAATAAATTGCAGTCTGTCTTGGTCTTACAAGATATCTCGATCTTCTTGGTGAAAGCATTTCATTTTTACTAATTTTATAAAATTTGCATACTATCGTCTGGATTGTGTCAATATCCACTTTATTTTCGGTAAGATTTAATAAATCTTTTAAAACTATTTTAACCTCTGACAAGTTTGGAACTTTGTTATAAATCCTAGTGAATGAAACAATTCTATTTAGTGCTCCAACTAATTCTCTAATACTAGTTTTAATTTCTGTACTTAAAAATTTTTGAATTTCCTCAGAAATTACTACTTGATTTGAATAAGATAATTTTAATTCATCAGTTTTAGATTTAATAATTTTATATCTAAGTTCATAATCAGGGTTTTGAATATCGACAACTAAACCACCTGAAAATCTAGATTTTATTCTTTCTTGAATCCTAGTTAGTTTATTCGGCGGTCGATCTGCTGAGATTATTATTTGTGAATTTTTATCTAATAATGCGTTGAAGGTATGAAAAAATTCTTCTTGCATGGCTTCTTTACCATTCATGAACTGAATATCATCAATTAATAAAATATCAGTATTTCTAAAGTACTCTTTAAACTTTACCATTTCATTTGATTTTATAGACTTTACAAATTGATACATAAATCTTTCTGCTGATATAAACATAACTTTATTCTTCTCTTTCAATTCTAGACCAATAGCATTTAATAAGTGTGTTTTACCCATTCCCACACCTCCATATAAATATAAAGGATTATAGTGAGCTATATCTTTAGAAACTTTTTTTGATGCTTCAAATGCTAATTTGTTACTTCCTCCAGTTATGAAATTTTCGAAGTTTTTATTTGGATCTATTCTATTATATTGAAGATAAGAATCTTTTATAAACGAAACTTTATCATTATTAGTTTTAAAGGAATTTTGGGATAAAGTATTTGTATCACTAATTTCAGTTTCGTTATTGTTTTTTATTATGAATTCAATCCTTACCAAGTCTTTTTTGTATTCTTTAATTGTTTGTAATATTTGGTCTAAATATCTTGATACTATCCAGTCTCTTATAAATCTAGTTGAGACTGAAAATAAAATATAATTATGAAATTCTTCAACTAATTCAATTTTTTTTATCCAACTCTCATAAATGTCGTTTCCAAGTTTGTCTCGTAATTCTTTTTTGATATTTTGCCAATCAACTTTCTTTTCTAGTGCTTTATTGTTTTGTAAATTATTTTTCATGAGGAAATTCCACTTAAGACTTATGAAAAATTAATGCAATAAGTTTATTTGTAAATACAAAAATAAATAAAATTTATGATTGAATAAATTTTTAATTGAATTTTTTTAAAATTAATTTTGCAACCTAGTGGGGTGTGAAATTAAAAATTTTAAATTTTACTAAATCTATATGTTGTAATTTTTTAAATAAATTTTTTAGATGTAGTAATTTATAATTAAATTGTACGCTAAAGTTGTATACAATAAATTTTTTACTTATTAGAGGTTGTTATAAAGAATTAATTTTTTTTGTAATTCTCGATACATTCCTTGAGGCATTTTGTCTTTTAATGACTCCAGTTTTTGTAATTGACATCAACTCTGAATTTAACTTGGGTAGAAATGCTAAAGCTTCCTTTTTATCCTTTTTTTCTATGATAGCGTTCATTTTTTTCAATGCACCTCTATAACGACTCTTTCTAGATCTGTTAACAGCTGTTTGTCTTTTAATTTTTCTGGTACGTTTAATTGCTGATTTTGTATTCGCCATAAGCGTGAGTGTATATCTTCAGATAATGATTGGGTCAATACAATAATTGTTTATTTTTGGCATATATTACAAAAAAAACTAGACCTATTTGAAATAAATTTTTTATGTATTGTTCCTTTGCAACTATATTTTAAACATTTTTTATTTTCTCTTTGATAAACATTAAAATCTTTTTGAAATGAACCTTGATCTCCACTTGTATTCTTAAAATCTCTAATACTCGATCCACCTTTCTCAATTGCTTTTCTTAAAACTGCTTTTGAAAAGTGAGAAATTTTTTGGCAATCATTTAAACTAAGTGAACTTACTTTCTTAAACGGTAAAATCTTACATAAAAATAATATTTCACACGCATATATATTCCCAATTCCTGAAACAAAATTTTGATCAATTAAAAAATTCTTAATATTTTTTTTTTTATTTTTAAAGTAATTAAAAATATAGTTTTTATTAAATAATGGGTCAAAAGGCTCTGGCCCAAATTTTTTAAAGTTATTATTTATTTCTTCATCATTTTTAAAATAAGAAAAATAACCAAATCTTCTTGGATCATTATAAATTAATTTAAAGTTATCAATTTTGATTTCTACATGATTATGCTTTTTTGGTAATAATGGAGAATGATAAAAACTAGTGTTTGTTATGGAATTTTTTTTTCTAAATTTATTAATTAAATGAATAGTTCCTGACATCCCAAGATGTATCATTAAATTAGAACTATCCTCAAATTTGAGAATTAAATGTTTTGAAAACCTATCTACTTTTACAATTTTTTTTTTTACAATATTTTTTTCAAAATTTTTTGGGATTTTAAATCTTAAATTTCTATTTTTTATTAATATGTCTTTAATAATCTTTCCAGTAATACTCTTATTCAAAGATTGTTTGACGATTTCTACTTCTGGTAATTCAGGCATTTCATACTATATTAGTGTTTTAATATAATTTATATGCAACAAAATCTTCAAAATAAAGTGGGTCTCGTCGAAGGAGTATTTAATAAAGTCTACGATAAATACGATTTGATGAACGATTTTATGTCCTTTGGAATTCATAGGCTTTGGAAAAAAAACCTTATGAATTGGATGAGTCCAACAAAAAACAAAAAGTATTTAGATGTTGCTTGTGGAACTGGTGATTTAGGAAAATTATTTTTAGATAATACAGATAAAAATGGAGAAATTTTCTCTTCAGATTCGAACGTCAAAATGATTGAAAAAGGAAAAAAAAGACTTAGCAAGTATAAAAATATAAAATGGGTTGTTGCAGAGGCAGAAAAATTGCCATTCAAAAATGATATTTTTGATTTTTATACAATTAGTTTTGGTTTGCGAAATACAAAAAATTTAAATAAATCTTTATCAGAAGCTCACAGAGTTCTTAAACCTGGTGGAAGATATATGTGTTTAGAATTTTCAAAAATTCAAAATTCTAATTTAGATTTTTTATATAAAAATTATTCAAAATTAATTCCGCATATAGGAAAGGCAGTTGTTGGGGATAAAGAACCTTACGAATATTTGACAAAAAGTATAGAAGAATTTGTTAATCAGGAAGAATTGATCGATTTAATGAAGCAAAATAATTTTAAAAATTGTTCATATAGAAATCTATCTGGTGGAATAGTAGCTATTCATTCTGGTTGGAAAATATAATGTTCAAAAGATTAATTACATTATTTAAACTTGGTAGAAAACTCGCTAAGTCTGATGTTTTAAGTATTGTATCAAAATTTAACAAACCACCTTTACTAATAAGTGTAATATTTAAATTACTTTCCTTTTCGTTTACAAAAAAAGATGAGTCACATGATAATTTAAACGAAGGCGAAAAATTATCAAATTCTCTGGCATCTATGGGAACAACTTTTATTAAACTTGGCCAATTTTTAGCGACAAGGCCTGATATAATAGGAGATAAGTTATCAAAAGAGCTAGAAAATTTACAAGACAAACTTCCACCTTTTCCACAATCAAAAGCTAAAGAAATGATTAAAAAAGACTTAGGTGATGAACTATATAATTCAATTATTAATATTAGTGAACCAGTTGCAGCTGCCTCTATTGCTCAAGTACATAAAGCTCAAATAAACGATAGTGGAGTTATTAAAAATGTAGCAATAAAAATACTAAGACCGAATATTAAAAAGATCTTTAATGAAGAAGTAGATGCTTTGATGCTTTTTGCCTATATTATTGAATCACTAATCAAAAAAACTAAAAGATTAAAGTTGGTTGAAGTAGTTTTTTTATTGAAAGAAATTACCAGTCTTGAGATGGATTTAAGATTTGAAGCTGCTGCAGCTAATGAATACGCAGAAAACACCAAAAATGATGCGGGTTTTGAAGTTCCTAAGATCTATTGGGATTATACAAGCGAAAATATAATGACCCTTGATTGGATTGACGGTGTATCTATTAGAGAGACAGAAGAGCTAGAGAAAAGATCAATTGATACAAAAAAAATTGCCACTGATATAATTCAACATTTCTTAAGACATGCAGTAAGAGATGGTTTTTTTCACGCAGACATGCATCAAGGAAATATTTTTGTAAATGAAAGTGGTCAAATTGTTCCTATTGATTTTGGTATCATGGGAAGGCTAGATAATGTCAGTAAAAGATTTTTAGCTGAAATTTTATTTGGTTTTATACAAAGAGATTATAAAAAAGTTGCAGAGGTGCATCTCGCAGCAGGACTAGTCCCAAACAATGTACCAGTCAATGATCTTGCTCAAGCATTAAGGTCAATTGGTGAGCCAATTTTTGGTCACTCTATAAAAAATATTTCAGGTGGTAAACTGCTAAAACAACTTTTTGATGTTACTGAAAAATTTAATATGCAAACCCAACCTCAGTTACTTATGTTACAAAAAACAATGGTAGTAGTTGAAGGAGTTGCAAGAAGATTAAACCCTGAAACAAATATATGGGAAACATCCAAACCTGTTCTAGAAAAATGGCTAAAAGAAACTAAAGATCCTATAAATTCGATTAATGAAACATTAAAAGACTCTGTCGAAGTATTAAAACGTCTTCCAAATTTACCTGAGGTAATGGATAAAGCAAACCAAGCCCTTAATTACCTTGCAAGTGGTCAAATACCTCAAAATTCAAACTCTTATAATGAATTAAATACTAAAAAAGAGGAAATGAAGTCATTTAGAAACCAGTCTATTATTGGCTTATTATCTCTTGTAATTTTAACCCTATTGGTATTTTAATTCTTCTCATGAAAAATAAAAAAATACTTCTAATCATATGTGGTGGAATATCTGCTTACAAAAGCTTAGAAGTGATAAGAGGTTTAAAAAAAAGAGATGTAAGCATTAAAACAATACTTACAAAGAGTGGTAAAAATTTTGTAACACCTCTGTCTATTTCATCACTTTCGCAGGAAAAAGTATATGAAGACATATTCAGTACAGAAAATGAGGCTGAAATGGATCATATTTCACTTTCTAGATGGGCAGATTTAATTTTAATTGTGCCCGCAACAGCAAATACAATCGCAAAATTAAGTTATGGATTAACTGACGATCTTGCTTCTACTGTTGTTTTAGCATCAAATAAACAAGTATTTTTAGTACCGGCTATGAATGTCAGAATGTGGGAACATAAATCAACTAAAGATAATTTATCAAAATTAAAAAGTTATGGCTATAAGGTAATTGGGCCTGAAATTGGGGATATGGCTTGTGGAGAGTATGGAAAAGGAAAAATGTCAGAGCCTTCATATATATTACAGACTATAGAAAATTATTTTAAATATATTGAAAAAAATAAAAAATATAAGGCATTAGTTACAGCTGGACCTACTAAAGAGTTTATAGATCCAGTAAGATTTATAACTAATAAATCAAGCGGAAAACAAGGTTATGAAATTGCTAAATCATTAAGAGATAATGGTTTTGAAACAACACTTATTTCTGGAGAAACAAATTTAGACCCAGTTGAGGGAGTTAAATTTATTTCAGTTAAAACTGCAGAAGAAATGTTTAGGGAAACTCTCAGAAATCTACCAACTGATGTTGCTATTTTTAATGCAGCAGTAGCTGATTTTAAAGTTAAAGAGATCAATAGTGAAAAAATTAAAAAAAGCGAAAATTTGGATCTTAAGTTAGAAAAAAATATTGATATTTTATCAAACATATCAAATCATAATTCACTGAGACCAAAAATTACAATTGGATTTGCTGCAGAATCACAAAATCTTGAAATAAATTCAAAGAGAAAATTAGACCAAAAAAATTGTGATTGGATTATTGCAAATGATATTTCTGATATGACGATAGGTTTTGACTCTGATGATAATGAAGTTTCTATATTTTATAAAAATAAAGAAAGTGAAAAGTTATTAAAGAAAAACAAATCTTTAATAGCATCTGAGATAGTAGATAGAGTTATCACTGAGCTTAATTAATCAATGGTAAAGGTTTTATTTAAGAGACTTAACCAAAAAACAAAACTTCCAAGTTATAAAACTAGTGGATCTTCGGGTATGGATCTGATGGCATGTGTAGATGAACCTGTAACAATCAAACCAAATGAGTCGAAATTGATACCCACAGGTATTGCAATTGCAATTCCTGAAGATTTGGAGGTCCAAATTAGACCAAGATCTGGTCTTGCTGCAAAATCTAGTATTAGCGTACTAAATACTCCGGGTACGATTGATAGTGATTATAGAGGAGAGCTAAAAATTATTCTATTTAACCATGGTAAAGATGAATTTACTGTCAATAATGAAGATAGAGTCGCTCAAATGGTTTTAATGCCTATTTTAAAAGTAGAAATTGAAGAAACAAATGAATTACCAGAGACAATCAGGGGGTCTGGAGGATTTGGATCAACTGGTAAATAGTAAATGTTTAGTAACAAAGACTTAGAGCGATATTCAAGACAGATTATTTTAAAAAAAGTTGGGATTTTAGGTCAAAAAAAAATTCAAAATTCCAAAGTTCTAATTGTTGGGTGTGGTGGCTTAGGGACACCAGTTATTGATTTACTTTGTCGAGCAGGTGTTGGTGAAATTGGTATGATGGATCATGATAAAGTGAGTATGTCAAATTTACATCGACAAGTTATGTTCATTTCTGATGATGTTGGTAAATATAAAGTTAATATTTTAAAAAAAAAAATTAATAAAATTAATAAAAAAGTAAATGTAAAAACATATAAAGTTAAAGCAGAAGATAAAAATTTAGGAAAAATTCTTAAACAGTATGATGTTATTGTTGATGGTACAGATAATTTTAAAGCAAAATTTCTTTTAAATAAATTTTCGTTAAAATATAAAAAAAAACTTATTATTGGATCTATAAGTAAATTTGATGGACATATTTTTACATTTGATTTTAGTTTAAAAAAAAGTCCCTGTTTAAAATGTTTTTACCAAGGTGAACCAGCAGAAGGAGTTTTGGATTGTGAAACAGATGGTATATTGGGATCAACGGCAGTTATTACAGGTAGCCTACAAGCCAATGAGGTTTTGAAGGCAATTTTAAATGTTGGTAAAAATTTAAATTCCCATATTTTAATAATAGATTTATTAAATCTTAAATTTAGAAAAGTATTATTTAGAAAAAGAAAAGGATGTATATGCGAAAATATTTAATACTTTCATTTTTTTTTCTTTTACCATTTTCATCGTTCGCTCAAGAAAATAATTATTTTCTGATGTTAAAAAATAAAAAAGTAAATGTTAGATACGGTCCAAGCTTTGATTATCCAATTAAATATGTTTATAGAAAGATAGAATTACCTCTAAAAGTAATCGATAAAAAAGAAAATTTCAGAAGAGTTATTGATCATAAAAAAAATAGTGGTTGGATCCATATTTCACAATTGAGGAATTCACGTTCTATAATCACCAAATCTGAAAAAATTCTATTTAGAAAACCCACGAAATATTCAAAACCATTGGCAAAGTTGGATAAAGGTCGTCTTTTAAAAGTTATTAAATGCGAAGAAAAATGGTGTAATATAAGTACGGACGATTATTCAGGTTGGATTTCGAAAGATGACAAAATTTGGGGTATCGTTAATTAAAGTCTGCAGAAAGAGCTTTAATATTATCTTCCGAAAATTTAGTTGTGTGTGAATATTCTTTATGATCAATACCTACTTCAATTGAATTATTTTGGTCTTTGAACTTGTTTACTTGATCGTCTGAAAATTTAAAATGTATAAATTGAACTGAAGATGCTTTTCCATCCTCTGAAGTTCTATCAACATCCATTTCTGGAGCTGCATAAATTTTTTCGTCACCAACTTTAATAAATATATTATTTTCTACTCCACCTAACTTTCCAAGAAACTCTGCTCTTATAATTGGATTGTCTATCTCAAACATTAAAGTGGCAACTAATTCTTTTCCGTTAGGGATTAAAGGATTATATGCTGCAAGTTCGTCTGCAACTTGTTCGTCTCCGCCCTTTTCAATATAAAGCATTTCTTGAACTTGGGCTATCATTGTTTCATAACATTCAAAATAAAATGTTGCATAAGGCCCTAAAAGAACTCTTCTATTTTTTTTAAACTGAACTAATTCTTTTCTCATTTGTCTTCTAACCTTTGTGTATGCATCTAAAGGAAGGAGATCATCTTTTGTAATAATTTTTTGTTCTTTTGACATTCTATAATCCATAACTTTTTGAAACTATCTCAATTGGGTGCACAGCTTCATCATTAACAATATTTGTATCATCAGCTAACTGTTTAATATGTTTGCCAGCTAATGGACAATCAGAAGCCATATACTTATTATTTTTTCTTTTAACAGTACTTGCGGTAGTTTTGCCCACTTTATTTGCTATATCATGGGTTTCTTTCATAATACCGAAGGTTCCACCATGACCAGCACATCTCTCAACAACATCTAATTTAATATTTGGGATTAATTTAAGCATATCTCTTGCCTTATTACCCATATTTTGTGCTCTAGCATGACAAGCATTATGAACTGTTACTCCTCCATCAATTTCTTTCAAACCGTCAACTAAACCCTCTTTATTTGCAATATCCATAACATATTCATCAATATCGAGAGTATTTTGAGAAAGTTTTTTAATTATTCCATCATTTGGCATCAATAAAGGCCATTCGAACTTTAACATTAATCCACAACTTGCTGTTAGGGTTACTACTTTATAACCTTTTTCAACATATTTGATTAATTCTCTGGAAACTAACTCTGCTTGCTTTGTAACTTGATCTAGATCTGCTTGTTCCAGATAAGGCATACCACAACAACCTGCATAAGAGTGCTCTACCTCAACATTATTATGATGAAGTACTTTCAAAGCAGCTTCTCCAGTTTTTTTCTTATTAAAGTTAACAAAACAAGTGGAATAAATTACAACTTTTCTTTCTTTATGTTTTGGTAATATATTTTTTTTAAATTTTTGAAAATAATTTGCAAATGTTTCTTTATTATATTTTGGTAAAATAGCTCTTTTATCTATTCCAGTAAAAAATTCTAAAACTTTTCTAGCAAATTTATTTTTTACATTAGTAATCCAATTTATGAAAAAACTAAAAAATATTCCTATTTTTGAATTTCGATCAATTTGAGTTAATTGGTTGGCAGTTTTTGAAATATCACCATTTTTTCTTTGAGCCGTTCTATATCTCAGCATTAAATGTGGAAAATCTAAATCAAATTCATGAGGAGGTACATAAGGACATTTAGTCATAAAACACATGTCACATAAAGTGCAAGCCTCTACAACAGGTTTAAACTTATCACTTGTAACATCTGATACCTCGCCTCCTTCAGTTTCATCGATAAAGTCAAATAATTTTGGAAAACTGTCACACAAATTAAAGCATCTTCTACATCCATGACAAATATCAAATACTCTTCTCATTTCCTGATCAATTTTTTCAGGATTTATAAAATCTGGATCTCTAAATTTTAATGGGTGCCTTGTAGGTGCTTGTGTGCTGCCTTCTTTACTCATAGATTTTTTTAGATGTGGTTTTTGTGGACGAGAGGGGCTTCGTCCACAAATTTTGTTTAAGCGATGCTTTCTAAAGTCTTTTGAAATTTACCTGCGTGTGATTTTTCAGCTTTTGCTAAAGTCTCAAACCAATCAGCTATTTCATCAAAGCCTTCGTCTCTAGCTGTTTTAGCCATTCCAGGGTACATATCTGTGTACTCGTGTGTTTCACCTTGAATTGCAGACTCAAGATTGGCTTTTGTTTCACCAATTGGCTTACCAGTTGCTGGATCACCGACTTCTTCTAAATATTCTAGGTGGCCATGAGCATGCCCAGTTTCACCTTCTGCAGTTGATCTAAATACCGCTGCAACATCGTTAAAGCCTTCAACATCTGCTTTTTGAGCAAAATAAAGATATCTTCTATTTGCTTGGCTTTCCCCAGCAAATGCTTCTTTTAAGTTTTCCTCTGTTTTACTACCTTTTAATGACATATTTACTCCTACTATTAATAATGATTCTAAAGTGGTTTATATATAGAGGAATTATAATATGTCAATAGTTTAGAATAAATATAATGTATTATTTAAACTATTGATATTATTAAATTATTTTTGAGATTGATTATCACTCACAATTTTAGCAATAACTTCTACTGATCTTATTTTTTTTCCTGGAATTGTTCTTTTAATATTAACTTCATCAACATCATCTTGATGAATATCAATCAATTTATTTTCTTCCTCGTCAAAGAAATGGTGATGATGAGTTACATTTGTGTCGTAATAACTTTGTGAAGCATTAAGTGGTATCTCTTTTAAATATCCCTTCCTTATAAATGCATGAACAGTATTGTAAACGGTTGCTAAAGAAACCTTAATATTTGCTTGATTTTCAATGATTTTAACCAGTTCTTTAATTGTAAAGTGAAAAGTCTTTTCAGCATCAAACAATACTTCACAAATTTTAATTCTTTGTTTTGTGGGTCTTAGACCTGATTTTCTTAATTTGTCTATATATTGTTCAGCGTAAGCCATTACTAATTATAATTATTCTAAAGAATATCTATATTATAATGTTTGTAAATCAAGTAATAAGATTAAAAAATTATGAAAAAAAGTTCCTTTAATTATGATGAATTAATAAATTGCGCAAATGGTGAGCTTTTTGGCCCTGGAAATGCAAAATTACCTTCTCCACCAATGCTGATGTTTGATAGAATTACTGAAATTAGTGAAAAAAATGGAGCTTTTGACAAAGGGATGATGAAGGCTGAACTTGATATAAAAGATGATCTGTGGTTTTTTGATTGTCACTTCAAAGAAGATCCAGTAATGCCAGGATGTTTGGGTTTGGATGCGATGTGGCAACTAGTTGGCTTTTACTTAGGTTGGCTGGGAAATCCAGGAAGAGGAAGAGCTTTAGGGGTAAGCACGGTAAAGTTTACAGGAGAGGTTTTAAAAAATGTCAAAATGGCGACATATATTATTGATATGAAAAGAATATTGATTAAAGGTGAAACAACAGTTGGACTAGCAAATGGTATTCTTCTTGCTGATGGCAAAAAAATATACTCTGCAGACAGTCTAAAAGTAGGATTATTTAAATAATGCGAAGAGTAGTAATTACAGGTTTGGGAATTGTTTCTTGTCTTGGGAATAATCAAGAAGAAGTTCATCAATCATTACTAAATACAAAATCAGGAATTTCTTTTTCTGAAGAATACAAAGAACACAATCTAAAAAGTCATATTCATGGAAAGCCTAATATCAAACTTGAGGATCATATAGATAGAAAAACAATTAGATTTATGGGTTCAGGATCTGCTTACAATTATATTGCAATGAAAGAGGCGATTGAAGACTCTGGGTTGGAAGAAAGTGAAGTAAGTAATTTCAAAACAGGAATTGTTATGGGTTCAGGTGGACCTTCAATTGAAAATGTTATTTTAGCAGCAGATAAAACTAGAGCCAAAACTCCAAAATTGATGGGACCATTTATAGTTCCAAGAACAATGGCAAGTACTGCCTCAGCAACACTTGCTGTTCCTTTTAAAATTAAAGGTACAAACTATACAATGAGTTCAGCCTGCGCAACAAGCGGACACTGTATTGGAAATTCTATGGAACTTATCCAAATGGGAAAACAAGATGTTGTTTTTGCAGGTGGAAGTGAAGAGATACACTGGGCAATGACCGCAATGTTTGATGCGATGACTGCATTATCTTCGAAATATAATGATACACCTGAAAAAGCATCAAGAGCTTATGACAAAACTAGAGATGGTTTTGTAATTGCTGGAGGTGCAGGAGTTTTAGTTCTTGAGGAATATGAACACGCTAAAGCTCGAGGAGCTAAAATATACGCAGAATTAACAGGTTATGGAGCAACTTCAGATGGATATGATATGGTAGCGCCTTCTGGTGAAGGTGCAGTAAGATGTATGCAAATGGCTATGTCAACTTCAAAAAATAAAGTAGATTATATAAATACTCATGGAACTTCCACTCCAGTTGGAGATATTACTGAATTGAATGCTGTTAAAGAAGCTTTTGGAAGTGAAATTCCAAAAATTAGTTCAACTAAATCTTTATCAGGTCATCCTCTGGGAGCTGCATCAGTGCATGAAGCGATATATTGTTTAATTATGATGAAAAATAACTTTATCACTGGGTCGGCTAACATAAGTGAAATGGATGATGAAGCTAAAAAATTTCCAATAGTCTCTAAAACAGAAACAGAGGCAACATTAAATACTGTCATGTCTAATAGTTTTGGTTTTGGTGGAACAAATGCAACTCTAGTATTTGAGAAAGTCTAACTTATGTCTTTAATGAAGGGTAAAAAAGGACTGATTATGGGTGTTGCTAATGAAAGATCTATTGCATGGGGTATTTCTCAAAAACTTTCAGAAGCAGGTGCAGAATTAGCTTTTACATATTTAGGTGATGCTCTTAAAAAAAGAGTAGTTCCTCTTGCAGAAAAACTAAATTCTAGTGTTACTTTTAGCTGTGATGTTGAAAAAAAAGAAGATGTAATAAAATTATTTGAGGATGTTAAATCTCAATGGGGTGAGATAGACTTTGTAGTTCACGCAATCGCTTTTTCTGACAAATCTGAACTTTCAGGAGAATATCTAAATACAACAAGAGAAAATTTTTTAAGAAGTATGTTGATTTCATGCTTTTCATTTACTGAAGTTGCAAAAGAAGCCTCAAAAGTGATGAAAGAAGGTGGCAGCTTGATTACACTCAGTTATGAAGCGAATAAAGCAATTCCTAATTACAATGTAATGGGAGTTTGTAAGGCAGCTTTAGAGTCCAGTGTAAAGTATTTAGCAAGAGATTTGGGAGCTAAGGGAATAAGAGTTAACGCAATAAGTGCTGGCCCAATAAAAACTTTAGCCGCATCAGCTATTGGAGATGCCAAATTCTTATACAAATGGAATGCAGATCATTCTTTTTTAAAGAGAAACGTAGATAATATTGATGTTGGAAACTCAGCATTATATCTCCTAAGTGATATGGCAGGTGGAGTTACAGGTGAAATTCACTATGTTGATGCTGGTTACAATAAAGTAGGTATGCCAGATCCAAAAAATATTTCAGATTAAATGAGGTTTTTTTTAATCATTTATATTTTTTTTACTGTTTCATCTTTAAATGCTGCTGAAATAAAAAGTGCATTTGGATTAAATCTTGGAGAAGTATTTTCTGAAGATTTAAGAGAATTATCTGAAACTACAAGTGGTGAAAAAATTTATCAATTTGGAGCTAAAAACCCACATCCATCATTTTTATATTATGGTGTTATAATTACTCCAAATTCAAAGAGAATTGCTCAAATTTGGGCATGGAACGATTACGATAGTAGCGCAGAGTGTAAATCGCAATTCAAAATTGTTAAGTCGCTTCTTGATGATAAATATGGAGTTTTTTTAGATAAAGACAGTTTTAGTTTTAGTTCAGAAAGTGCCGCATACTACTCTGGAAAAAAATCAATTTCTTTAAGGTGTCCAATTAAATTTGGAAATAATCCATTATATCTTCAATATATTGACGACTATATAAATGAGATAAGTGTGAAAGAAAAAGCAGCAGAAACTAATTCAAAAGGACTTTAGTTAAATGCTTATATTAGTTTGGTTTGTAGTTTGTATTATATTTATTTTTGTTCAATTAATTCTCGAGGGTTCTGGTCATGCACTAGAAGTTTTTGCCCTATTGACTGCAATAGCTTTATTTTTAATAAATAGATTAAGTAAAAAAAAAGTTAAATAATAAACTATTGTGAGAAGAAATTTTTTAAAAATTGCTGGAGCGTCTGTATTAGGATTAATATTTTATCCTTTGGTATCATTAGCAAGCAATTTAGTAGGATTTAAAAAAAAATTAAAAAAAGATGAGAGCGAATATAATATAATAAATCCAGATCTTACTAATGAGCAAAAGATAATAATGTTTGAAGAGGGTACTGAGCGCGCTGGTACTAGTGAATTAAACTATGAAAAAAGAAAAGGGTCATATCATTGCGCGAATTGTGGTGTGAAATTGTTTGAGTCTGTTAAAAAGTTTGACAGTGGGACTGGATGGCCTTCTTTTACAGAGGCATTACCTGGTGTATTTGTAACAAAAACTGATTATTCATTTGGTATGAAGAGGACTGAATACAGCTGTGCAAATTGTGGCGCTCATCACGGCCATGTATTCAATGATGGTCCAGATGGTGGAAAAAGATATTGTAGCAATGGTCTTTGCTTGCTTTTTGTCCCGGAAAGTTAGTAATTATATTTTTCTAATATAACCAACATTAGTTGTTTTAAAGTGCTTGAAAGGGATATTTGTATCTTTAATTGCCTTAATAGTCTCTTCTGTAATATTTCCATAAACCTCTATTTCGAATCTATCAGCAATTTTGTTATGCTTCTCAACATAAGCTTGGACCGGGGCATTATTTAGATGATGCAGCATGGCTTCACTATTTCGGTAAACTTCACTCCAAGTAAATTCTAAAGGATCAGTTGGATCTTGATCGAAAGTATGAATAAGCATGTCTGGCTCTGATGCGTTAACAGCCTCATCAGCTTTTTTTGCTATCCTGAGATACTCTTCAACCTTACCCTCTTTAACGCGTATTCTTGCAATTAAAATAAATGGGTTGGACATTTATCTATATAGAAGCCTGCTTTATAGATAATTTAACTTTTCCTCTATCAAATCCAATAACTTTTACTTTGACTTCGTCACCCTCTTTGACAACATCTGTTACTTTGGCAACTCTTTTATCTGCAAGCTCAGAAATGTGAACTAACCCATCTTGTTTACCTAAGAAATTGACAAATGCACCAAATTCCATAATTTTCATAACTTTTCCGTTATAAATTTTATTTAATTCAGCTTTAGCTGTTATGTCTTTGATCATCTGCATAGCAATGTTTCTTGATTCTTCATCCGGAGCAGCTACTGTTACTACACCTTCATCATTAACATCAACTTTAGCCCCTGATTTTTCAACAATCTCTCTAATTGTTGCTCCACCTTTTCCAATGACTGCTGCAATATCTTTTTTATCAACTGTAATTTTTTCCATTTTGGGAGTATGTTTTCCAACATCATCTCTAGATTTATCTAAAGCTTTATTCATTTCACCCAAAATATGAATTCTTCCGTCTTTGGCTTGATTTAAAGCTTGCTCCATTATTTCAAATGTAATTCCTGTAATCTTAATATCCATTTGTAATGATGTGATCCCATCTTTTGTACCTGCAACTTTAAAATCCATATCTCCAAGATGGTCTTCATCACCAAGAATATCTGACAGTACAGAGAAATCATCACCTTCTTTTATTAAACCCATTGCAATTCCAGCAACTGGCTCTTTAATCGGAACACCTGCATCCATAAGAGCAAGTGAAGTTCCACAAACAGTTGCCATTGAAGATGAACCGTTAGACTCAGTGATTTCTGATACAATCCTAAAAGTATATGGAAAACTTTCTTTTGATGGAAGTGAGGAGTTAATTGCTCTCCATGCTAACTTACCATGACCTATCTCTCTTCTACCTGTTCCAATCCTTCCTGTTTCACCAACTGAGAATGGAGGAAAATTATAGTGTAACATGAATCTTTCTTTTTGAAGGCCATCTAAACTCTCTATTCTTTGTTCATCATCTGAAGTTCCAAGTGTAGTGGTTACAATGGCCTGTGTTTCACCTCTAGTAAATAAAGCTGAACCATGAACTCTAGGTAAAATTCCAACCTCACACATAATTGGTCTTACATCAGCAAGTCCTCTTCCATCAATACGATTTTTATTTTTAAGAATATCAGTTCTTACAATGGATTTTTCCAAATCTTTAAGTTGAGAATTTACATCTAGATCAGTGTAAGCTTCATTTTCCTCATATAACTTTTTAGCTTTTTCAGTAATTTCAGAAATCTGATTTGATCTATCTTGCTTATCTCTTGTAGAGAAAGCTTTTTTCAAATCTTCAGTAAATTCTTCTTCTAATTTCTTTTTTACCTCAGATAAATCTTTCTTTTCAACTGTCCATTCAGCCTTTCTGCATTCTTTTGCAAGTTGTTCGATCATTTCTATGACAGGGACAAAACCATCATGTCCAAATTTTACAGCATTCAACATTTCTTCTTCAGTCAAACCAGTTGCTTCAGACTCAACCATTAAAACTGCATCTTTAGTTCCTGCTACAACAAGATCTAACTTAGAATTTTCTAATTCTTTTTTAGATGGATTAAGAACATACTTTCCTTCAATAAAGCCAACTCTGGAAGCTCCAACAGGACCCATAAACGGCATTCCTGAGATTGCTAAAGCTGCTGAAGATGCAATGATAGATAAAATATCTGCTTCATTCTCTTTATCATAAGAAATTACAGTTGGTAATAGTTGCACTTCATTTTTAAATTCATCAGGAAATAATGGTCTGATAGGTCTATCAATTAATCTTGAAATTAGAGTTTCACTTTCAGTTGGTCTTGCTTCTCTTTTAAAATATCCTCCTGGAATTTTACCCGCTGCATAATACTTTTCTTGGTAATTTACTGATAAAGGAAAATAATCCATATCTGGATTTACTTTTTTTGCACCAACAACTGTTGCTAAAACTACTGTTTCTCCACATTGAGCTATAATTGCGCCGTCTGCTTGTCTTGCTATTTTTCCTGTCTCTAAGCTTATTTTTTTTCCGCTAACTTCTATTTCTTTTTTTACTACTTTAAACATTTACTTCCTTAAATTTAATCTTGTTAATACTGCTTTATAAGACTCAATATTATTTTTCTTTAAATAGTCTAATAATTTTTTTCTTCTATTTACCGCTCTCAAAAGGCCTACTGATGAATGTTTATCCTTTTTGAATTGTTTTATATGTTTCGATAGACTCTCAATTTTACCAGTTAATTGAGCAATCTGAACTTCAGAAGATCCAGTATCTTTGTCATGGATTTGAAGTTCTTTTACTTTTTCTTTCATTTTTTTCCTTGTTATTTGTTTGTTTGTTTAATTAAATTTTCTATTTTTTCTGCATAATCAAAAGAATCGTCTTTCACAAAAAAAAGTTTTGGTAAAAATTTCATAATAATTTTTTTAGACAAGACTTTTCTTATCATGAATGAAGCAATTTTTAATTTTTCTATTATTTCTTCAGTATTCTTTCCTCCCAAAGGCATTACAAATATTTTTGCTGTTTTTAGGTCTGGTGACATTCTGACCTCAGTAACTGTTATTTCTTTTGTAGATAAATTTGGTATTTTTACTTCATCTCTAATAAAAAGAGTACCTAAAGCTTGTTTTATCATTTCACCAACCCTAAGTTGTCGTTGTGTTATGGGCTTTCCTAAATGTTTCATTTAAATCGTTCTTTCAGTAATTGTTGCATTAAAGACTTCTATGATGTCTTTTTTTTGATAATCAGCAAAGTCTTTGAGTGTAATTCCACATTCTAATCCTGCTGATACTTGTTTTGTTTGATCTTTTTCTCTAAATAAAGAACCAATTTTACCATTAAATATTATAACCCCATCTCTAATAATCCTTGCACTAGAGTTCTGAATTATTTCGCCCTCAACAACTTTCGATCCAGCTACTTTTCCAACTTTTGAAACTTTAAAAATTTGAAGAATTTCTGCACTACCAATAATTGTTTCTTTTACATCTGGAGATAGTAATCCTGCCATCCTCGCTTTTATAAAATCTAACACTTCATAGATTATGTTATATGAGGAAATTAAAATTTTTTCTTGTTCAGCTCTTTTCTTTGCTTCTTTACTCGGTTTAACATTGAAAGCAATTATTAAAGCATTTGATGCCTTGGCTAAAGTTACATCTGTTTCAGTAACCATTCCTATATCGGAAAGAAGTATTTTTGGTTTTACCTCATCATGTTTTATTTGATCTACTGCATTTTTAATGGCCTCAGATGACCCATGAACATCAGATTTGATTATAATATTTAATTCCTCTGATGCTGCGCTCTGGAAAGCAGAGTCTTGAGTGACAAAATTAAGAGGTATTTTATCATCTTTTGATTCTTCAACTCTTGCTTCACAAAGAGATTTAGCCTCTTTTTCACTAGATAAAACTATAAAATCATCTCCAGATTTTGCTGCTCCATTAATACCAATAATCTCAATTGGTGTGGCTGGTTCAGCGATATCAACATTTTTACCTTGATCATTAATTATTGCTCTTACTTTTCCCCATTTTAATCCACTAACGAAATAATCACCTTTTTTAAGAGTACCAGTGGTTATAACAATGTTTGCAACTGGACCCCTCCCTACATCTATTTTTGACTCTAAAACTATGCCTTTGGCATTTGTTTCAAAATCCGTTTTTAAATCTAGTAATTCTGCTTGTAACAAAACAGACTCAACTAACTTATCTAAATTATTTTTAGTTTTTGTAGAGATTTCCACCATTAAAGTATCACCAGACAAGTCTTCAGCTATTAATTCATATTCTAAAAGTTGATTTTTAATTTTTTGTGGATCCGCCTCGGGTAGATCACATTTGTTTATAGCAACAACTATTGGTACTTTTGCCGCCTTTGCATGTTTAATTGACTCAACAGTTTGTGGTTTAACACCATCATCTGCTGCTACAACTAAAATTACAATATCAGTTAGCTTAGAACCTCTAGCTCTCATCTCTGTAAATGCTGCATGTCCTGGAGTATCAATAAATGTAATTTTACTACTTTGGTGATTAATCTGATAAGCTCCTATGTGTTGAGTAATACCCCCAAATTCTCCTGATACTACATTGGCTTTCCTTAGCACATCTAACACTGAAGTTTTACCATGATCAACGTGCCCCATAACTGTAACTATTGGAGGTCGATTTTGTAAATTTTCTGACTTTACCTCTTTTATTTTTTCAATTATTTCCTCAGCCTTTGTCTCTCTTATAGGATTATGGCCAAATTCTTTAACTAAATATTCTGCTGTATCAGCATCTATAGTATTATTTATTGTAACTGTTACTCCCATACCAAGTAAATGTTTAATAATACTGCTGGATTGTTCAGCCATTCTGTTTGCAAGCTCTTTGATTGTTATTACTTCTGGAAGATTTACTTCTCTTTTAACTTGAGCAAAGCTATCTTTGTTTTCCTCTTGATTTAAACTTCTATTTTCTTTTTGTTTTGCTCTTTTTAAAGAAGCAAGGCTTCTTGATTTTATCTCTGCGTGATCACCACTTAAAGCTCTAGAAATTGTTAATTTTAATTCTCTTCTTTTTCCAGGAGTTTTATTTGATTTATTTTCTTTTGGTGACGCTTCACCTTTTAATCTTCTTGTTGCTCTTTGCTCAGCTAATTTTCTTTTTTCAAAATCTGAAGTAGGAGGTGTTGCAGGCCTACTAAGATTATTTGGCTTTGAAGAAATATTTTTTCTTAGTGCAAAACTATTATTACTTGACCTAGAAAATTGAGATTTACCTTGAAATTTCGGGCTTTTTTTTTCAATTACAACAGCGTTTTTTGATTTTGATTTAGCCTGCTCTATACTACTAAAAGTCTTCTGAGAACTTCCTGTTATCGATAACTTTAATTTTTTTTTTTCCATTTTCCATCTTTCAATCTTTATAAACTTTATCTCTAGCTGACATAACTAAATTATCTGCTTCTAACTTTGATAGAGCAAAGTCTTCCAAATAACCTTTAATTTTAACTCTTTCACCTTTAACCACATCGTAAGTGCCAGTTAACTCATCAGATGCTAGATCTGCTAAATCTGTTAAAGTTAAAATCTTCTGTTCACCCAAAGTAACTAGCATACCTGCTGTAAGACCTTCGTGATTTATTAAATCACTGTCTAATCCTAAATCTTTTATTCTTTTTGATATTTCTTCTTGATCTTTTTCGTAAAATTCTTTTGCTCGTTCAATTAGCTCTTTTGCTGTTTCCTCTTCTATACCTTCGATTTTTATTAAAGCCTCTAGGGAAGAGTCTTTAATATCATCAATCGAGGAGAAACCTTCAGCTACTAAAAGTTGTCCAAGAGTCTCATCAAGCTCTAGGTTTTTTACAATATTATCTGTTTTTTCCTTAAATTCTAGCTGTCTTTTTTCAGAGTCCTCTTGCTCTGTCATTATGTTAATTTCATAACTGAGTAGTTTTGTAGCTAGTCTTACATTTTGACCCCTTCTTCCAATAGCCTTGCTTAGGTTTTCCTCGGTTAATATAACATCAAGTTTTTTTGCCTCATTATCAACATTCACTCTTTGAACTTCAGCTGGTGATAATGCATTAGCTACTACAATAGCCGGATCCTCAGACCAATTTACAATATCTATTTTCTCACCTTGTAATTCATTCACTACTGCTTGAACTCTGCTACCTCTCATTCCAACACATGCTCCCACAGGATCTAAAGATGTATCAATAGCTTTAACACAAATTTTTGCTCTACTACCAGGGTCTCTAGAGGAAGACTTAATTTCAATTAATCCATCATAAATTTCAGGGACTTCTTGGACGAAAAGTTTATCCATAAATTTAGCATGAGCTCTAGATAAAAAAATTTGTTGGCCTCTTGGCTCTCTTCTGACATCTAAACAATATGCTTTGACTCTATCTCCAGCCTTAATATTCTCCCTAGGTATCATTTCATTTTTTTGAATTATTGCTTCAGTTCTTCCTAGATCAACTATTACATTCCCAAACTCTAATCTTTTAACAATTCCACTTAAAATAGTATCCTTTTTGTCAATAAAATCACTGAATTGTCTCTCTCTTTCAGCCTCTCTTACATTAAAACTTATAACCTGTTTTGCTGTTTGAGCAGCAATTCTTCCAAAATCAAAAGATGGTAAAGGTTGTAAGATTTCATCTCCGATTTTTTTGTCTCTGTTTATTTCATCTAACTTTATTGCATCTGCGAGAGTAATTTCGATATTTGAGTTTTCAGGTTTTTCTGTAATCAATAATTTTCTAAATATTCCTATATTTCCATTGTCTCTATCTATTTCCACCTTGATTTCATTATCAGATCCAAATTTAGATTTTGCTGCCTTTGCGATACCTGTCTCCATAGAACTAATGATTAGTTCTTTATCAATAGATTTTTCCAATGCTACAGCCTCAGCAATTCTCAACAATTCTAATTTATCAGCTCGTCTGTTTAACATAATTTTTTAGCCAAAAAAAAATGGGCCTAAGCCCATTTTTGAAATTTCAACAATGTTCTTGAAATATAGTTATTTTTTCTTGATTTACAACAATATTTACTTACTAAAAACTCCAGATTTATCTGTTTTTTCCCATGAAAATGATCCATCATCCTCTGGAATTCTTCCAAAGTGGCCGTAGGCGGCTGTTTTTTCATAAATAGGTTTGTTCAAACCTAACATCTCTCTTATTCCTCTAGGGCTTAAGTCAAAGTTTTCTTTGATAAGTTTTTCAACATGCAGGTTCTTTTCTTCATCATTATCAAACAAATCTACATAAATTGATAGTGGTTTAGAAACTCCAATAGCGTAGGCTAATTGAATTAAACATTTATCAGCAACTTTCGAAGCTACAACATTTTTAGCCAAATATCTTGATGCATAAGCAGCTGATCTATCAACTTTTGTAGGATCTTTTCCAGAAAACGCACCTCCACCATGTGGTGCAGCCCCACCGTATGTGTCAACAATAATTTTTCTTCCAGTTAAACCACTATCTCCATCTGGACCACCAATTACAAAGTTTCCAGTTGGGTTTATATATATCTCTTTTTCATCAAGCATTCCCAATAAGTTTTTAGGGATAGATCGCTCTATATAGGGCATACAAAGTTCTTTAACTTGAGCTAAACTAACATCTTTTGAATGTTGCGTAGAAATAACCACTGATGTTACTGCTGAAGGAATTCCATCTTTATATTCTATAGTAATTTGACTTTTTGAGTCTGGCTCTATTCCATTCAACTTTCCTGATTTTCTATCCTCAGCCATCAGTCTCAAAATTTTATGAGAATAATGAATTGGAGCTGGCATTAAAACATCTGTTTCATTACAAGCATAACCAAACATAATTCCCTGATCTCCCGCACCCTCATCTTTATTTCCAGCTGAGTCTACACCCATTGCAATATCTGCTGATTGAGAATGTAAATGTGTTTCAATTTTAGTTTGATCTCTCCAAGAAAAACCATCTTGGTCATAACCAATATCTTTTATGCAATCTCTCACTTTTGAAATTAATTCATCTTCTTTAAGTTCTGGACCTCTTACTTCTCCAGCTAATACAACTTTATTTGTTGTTGTTAAAGTTTCACAAGCAACTCTTGCTTGAGGTTCTGAAGCTAAAAAGCTGTCCACGACCATGTCTGAAATTCTGTCACATACTTTGTCTGGGTGTCCTTCTGACACTGACTCACTAGTAAATAAAAAATTTTTCTTCATCAATTCTCCCGTATTTTAAAAAAAAAAATTAAACTAATATAAATAGATAGAAAATAAAAGAAGATCTTATTACCGTGATAACTAAAGATTGTTTTATTTGACTTTTTGAATGACTGAATCTCAATAAATCCCCTATCAGTTGTTAAAATTTTCTCAATTACCTGTCCTTTTGGATTTATAAAGGCTGAAATCCCATTGTTTGATGAGCGGATGACCGATTTACCTTCTTCAATGGATCTAAAAATCGAGTGAGAGTAATGCTGATATGGACCGATAGAATTTCCAAACCAACCATCCTCAGAAATGTTTAATATAAAATCATAATTTTTTTCACTGTTATTTATTTTACCAGAATAAATAATTTCATAACAAATAAGTGGGATAAAACTATAATTATTGTATCTAATAAGTTCTCTTCGATTATCTGCAGAGAAAGATTGGTAACCTTGAGTGATTTTTTTAAATCCCAAATTACTTAATACGTTTTCAAACGGCAAGAACTCACCAAATGGTACCAATTTATTTTTATAATATTTTTGCAAGACATTAAGATCACTATTCACCACCAAAAGCGAATTATAAATCTTTTGTTTTTCATTTATACTCATACCCAAAATAATCTTATGTTTTTTTGAAAAATTATTTGAGAAAAGAGTTTTAAATTTTTTAAGATCTTCAAAATAAATACTTGAAAGAATACCCTCAGGTAAAATAAATAGCGTTTCGATTGAAGGATTTGGCTTAGAAATATTAATCAATTCACGGATAAATTCACTAGGATTTTCATTTTGAAAATATCTATTAATATTAATTGAAGGAGAGATTATCTTAATGCTAAAACCTAAATCTTTTTTTTTAGTCAGTTCAAACTGTTTCAAGTTTGAGTTGCCCCAAAAATAATTAGTCAAAAGAGCTGTTAGAGAAAAAATAAATAAAATTGTTTTAATTTTTTTTTTGTAATTGAAGAATAAAATAGTTGGAAATAAAAATAATAAAATAACTAGTGAATTAAAAGCGTAAGTCCCAATTATGGAAAGTAATTGAATAAATTCTAAATAATTTACAAAGCTAAAAGCAATTAAGTTCCAGGGAAAACCACCAAATAAGAAACCTCTGATGTATTCAAATATAGACATAGAAGTAGCCAAGGTTAAAATTGATAAAAAATTTTTTTGTGGATTTAAAAATGAAAAAACTAAAGTTGAAAAACCATAAAATAATCCTAAAAATAATGGAATTAAAATTAGAGCAAATGGTATCAAAGGTTTAAAGATATCTTCGAAAGTTAAAGAATTCGTTATCCAATATAAATTGGACATAAAGTACCCAAATCCAAATATCCATCCGATAATAAATGAAACAACTTTATCTTTTGAATAAAAAAGTAATATCCACAGAAGAGCTGGGTACGAAAAGAAATTTATATAAAATAAATTGTAAGGGGGAAGACTAAAAGAAGATATTAGACCTAATGAAAATAAAAATGAGTATAATAGGATTTTATATTTGTTTAATAAAGTCAATTTACTTTATGAAAATAATTCAATATTAGTTTTTCTTTTTTAAACATTTTTTTAAAATCATTTAATTTCTTATGATCATAACCAATTAAATGAAGATATCCATGTATCCACACTTTATCAAACTCTAAAAAGAAATTTGTTTTTTTTGATCGTTCTTTAATTATTTCATAGCTAATTGCTATATCACCTACATATAATCTTTTTTTCTCCTGAATTTTTAGCGGAAAGGACAAAACATCAGTAGTTTTATTTTTTTTTTTAAATTTGAAATTTAAACATTTCATTTTCTTATCATTGGTCAAGAGTATCGAGAATTCATGATTTTTGTTTTTAAATAAAGGCGCTTTGGATAATATTTTAAGTCTTTTATCCAAATAGTTGTTTGGTTTTTCTATAATTTTTTTCCAATTCGAATAGCCAGATATTACATTGGCTTTTATCATCTGTCAGGGCTTTGGTCTGAATATGCCTTAACTATTTTAGATACAAGTGGATGTCTAACTACATCTTTATGATTAAAATCTACTACAGAAATTTCTTTTAAATGCCCTAGTAATTTTTTTGACCTGTATAGTCCTGAAAGTGATTTATTAGGCAAATCTATTTGTGAGGGATCTCCATTGATTACTATCTTAGAGTTCTCTCCTATTCTGGTTAAAAACATTTTAATTTGAGTATCCGTAGCATTTTGTGCCTCATCAAGAATTGCAAAAGAATTTTTCAAAGTTCTACCTCTCATGAAGGCCAAAGGAGCTATTTCTATATCACCAACTTCTATTTTTTTTTGTATCTTTTCAAAATCTAATAAGTCGTACAAAGAATCATATAATGGTCTAAGATATGGATCTACTTTATCTCTCATGTCACCAGGCAAAAATCCAAGCCTTTCGCCAGCCTCAACAGCAGGTCGAGAAAGAATTATTCTCTCAATTTTTTTTTCTAACAACATAGTGAGCGCTACAGCAACTGCTAAAAAAGTTTTACCAGTTCCAGCTGGGCCAGCAGAAATAATTATATCTGACTCCTTCAAAGCCCTAACATAATCTGTCTGTTTTTCTGATCTTGGAATTACAGATTTTTTTGGAGTTTTAATAATATATTCAACTTTTTTTATGGAGTTATTTTTTTCATCAATCATAAATTTACTTATTGAAGAAATTATATCTTTTTTCTCTATTGTTCCATTAATTAAAAATTGTTCAGTCAAAAATTGTATTGCATTTTTAACTAAATTATTTTTTTCTGGGTCACTTTTTACTAAAATTGAATTTCCTCTGGAATATATGCTTGTTTGTGTTATTTTTTCTAATTCTTTTAAATTATTGTTAAACTCTCCTGCTACACCCAGTAGCAAATCATTGTTCTGAAATATTATACTTAATGTATTATTTTCAGAGTAGACAAATTTTAATTCTGAAATTATATTTTTTTTATTTAAATTACTCAAATCAAGCTGCTTTCATTTTTTTATTTACTAAGCCAAATAAAGTGTTCTGATTACTTGTTTGAATTTTTACTTTTACAATTTTTCCAATATTACTTTCAACACCATCAAAAATTACGGGTGAAATATACTTATTTCTTCCAAAAAATTTATTTTGTGTTTTCATTTTATTTTCAACAAGGACTTCAATTATATTATTTTCCATTGATCTATTCATTTCTATTTGATTATTAAATAGTTTTTCCTGAACTAATGTAAGTCTTTGTTTTGCAATATCTTTATTTATCATTTCTAATTTTGATGCTTTTGTTCCTGGTCTAGGACTAAAAATAAAAGAAAAAGAATTAATAAATCTAATTTTTTTTATTAAATTATATGTGTCTTCAAAATCTCTTTTGGTTTCTCCAGGATAACCGATAATGAAATCGCTTGAAAATTCTATTTCTTTATTGATTTTTTTTAATCTTTCATAAACTTTTATGTAATCTTCTACTGTATGTTTTCTATTCATCAATTCTAGCATTCTGTTGGAACCACTTTGAATTGGTAAATGAACAAAAGGCATTAATTTTTTACAAGAAGAATAGCATTCAATTAAATCTTCTGTCATATCTTTTGGATGCGAAGTAGTATATCTTATTCTTTTTAATTCTGAATATTGGTTTAAATGATATATTAAATTAGAGATTCTAAATTCTTTAGAATTTTCTCTATAAGAATAGGCATTAACGTTCTGACCAAGCAATGTTATTTCTTTTGCTCCATTTTTAATCAATTGCTCGGCTTCATTAATAATTTTATTAAATGGTCTAGAGTACTCTGGTCCTCTTGTGTATGGCACAACACAGAAATGGCAAAACTTATCACAACCTTCTTGAATGGTTAAGAAAGCAGAAATTTTACTATTATTATTTTTAATTTTGTCAAAGTACCCAAATTTTGAAATTGTATCAAACTCTGTCTCTTCCTGTTTTCTATTTAATTCATGTTTCTTTAATAAATCATTGATTTTGTGATAAGCCTGAGGCCCTATCACAATATCAATATAAGGTTCTCTCTTTAGCATTTCATCATTTTCTGCTTGGGCAACACATCCAGCTACAATCATAATTGGTTTTTTTTTTTCTCTGTATAATTTTTTTATTCTTCCTATCTCATGATATACTTTTTCTTTTGCTTTATCCCTGATATGACAAGTGTTTAAAATATAACATTCTGCATTAGCTTGATCCTCGGTTTTTATAAAGCCTAAATTACTAACATTGTCGTAAATTCTGTTGGAATCATATTCATTCATTTGACAACCAAATGTTTTAATAAATACTTTTTTATTCTTCATAAAATCAGTTAAAAAATTCAACTTTTGCATTAAATGAAACCGATCTTCTTTCTTCGTCTGTTCCTGAAAATGGGTACACAGTATGCATTAAATAATTTGGAAATAAGTAAAAATCTCCTAATTCTGGCTTTACCAAATAAGTAGATTTTGAAAATAAGTTCGGAGATCCAGATATTAATTGTAACTTCCCATTTTCATTAGTTTTTTTGTCAGGTTGTGATGTTTTGCCTAAATGAGATGGAACCTTTAAATAACCAACACCTGATATGTCCCCACTATGCCAATGTACTGGATTATAATCATTTTTAAATTGTCTAACTACCCAAGACTTAATTAATTGGAAATTTTTAATTTCTTTTTTTAATTCTTCTTGTGCCCAAATAGAAATATTGGAGGCTAAAAATTCAGCCCATTTAATTTTTTTCATAAATTCTACTTCCATCAAAAACTCTTGCTGAACCTTTCCAATTAGTTTATCTCCTTCATCTAATCTTTTAATCTTCTGATCATCTTTAATGACTAAATCAACATACTGATTTATTTCTGTAATCATCTCATTTGGCATCTTTATTTTTACAATTGAAGGGCCAAAAGGTTTTAAGACTTCAAATTTATCCATTTATTTTTTTTTTATGCCATAAAGTTCAAGTTTATGATCAACTAACTTATATCCGTATTTTTCAGCTACTTTTTTTTGTAATTTCTCAATTTCCTCATCTACAAATTCGATAATTTCACCTGATTTGATATCGATAAGATGGTCATGATGACTTTCAACTAATGTTTCATATCTAGCTTTTCCACCTTTGAAATCATGCTTGGTAAGTATGCCAGACTCCTCAAAAAGCTTTACTGTTCTGTAGACTGTAGCAATACTTATTTTAGAGTCTAGTTTAGAAACTCTCTGATATAATTCATCTACATCTGGGTGATCAGACTCACCATAAACTTCTTTTGACTCAGATAGAACTTTTGCAATTATTTTTCTTTGATCGGTAAGTTTTACACCTTTCTTAAGACAAATTTGTTCTATGGTTTCAGACATATTTTATTTTAACTCGAATATATAGGTTTTATCAAACTTTTATTTTTATTTAATTTAATTAAATTTTCATAATTTTTATTAATTAAATCCTTTGATTTGAAACCAACTAAGATAGTTTTATTAGCAAAAGATATGGCTTTAGCTATAGATAAAGAAATTCTAAGACTAGTAAATTTTCCGGGCCCTAAATTAACAAAAATTCTACCTATATCGCTTATTTTTAATTTTTTTTTATCAAAAAAATCTAAAAGCAGTTCCATAAATTTATCAAAGTTTTCTCTACTGTTTATAAATCTGCTAGTATATGATCGTTTATTATCAATGATCACGAAAACAATTTTGTCATTAGCAGCGTCTATTATTAAATTTATCATTTTTTATCTTTTTTTTTTAAATGCTTATGCAGATACTGTAAACAAAAAATATGAACCTTATGAGAAAGGCATATTAGCTTTGATGTATCATAGATTTGAAGAAAATAAATACCCCTCAACTAATATAAAAATTGATGTATTTCAAAAACATTTGGATATTATTAGAGAAAACAACTTTTCTTTTTTAAATCCTAAAAACTTTGAGTTAGAATTTAATAAAGTAAGTGAAGAGAAAAAAATTTTACTTACTATCGATGATGCATTTTCCTCTTTTTATTTAAACGCATGGCCAATTCTAAAAAAAGATAAAATCCCTTTTATTTTATTTGTTTCAACAGAGTCTGTAGGCAAAAATGGCTATATGAGTTGGGATGAAATTATAGAGATATCAAAAGAAGATTTTGTATTTATTGGAAATCACTCACACACACATGATTACTTGGTAAAATATAAATTTGAAAAATTTGAAAAAGATATTCTTAAATCAATGAAAATATTTGAAAAAAATCTTGGCTATAATTCTAAGTTTTTCTCATACCCATTTGGTGAGTATAGTTTAGAACAAAAAAAATATATTTCTAAAAATTTTGATTATGCTTTTGGTCAACACTCTGGAGTTATAGATTTAAATAAAGATAAATATGAATTACCGAGATTCCCCATAAATGAAAAATATGGTGATTTGGAAAGATTTAAATTTTTGATAAATCTTTTGCCAATTCAATTTAAAATTATAATTCCAGAAGAAAAATTTTTATTAGAAGAAAATAATCCGCCATATCTAATAATAGAATTTTTTGATGACCAACCTAATATTAATAAAATAAATTGTTTTTCTAATGAGGGTGGAGAATGGAAGGACTCTAAACTAAATTATAAAAAAAATAGAATTGAAGTTATTTTTAATGAAAAATTTTTACCAAGAAGAGGAAGGATTAATTGTTCAATGCAAGATAAAGATGGATGGAAATGGTTTGGAACTCAGTTTACTCTAAATTAAATTTTTCATTTTTAAACTTGTTGGTAGAATATCTACATCATCAAAATCAGTTAAAGAATTCTGAATAATGATTTTTTTAAGAACTTCCGTATATTCTTTTCCGGTTTCTGCATATTTTTCAAGAAAATTAACTAGTTTTAAACTGTCCAATTTTTTATCATTATCTCTTTGAATTGCTCGTTCAATTCTAAATTCTTTATAGCTAGAATGTGTATTCAAATTTCTTTGATATGCTCTCACTGAAGCTTTTAAAATTTTAAACTTCGCAACTTTATGTTTTTTATCTTTTTCAACTTCTAAAGGCTTAATACCTTCACCAGACCACGTCCATTGTCCAAATAATGCGTTACCCTCCTGAGCAAATCTTGAACTTCCCCAGCCAGTTTCTTTAGCTGCTTGTGCTATTGCCAGTGAAACCGGAATCTCATCCATTCTTATTTTAAGTTTTGCTAAATCATTATTTTTTATACCATACTGTTTAAATTTTAGTTCAAGCCATCCTTTATCACGTGTTGAGGTATTATTTTTATTTAAAATTTCAAAAAGTTTTTTTCTATCAAACCTTATTTTAAGATTTTCTTCAATAATAAGTGGTAATACAATTTTGATAAATAGTTTTTTTCTTTTTTTTGGGCTTTCAATATTTTTAAGCTCTTTAGGTAGTTTTGTTAATTGGTTACCTACGTTGACTTTTTTTGTTTTTTTAACAGTATCAAGATTATATCCATTTTCTTTAAACAACTCCTCGATTGTTGACGCACTTAATCTTTGAGGGTCTTTATCCTCTTCATTTTTTCCAAAAACGTCAATATCATCAAAAATATTCCATGAATATCTATCTTTAATTGGTCCATTTATTATTTTATTTTTTTTATTCTGCTTATCTAATATTTCATCAAAGCTTTGTTTTGAAGAATTTAAAACAACTTGATTTGATTTTAAATTATTTTTTAAAAGGTTAATTGAACTTGGTAAAACTGAGAATACAAATATAATAATTAAACTTGTTAATAATGTTTTAAAAAAATTAAGATTACTTTTATCTTTTTCTTTTTTTAATTTTTTTTTTTTCATTTCTTTATTAGTTTCTTATAATTGATAGTATAGGTATTAAACAGCTAAAACTTCTTTTACTTCTGGAATATAGTGGCAGAGAAGGTTCTGAACACCTTGTTTTAAAGTTAAAGTTGAAGATGGACAGCCTGAGCAGCTACCTTTTAACATAACTGTAACTTTTCCATCTTTAAATTCTTTAAATGTAATATCTCCTCCATCCTTAGCAACAGCTGGTCTAATTTTAGTTTCTAAAATTTTAATTATTTTGTTTTCGATTTCCCCATACTCTTTATGATCGTTTAATTCTGCATTTTTATTTATGATAAATTTATTACCCTCATCATAGTATTCATTAAGATATGAAATCACTAAATGCTTTATATTTTCCCATTTTTCATTTTGAATTTTATTAATTGATAAAAAATCAGCACTCAAAAATATTCCTGTAACACCATTTATTGATAAAATATTTTTTAATATAGGGATTTCTGTTTGATCCTTATTTAAGAATTCATAAGGTCCATCATTTGATACCCCTTTACCAGGAAGAAATTTAAGAGAATTTGGGTTTGGTGTTTCTTGTGTTTGTATAAACATAATATTTATATAGCTATAAATTCTTAAATTTAAAGAAATTTAAAAACCTACTATTTTCTTCATTTCTTTTATCTTTTTTCCGGCAATTTCCTCAGCTTTACGCGCTCCTTGTGTAAGAATTTTATCAAGATATTCTTTATCATTCATTAATTTTTTTATTTCATCAGAGATCGGAGAAATTTTATCTGATAAAATTTCAGCTAATTGACTTTTTAGATCTGAAAAATTTTTACCACCGAATTGAGCCAAAGTTTTATCTAAAGTTTGATCTAAAATACTAGAATAAATTCTAAGAAGATTTTCAGCTTCAGGTCTATCTTTTAATTTTTGTTCTTCACTAGGAATTGGAAAAGAATCAGTTTTGGCTTTTTTAATTTTATTTACAATTTCTTCTTTTGTATCAGTTAAATTAATCCTGCTAAGATCTGATGGATCTGATTTACTCATTTTTTTTAAACCATCTTTTAAACTCATTATTCTTGAGAAACTTTTTTTTATTAAAGGTTCTGGGGCTTTTAAAAAATCATAACAATTAAAATCTTTATTAAATTTTTGGGCAATGTCTCTTGTTAATTCTAAATGTTGTTTCTGATCTTCTCCAACAGGGACATGGGTGGCATCATAAAGCAATATATCACTAGCCATTAATATAGGATAAATATATAGACCAACAGAGGCCTTTTCCTTATCTTTACCAGCTTTTTCTTTAAATTGTGTCATTCTATTTAACCAACCCATTGGTGCCATACAACTTAGAACCCATGACCCTTCTGCATGTGCATAAACTTTTGATTGATTAAAAATAATACTTTTATTTGGATTAATTCCGCTCGCTATAAATGTTGCAGTTGTTTCACGAATATTATTCTTTAGCTGATCTTTATCTTGCTTAACAGTAATTGCATGCAAATCTACAACACAAAAAATACATTCATTTTGATTGTCATTATTTAATTCAACAAAATTTTTAATGGCACCAAGGTAGTTACCTAAATGAAGATTACCTGTGGGCTGTACACCAGAAAAAATTTTTTTGGACATTTTCTAATACTTTAAATTAATATCTGAAATTTTAAAAGCTTTTATAATAATCGAAACTCCGATGTATGAAATGAAAGTTAATAAAACAATCAAAACAACAAAAATAAATTTATAATTATTTACATAATCTAATGAACTCTGAAAAAAATTTATTAAAATATAAAATATAAGAATTGTAAGAATATTTGAGATAATAATTTTTAATATTTGAGGAATAAAGTTTTTACTGAATTTAAAGTAGTTTTTATTGATTACAAAAACCAATAAAATAATCCCATTAAACCAGGATGAAATTGTAGTTGCTATTGGTATTATAATAAAGCCAACTTTAGAAAAAAACATCAAACTGATTATAATATTTAAAGTTACAGAAATTAGAGAATACTTAAATGGTGTTTTAGTATCATTTCTTGCAAATAAAAATGTTGAAAATATTTTAATTAAAGAAAATGCTGGCAGCCCAAAAGAAAAATAGAACAAAGCTTTTGCTGAGTTACTTACACTCAACTTATCAAAAGAGCCATAACCAAATAAAGCAGATGTTATTTGTTCAGAACCTACCATTAGTGCAAAAGCTGCAGGTAAACTTAAAAATAAACTAAGCTCTAAAGCTTTATTTTGTAGTTCAATAGTTTTTTTAGAGTTATTACTTTTTATATGTCTGCTTAGATTTGGTAGTATCACAGTACCTATTGCAATACCAGCTATTGCAAGATTTATCTGATAAATTCTATCAGCATAATACAAATATGAAACAGCACTTGCCTGAAGAGATGCAATAATTGTTCCAACTAAGATATTTATTTGAGTTACACCAGATGAAAATATGCTTGGTAAAAGTTTACTAAAAAAAATTTTAACTTTATTATTAATTTTAAAATTAAAATTTATCTTTATTACAAAGTGTTTTTTAACAAATATTAACAAAAAAATAAATTGAAGAAAACCAGCAAGAGTGACTATAAAAGATAAGTAATAAACTAAATTATCATTTAAATTTTCAGCATATAGCAAACAAATTATTAACATTATATTAAGAATTATTGGCGCTGCTGCTGCAGCTGCGAATTTATTATGTGTGTTTAAAATCGCTGAAAAAAAAGATGCTAAACTAATAAAAAATAAAAATGGAAAAGTAATTCTGGTTAAATTAATTGCAATATTAAATTTTTCAGTGTCATTTATAAATCCAGGTGCAATGATTTTGATAAATACTGGCATGAAAATTTCAATTATTAAGATTGTGAAAAAAAGTCCTAATAACAATAAATTAAAAATAGTATTTGCAAATAAATTTGCATTTTTTTTTCCTTTAGAAAGTGCTGAAGAATAAGAAGGAACAAAAGCTGCATTAAAAGTTCCTTCTGAAAATAATCTTCTAAATGTATTTGGAATTCTAAATGCTACAAAAAAAACATCTGCTAAAGGCCCAGATCCTAGATATATTGCTATAAAAAAATCTCTTATGTAACCAAGAACCCTACTTAACAAAACAAATAGACTAAATGTGCTTGTTGACTTAATAAGGTTCATAAATCATATTAGTCCTAATTTTACCTTAATAGTATATTTAATTGTCAAATGAAAAAAAATAAAATTGAACATTATTCTGATAAAGAGGCACTCGAATTTCACTATTCAAATAAATCTGGCAAGATTGAGATAAATTCATCTAAACCAATGACATCAAAAAGAGATTTAGCTTTAGCATATTCTCCAGGTGTGGCAGCACCAGTTAAAGAAATTTATAAAAATCCAGAGAAAGCATACGATTATACAACTAAGGGCAACTTGGTTGCTGTAATTAGCAATGGATCCGCAATTTTAGGGTTGGGTAAACTAGGAGCAATTGCATCAAAACCTGTTATGGAAGGTAAAGCAGTATTGTTTAAAAGATTTGCAGACATAGATGCTATTGATTTAGAAATCGACAGCAAAGACCCAGCAGAAATAATAAATAGTATAAAAAATTTTGCTGTTAGTTTTGGAGGGATTAATCTTGAAGATATTGCTGCACCAGAATGTTTTATAATAGAGGAAAACTTAAAAAAAATACTTGATATACCAGTATTTCATGATGACCAACATGGGACAGCAATTATTACGTCTGCAGCACTAATTAATTCAATACATATTACAAAAAAAAAAATTTCTAAAATTAAAGTTGTTGTTAATGGTGCAGGAGCATCTGCTATGGCATGCTCAGATTTATTTTTGAAATTAGGAGTAAAGAAGAATAATTTAACAATGATAGATAGCAAAGGGGTAATTAGTTTTGATAGAAAAGGATTAAATAAATGGAAATTAAAGTATGCAAAAGAAACAAAAGATAAAAATCTAAGTGATGCATTAAAAAATGCAGATGTTTTTTTAGGATTATCCTCAGCAGGAATTTTAAAAAAAGAAATGATTAAAAAAATGGCAAAAAATCCAATCATATTTGCTTGCGCAAACCCTGATCCAGAAATTTTACCAGAGGAAGCTTATAAAATTAGGAAAGATGCAATTATAGCAACTGGTAGGTCGGATTATGCTAATCAGGTTAATAACTTAATTGGGTTTCCTTATATTTTTCGAGGTGCGCTTGATGTTAGAGCAAAAACAATAAATGAAGAAATGAAAATTTCAGCTGCTAATGCGATCGCTAAATTAGCTCGAGAGAGAGTTCCTGACGAAGTAGCAGCAGCAATGGGTGGAGATAGACCAAAGTATGGTAAGGATTATATAATTCCATCCACATTTGACCCAAGATTAATAAGTGTAATACCAGTAGCTGTAGCAAAAGCTGCGATTAAAAGTGGTGTTGCTAGAAAAAAAATTGAAAATTTAAATTTATATGCTGAGCAATTAAAGCAAAGATTAGATCCATCAGTAACTATTCTTCAAGGTATAAATTCTAAAGTTAAAAAAAATCAGAAAACTGTAGTTTTTGCAGATGGCGAAGACGAAAATACTCTAAAAGCTGCAATTGCATTTAAAAATGATGGTCTAGGAACTCCCATAATTGTTGCCAAAGAAAATGTTATAAAACAAAGACTAAAAGAAATTGGCTATGGAAAAAATCTAGATATTCAAATTGTAAATTCAACCAATAAAAAAATGAGAGACAAGTATGTAAAATTTCTATTTAAAAAAATGCATAGAGATCAAGGTTTGCTTGAGAGAGATTGTGATAGAATGATCAGAAATGACAGAGTTATTTGGGCATCGTGTATGGTTGAATGTGGTGATGCAGATGCAATGGTCACAGGGAATACTAGAAGATATTCTCAATCACTAGAAAAAATTAAAAAAGTAATACCTCCTAGAAAAGGAGAAATAATGTTTGGACTAAATATGGTTGTTAGTAAAGGTAAAACTATATTTATTGGAGATACATCAGTAAATGAATATCCTTCATCCGAAGAATTAGCAGATATATCAATGTCTTCAGCACGAGTTGCAAGATTATTTGGATTTGATCCTAAAGTTGCTTTTTTATCTCATTCAACATTTGGCCAGCCAATAACTAGTAGAACAAAACATATAAGAGATGCTGTAGAAATATTAAAGAAAAGAAAAGTAGATTTCAAATTTGATGGAGATATGCAGCCAGATGTTGCTCTTAATGAAGAATATTCTGATTTATACCCATTTTCAGAGATAGTAGGAAAAGCAAATATTTTAATAATGCCAGGTCAGCATAGTGCAGCAATTTCTAGCAAAATTATGAAAACACTAGGTGGTGCTAAAGTTATTGGTCCGCTGTTAATTGGTCTAGCTCAACCAATAGAAATTGCTCCATTAAGATCTTCTACATCTGAAATATTAGATCTAGCATCTGTTGCTGCCTATTCAGCTGGAGTCATTGATTACCAAAAAACTAAATAAATTATTTTTTATTTTTTAATAACTCGTAAATCCTCAACTAAGAAAATACTTGTAATTACATCCTCAACATCTAGAATTTGCTTAGCTTCTTTAATTACCTCATCTCTTTCAGTTTTATTTTGTGCTATACCATAAACATAAATATTTTTTTTATACGTGTCGATATTGTAGTTAACTGATTTAATTTTTTTATTACCTATTATGGCTGCTCTCAGTTGTGAGGTTATAAGAAGATCTTTTGCAGATCTTTTAAAATTAAATTTTTCTTTTATTTGCAAGTCGTTTTTTACTGATCTAGCTCCTTTGATTTCCCAAGCCAACTTTGTAATTTTAAGTTTGTCTTCAACAGAATTTACTTTACCTGTAAGAAATATCCTTCCATCAAGAATTTTTGTTTTTACTGATATAATATAACTTTTATCTGATGACAACAATCTAGCTCTAAGGTTTTGTTGCATTAATGAGTCATCTATTTGCGTTCCTAAACTCCTAGGATCCAAAGCAATTGAAACACCAGTTCCTAAAACTCCTGTAGATGAATAACCAACACATCCTGAAATAGTTACAAAAATTAATAATATAGCAATTTTTTTTAATTTCATTTTTTTATTTCAAGGCAATAATTATAAATAAGTTTTTTAGAAATTTCTTTATCTTCAGAAATTTTTTTTACAATATCTTTTATAGACATTTTTTTAATTAACTGATTTATTTTTCTTTTATCTGATTCTTCAAGCTCATTAAAACTTAATTTTTCTCTTTTTGGTTCGGAAATAATAACTGTAATTTCACCTTTTCGAGAAAAATTTGTATTTGACAACTCTTTGATTGCAGTTCTAATATATTCTTCATGATATTTTGAAATTTCTCTACAAATTATAATATCTCTATCCAAAAAAAATTCTTTTATATCGTCGATTCTTTTATGGAGCTTATTTGGTGATATGAAAAATATAATCGAACACTCAAGTGATGATAAATTTTTGAATAATTTTTTAGTTTGACTTTGTTTTTCAGGAAGAAATCCACAAAAATAAAAGTTATCAGAAAAACCACTTATTGATATTGCAGCACTAACTGCAGACGCTCCTGGAAGTGGAAAAATATCAATCCCATTTTTAACACAATCTTTTACGAGTATCCTTCCTGGATCAGAAATAGCAGGTGTTCCTGCATCTGAAACCAAGGACACTATTTTTTTACTTTTTAGAATTGCCAATACTTTTTCTAAATTTTTTTTTTCGTTAAATTTATGATTAGAAATTAGTTTTTTATTTATTTCAAACTTCTGGAGTATTTTTTTAGTAACTCTTGTATCCTCACATAATATTAAATCTGATTCTTTAAGAATTTTGATGGCTCTAAATGAAATATCTCCCATATTTCCAATTGGTGTAGCAACACAATATAGCCCAGGTTTAAATTTATTGTTGTTTAAATTCATATGAATTATTTAATTAAATATATTATTAGAACCTAAATGAAAACTTTAATTAAATTATTAATATTTTTACTACTAAGTTTCTCCATTTTTAATCAAAATACATTTGCATCTGAAAAAATTAGGATTGGATTAATCGTACCACTGAGTGGTGACAATTCTTTAATTGGTGAAAAGATTATTAAATCCATGAGAATGGCTATAAACAAAATAAATGATGATAGAATTGAAATAATTCCAAAGGATACAAAATCAAATCCTATTGATGCCTTAAAAGTATCAAAAGAATTGTATAAAGAAGGTGTTAAAATAGTTATTGGACCTGTTTTTAATGAAAGTACTAAATATCTTGATGACCTAGAAGATATAACTTTTATATCCTTTACCAACAAATTAATCGACAACCCAAAAAATGTTATTAGTGCAGGTGTAAATGCTATATCTCAATTACAAACAATAAAAAAATTTAATGATAAAAATAATTTATCAAAAAGTATTCTTTTAATTCCAAAATCACAGTTTAAAAAAGAAATAGAGGAAGCAATTAATAAAACAAACATTAAACACAAAAAAGTATTTTATTATGACAGAGAGCCAACTAAACTTACTAAACAAATTGAGGATTTGACGAAATATCAAATAAGAAAAAATAATCTTAATTATGAAATAAAAAGATTAGAAGGTTCGTCATTTAAAGATAAAGAGAGAAGAATTCAAAATTTAAAAAAGAGAGACACATTGGGGAATATAGATTTTGACTCAGTTATAATTGCTGATTTTGACGAAAATTTGAAAAGTGTAGCTACATCACTTCTGTATACAGATGTCTCGTCAAAAAGGATTTCATATATTACTTTAAATCAATGGTTTGATGAGAGCTTGTTAAAAGAAAATTCTCTTCATCCAATATATTTTCCATCAATAAATAAAGTTAATTATGAACTTTTTATGAATGATTTCAAAAATGTTTATGGTTTAGATGGAGATCAACTTTCATTTTTAAGTTATGATTTAATAGGATTGGTCTATTTTTTAATTTATGAAAATGGTTTCAATATTTCAAAAAAAATATTTTATAAAAATAATAAATTTAAGGGTAAAATTGGAATTTTTGAAATAAGTAAAAATACTATTACCCATCAACTAAACTTCTACAGCATTGAAGATAATAAATTTAAAAAAATTTTTTAATTTTTTTAAATGCATTAGAACGATGATCTATACTATATTTTTTATGAGGATCCATTTCACCAAAAGTTAATTTTTTTCCTTTGGGAATGAAAATTGGATCATATCCAAAACCATTTTTTCCTTTCTTCATATTAGATATTCTTCCCTCAATTTTACCAATTTTACTTATAAATTTACCATTTGGCCAAAAAATAGTAAGCACACATATAAATCTTGCACTTAATTTCTTTTTTTTCCAATTTTTATCTTTTTTAGAAATTTCTCTAAAAACTTTTTTAATTGCTAAATTGAAATTTCTTTTTTTCCCGGACCAATCTGCTGAATATACTCCAGGTGCTTTATCTAAAATATCAATTTCTATACCTGAGTCGTCTGACAAACAAATTTTATTAGTTTTTTTTGAAAAATATTTTGCTTTTAGAAGAGAGTTTTGTTCGAATGTGGTTCCTGTCTCTGCAGGGCTTTGTATTTTAAAGTCTAAATTTGAATAAATTTTTAAACTTTTAGGCAATAGATCTGCAATTTCCTTTAATTTTCCCTTATTATTTGAGCCAATAAATATCTCTTTAATTTTTTTTTTAGACACCTAGAAATTATACTTTTTCTTACCATATAAACAATATGGACAAGGAAGAATTAAAAAAAAACATAGACGAAAGCTCTACTGGGGATTCTGAGTTAAATACTCAATCAACAGAAAATGTTGATGTAGATCAAAAAAGTGAAGATGAAAATTTAGATGCTGAGAAACAAGAAGAAAAAAAACTAACGCCAGAAGAAGAGCTAGAAATGCTCAAAGATAAATTAGCAAGAACATTCGCTGAAATGGAAAATCAGAGAAGAAGGTTTGAAAAAGAAAAAGAAGACGCATATGAATATGGAGGCTACTCTTTTGCGAAAGAGGCACTTAATTTGTTGGACAATCTTGAGAGATCCAAAGCTGCATTAGAAAATGACGAAAAATTAAAGGAAACAGATGCACTTAAAAAAATCATAGAGCATTTAGATATTATAAATAATGATATGCTTTCAATATTCAAAAAAAATAATATTGAACCTGTTAAATCAATTAATGAAAAACTTGACCCAAATCTTCATCAAGCGATGATGGAAATTGAGGATGATACTAAAGAACCTGGAACCATTGTTCAAGAAATACAAAAAGGATTTACGATGAAAGACAGATTATTGAGACCTTCTTTGGTTGGTGTTTCAAAAAAAAAAGGAAGTGAAGAGCAAAAGAAAGTTCAAAAAGATGAGAAAAACTAATAAAATCAACCAAAATTTAAATTTTGTAAACGGTTGTAGTCTTACAATTAACACTTATATGAGGTTTAGGAATTAAATTATGAGCAAAGTAATAGGAATAGATTTAGGAACAACAAACTCTTGTGTGGCTGTAATGGAAGGTACACAAGCTAAAGTTTTAGAAAATGCTGAGGGAGCAAGAACAACTCCTTCTGTAGTTGCATTTTCTGATAATGATGAAAAATTAATTGGGCAACCCGCAAAGAGACAAGCAGTCACCAACCCAGAAAATACAATATTTGCTGTAAAGAGGTTAATTGGAAGAAATTTTGATGATCCATCAGTAAAAAAAGATGTTGAGACTGCACCTTTTAAGATAGTTAACTCTGATAAGGGAGATGCATGGATAGAGGCTAAAGGTAACAAATATTCGCCATCTCAAATTTCTGCTTTTACACTTCAAAAAATGAAGGAGACTGCTGAAAAATATTTAGGCCAAGAAGTTTCTCAAGCTGTAATAACAGTACCAGCTTATTTTAATGATGCACAAAGACAAGCGACTAAAGATGCTGGTAAAATAGCAGGTTTAGAAGTTTTAAGAATTATTAACGAGCCAACTGCAGCGTCACTAGCATATGGTTTAGATAAAAAAACAAACAATAAAATTGCTGTTTATGATTTAGGTGGAGGTACTTTTGATGTATCAATTCTTGAGTTAGGAGATGGAGTATTTGAAGTTAAATCAACGAATGGGGATACTTTCCTAGGTGGAGAAGATTTTGATAATACAATTGTTGATTACTTGTTAACTGAATTCAAAAAAGAAAATGGAATTGATTTAAAATCAGATAAATTAGCATTACAAAGACTTAAGGAAGCTGCAGAAAAAGCAAAAATTGAATTATCATCTGCTGCTCAAACTGAGATTAATTTACCTTTTATTACAGCAGATAAAACTGGTCCAAAACACATAAACATGAAGATGACTAGAGCAAAACTTGAAGCTCTTGTTGAAGATCTTATTTCTAGAACTATCCCACCTTGTGAAACAGCTCTTAAAGATGCTGGTTTAAGTGCAAGCGAAATCGATGAAATAATACTTGTTGGTGGAATGACTAGAATGCCAAAGGTAATAGAGGAAGTCAAAAACTTCTTTGGAAAAGAACCAAACAAATCTGTAAATCCTGATGAAGTTGTTGCAATGGGTGCTGCTATTCAAGCAGGTGTTTTGCAGGGAGATGTAAAAGACGTATTACTTTTAGATGTTACACCACTATCTCTTGGAATAGAGACTTTAGGTGGAGTTTCAACTAAGTTAATAGAAAAAAATACAACAATACCAACTAAAAAAAGTCAGGTTTTCTCAACAGCAGAAGATAACCAACCTGCAGTTTCAATTAGAGTTTTACAAGGTGAAAGAGATATGGCTTCAGATAACAAGATTTTAGGTAATTTTGAACTAGTAGGTATAGCACCAGCGCCTAGAGGCGTTCCTCAAATTGAGGTTACATTCGATATTGACGCTAATGGTATAGTAAATGTTTCTGCAAAAGATAAGGGAACTGGTAAAGAACAAAAAATTCAAATTCAGGCATCAGGTGGTTTAAGTGACGATGAAATAAATCAAATGGTTAAAGATGCTGAAACAAATAAAGAAGCTGACAAAAAGAAAAGAGAAGCTGTTGATGCAAGAAATCAAGCTGATACTCTTCTTCATTCCACAGAAAAGAACTTAAAAGAGCATGGCAGTAAAGTTTCTGATGCTGATAAAAAAGCTATTGAAGATGCATCTGCCAATGTAAGAAATGCTTTAAAAGGAACTGATGTAGAAGAAATTAAAAAGAAAACTCAAGATTTGGTTCAAGCTTCAATGAAACTAGGAGAAGCTATTTACAAATCACAACAAAGTACAAAACCTGGTGATGCACCTAAAGATGCAAAAGATGAAGGGAAAAAAGACGATAATGTTGTTGATGCAGACTTTGAAGAAGTAAAAGACGATAAAGAAAAAAGCGCCTAAACTATCAACCATTTGTCTATAACTAGTTATGGCAAAAAGAGATTACTATGATGTCTTGGGTGTTCAAAAAAGTGCAAGTCCAGACCAAATAAAAGCAGCTTATAGAAAACAAGCAGTAAAATATCACCCAGATAAAAATAAAGGTGACAAAGGAGCCGAAGAAAAATTTAAAGAAGCTTCAGAAGCCTATCATGTTTTATCAAACTCCGAGAGAAAACAAAATTACGATAATTTCGGACACGCAGCATTTGAAAATGGTGGCGGAGGTGGAAGAGGTGGTTTTGGAAACTTCGACTTTTCTGGCTCTTTTTCAGATATCTTTGAGGACTTTTTTGGCGAAGGTTTTGGAGGAGGTGGAAGAAGATCAAGAAGATCTAATAACCGTGGCTCAGATTTAAGATATGATCTCTCTATAAGTTTAGAGGAGGCTTATGCTGGAAAAAAACAAGATATTAAATTCTCAACTTCTGATAAATGTGATGTTTGTAATGGATCAGGTTCAAAACCAGGCTATAGTGCAAGCACGTGTTCAATGTGTGGTGGTCATGGACAAGTTCGCTCAAGCCAGGGGTTTTTTACTGTACAACAAACTTGCCCTCAGTGTGCAGGTTCTGGTGAACAAATAACTCACCCATGTACAAACTGTGGGGGCACAGGTAAAAAACAAACAAGTAAGAGACTTTCAGTGACGATTCCTAAAGGAGTAGACGATGGAACTAGGATTAGATTATCTGGCAAAGGAGAAGCGGGTTCTAGGGGAGCTAGTAATGGTGATCTTTATTTATTTATAAACGTAAATTCTCATGAACTTTTCAAAAGATCTGAAGAAAATTTATTTTTTGAATGTCCAATTTCGATAGCAGATGCAGCACTTGGAACTGAATTAAAAATACCAACAATAGATGGTGGAAAAGCTAAGATAAAAATCCCAGCTGGAACACAAAGTGGTAAACAATTTAGATTAAGAGAAAAAGGAATGCCCTTAATGAGAGGAAATGACTATGGAGATCTTTATGTGCAAGTAAACACTGAGGTACCTGTATCTTTAAATAAAGAACAAAAAGAATTACTTGAGAAATTTAGAGAAATTGAAAATGAAAAATCAAATCCAAGTATTAAAAAATTCTTTAAAAAAGCAAAAAGTTTTTGGAAAAATTAGATGAAGAAAAAAATCAAATATACAATTTTTGGAATTATTTATATTTTAGCAATTCTAATTCTAGGTGCCTATTTTTATAAAGAAGGAATTGGCATAATTTAATTATCTTTTGCTAATCTTATAAATATATCTCCCATACCACCTTGTACTTCCTCGATAGGAGCATTATTTCTTAGTTCACAGTATTGTCCAGTAACCTCATGACTATCAATAGCAGCTATACTTTGAGAATTACATTTTTTGGCGTTATGAAATAAACCTATTACTAGTCTCTCATCTATTACAAATACTTGATTATTATCGAGTTTATTTCCATCACAAAAATAATCCTTATTTACTTCTCTTGGAAAATCTTTTTTACTACAGGGATTTTTTATTGTGAGAACAAAAAATTCTTTTTCACCGTCTGTAAAAGTATATTTCATTTTTTTTACTTTAGAGTATTTCATCAAATCACATGAGCATGGATAACAACACTTATGATAAAATCCACATATTTTCTCGTCATTTTCAGCATTTTTAAGATAAACGAATTCTGGTTTGCTATTTGGATCAATCAATGACCCTGACACAGCACAATATAACTTATTGTACTCTATAAAATCTTGGTAGGTAATTTCTTTTGTTAAAATATGTTTGAAAAATTTTGGACCTGCTGCGTTTCTATTTTGATCAGGAAAAATTTTTGGCCAATCTTTTACTAAATCAGCATAATAATTAAATTGATTTGAGTATGTTGGTTTAATTAAACTAAAAGTTATTAGTAGAAAGAAAATTGTAAAGTATTTTATTTTTTTCATGACCTAAAGCTCAGAATACTTTAATTAGTTTACTTATTGAATTGAGTGTTATTGTCCTATTTTTTTTGATTTACTTCTATTGTTTTATTAAGTTCATTTATTTCTATTAATTGTGAAGAACCATCAGTCCAAACTATTTTTACTGAAATATTTTTTTCACTGTCTCTAATACCATAATGAGCTACTGGTTCCATTTGACATAAATATCCAGAACCAGCATCAATGGTTTTAGCGTGATTTCTTAGGTTTGAGTTGAGTATAACTGTTGCTCCTCTTGCAGGTGCACCATGCTTATTTAATGGTTTAATTCTTATATAATTAAAGTTTTTTTTAATGTCTGCCTTATACATTGTTAGTGGTTGCACGCCAGATTCTCCATGAGAAACTAATAATTCTAAAATTCCATCATCATCTATATCCGCAACAGCTGCTCCTGTTCCCAATCCATTAGACTCGTAAGCGTTTTGAATTTTTATCTCTTCAAAAAATCCATTTTCTTTTATTTTAAATAATTTATTTGGTTCACCAATATTATTCATGAATATTTCATCATAGCCGTCATTATCAAAATCTGCTGATATCACAGTTCTAATTCTAGTAGGAATATTGTAGGTTGGAGTAGCAATATCTTTAAATTTGTTATCTACTAATACAAAAGCCCTATGATAACCGTTCCAATTGGATGTGATTATATCTAATCTTCCTCTATAAAGTATGTCTGATAAAGTTGTTCCTCTTCCATTTTCATATTGATCATCAATTTTATAATCCTTAGCTATATCCTGAAAGAAACCATCAGAATTATAATATAAAAAATTTTTTCCTCTTTCGTTTGCTGCAAATATGTCAGTTTTTCCTGATAAAATATTTCCTGCAACTACAGCTCTTCCACCAGTTATTTTATCAATTTTCAGCTGTTCTGCTAAATCTAGTATTTGCCCGGAACTTTGTTCATAGAACCTAGTCGGACCCCCATAATTGGCAACATATATGCCATATTTACCGACACCATTTCTATCAACACAAACAACAGACCTCCCAGCGGTTAAGTTTAAATTTTTTTTATTAATATCTTTTTCAAATAAATCAATAAAACCATCGCTACTGCTATCAATCAATCTATCTGAATATTTTTTTTCTCCACTGTAGGTGTCGGTATTTAAAAAATATATTTCTTCAAAACCATCTTGGTCAATATCGCAAGCCGCAACCCCAATTGTTTTTCTTTTAGCATCATCAAAGATTTCATTTTTATTTATATTTATAAGTTTCCCATTTTTGTAAGACAACGCTAAGTTTGAAAAACCAAACCCAGTAACAATAAATTCATATTTATCATCTTGGTTTACGTCTGTAACAGAAACACCGTAACTCAGTCTAAAATCATTATTTTCAATCAAAGATGTAATATCTTTAAAAAAGTCAGCTTTAGATGGATTGATAGACACGAAAAAAATAAAAACCAAAAATAATTTTAAAAGGTATTTAATAACCATAATTGTTGTATATTGTTAAAAAAATATATTAAAAAAATTTAATGAGCAAAGTAAATTTAGCGATATCTGGTTGCATGGGACGAATGGGCCAACAACTGATAAAATCTTCAAGAGTTGATAAAAATTTTAGGCTAACAACGCTTACAGAAAATAGATTAATAAAAAAAAAAATTTCTGGAATTAAACCTAGTTTAAATAATGAAGATTCCTTCAAAAATGTTGATTTAATTATCGATTTTACTGTCCCTAATTGTACTTTTGAAATTCTTAAAATTGCATCAAAGCTTAAAAAAAGAATTGTAATTGGTACAACTGGATTTACCAAAAAAGAAGAAAGTCTTATTAAAAAATTTTCAAAGAAAATTCCAATACTGAAAGCTGGAAATATGAGTTTAGGCATAAATTTGTTAATGTATTTAACTGAAATAGCATCCAAATCATTAGGAAACAATTTTTTAAGTAAAGTGTACGAAGTTCATCATAAACGTAAAATAGACCATCCATCTGGAACAGCGTTAATGTTGGGCAAAGGAATTGCTATCGGCAAAAATAAAGATTTTTATAATTTACTTGGAAAAAAATATCTTAATAAAAAAAATTTTCCTTATGGAAAAAAAATAAATTTTAACTCAATACGAAAAGGCAAAACAGTTGGTGAACATGAAGTTAAATTTTCAAGCGGAAAAGAAATTATTACATTAAATCACGAAGCATTTGATAGGGCTTTATACAGTGAAGGAGCTTTAACAGCTGGAAAATGGTTAATGAAAAAAAAACCAGGTTTATATTCGATGCGCGATGTTTTAAATTTTAAATGAGTGAGAAGCAAAGGGCAAAAATTGTTCTTCGAACTTTAAACAAAATATATCCAAAGACGCCAATTCCTCTTAAACACAGAAATATTTTTACTTTACTAGTTTCTGTTCTTTTATCTGCACAGTGTACAGACGTAAATGTTAATAACGTTACTAAAAATATATATCCAAAATATAATAAGCCTGAACACTTTGTTAAGTTGGGAAGAAAAAAAATTGAAAAATTAATACGAAGTATTGGTATTTTTAGAATTAAAGCAAAAAGTGTTTATAATTTATCAAAAACTTTAGTTGAAAAGTATAATGGTAAGGTTCCAAAAACATTTGAACAACTTGAGGAATTACCGGGTGTTGGACATAAAACAGCCAGTGTAGTCATGTCTCAAGGATTTGGACATGCTGCCTTTCCAGTAGACACTCATATACATAGGCTGGCACAAAGATGGGGCTTAACAAACGGAAAGAATGTTGTTCAAACAGAAGAAGATCTTAAAAGACTTTTCCCTAAAAAATATTGGAATAAATTACATCTTCAAATAATTTATTATGGAAGAGAATTTTGCAAGGCAAGAGAGTGTTATGGTTTATCTTGTAAAATCTGTACTACTTGTTATCCTAAGAGGAAAAAACCACTTATAACTAAGAAAGCATAAAAAATGAAAATATTAGGTATTGGAAACGCAATTGTAGATGTGATTTGCAAAGTAGAAGATGATTTTATAACAAAAAATAATTTAACTAAAAGCACAATGAAATTAATTTTTGATGATAAAGAATTTAAAGATTTATTATCAAATCTTAAAATAGAAAAAACTGTTTCAGGTGGATCAGTTGCTAACTCAATAGTTGGTTTATCTCAGTTAGGGAACGAAGTTGGATTTATTGGTAAAGTAAATGATGACGACCTTGGCGGGAAATATGAAGATGGTTTAAAACAAGAGAATGTTAAATATTTTTATTCAAAGAAAAAAGAAGAACTGCCTACCGGAACATGTTTAATATTAGTTACACCTGACTCGGAGAGAACGATGTGCACATTTTTAGGAACTGCAGGAAAAATAAACGAAAATGATGTAAGTTCGGATGCGATTAAACAAAGTGAAACAATACTTCTAGAAGGTTATCTTTGGGATGAAGGAGAACCTAAAAAAGCTTTTGAAAAAGCAATTCAAAGTGCAAACAAAGTTGCAATGTCATTATCAGATCAGTTCTGTGTTGATAGACATAAACCTCATTTTTTAGAATTAGTAAAAAATAAATTAGATATAACTTTTGCCAATGAGCAAGAGATAATGTCTCTGATAGATGCAAAATCTTTTGACGAAGTGATTAACTTTTCAAAATCACTTAAAAAAATAATTGTTTTAACAAGAGGTGAAAAAGGTGCTGTAGCAATTAATGGAGACGAAGTTGCTGAATGCGGAATAAAAGAAGGTCTTAAAGTTGTTGATTTGACCGGAGCTGGAGATCTTTTTGCTGCAGGTTTTTTACATGGACATGTAAATAATATGTCACTAAAAGAAAGTTTAGATAAAGGGACTGAAATGTCCTCTAAAGTTATCCAACAAATTGGAGCTAGACTTTAAGATTATTTTTTCTTTCTTTTAAAACTACCTTTACCTTTTTTAGGTTTAACAATTCTCGGTTTATATTTTTTTGTGAATAAGTCTTTAGCAACAAAGTTTTTGCTCTTAGTCATTTATTTTTACCCAAAATTGGTACATTTGTTTAAATATATCTGGATTATTTATTTCAAAATTATGCCAACTTTCAAGCGATGTACACTTTAAATCATTAGGGAAATGTTTGGCATATTCCTTTTTATTTGATGAATTTGTAAAACCTAAAAATTTTAAATTATATTTTCTAAGTAATTTTGTAATTTGTGGCAAAGTATATCTGTGTTCTTGTACATGAAAAATTAAATCTCTAACATTAGATGTTGAATAGAAATCATAATTATAATTAAGTTTTTGAAATGATGTATTTTTTTTATCATTTTTAATAATTTCTCTAATGCGTCTTATATTTAAAATATTACTCTCAATATTTTTTTTTTTTATAAATTGTCTTGTTTCAACTATATGTTTTCTTGCAAACTCACTATATAGACCAAGCTTTAAGTAACCATTCGGCTCTAATATACTCAATAATATTTTAAGACCTTCCTCAGGATCTTTTAAATGATGAAGTACACCAACACACTCAATCACACTAAACTTTCTATTTAAATTTCTTAAATTAAGTATATCACCATGCAAAAACTCAACATTGCTATGATTTAATTCCTGCATTTTACGTTTTGCAAATGCTAAACTTGAAAGACTTAAATCTACAGCTAGGATAGTTGAATTCTCGTATGAGGTTTTGCTTACTAATTGTTGACCTGTACCACAACCAGCAATTAGTACATCTTTTATACGATTATCGTCTTTTGAAATAATTTTGTTTGGTTTTATATTATTATTTAAAATTGTTAAAAACTTGTTTTTAGGTACTATGTCTGCATATCTCCATCTGGGATATGGATTTTCCTCATATTGCTGTCTCACTTTTATTGAAATAGCATCAGATATATCATCAAAAGAATTGATATTACTTTTAAGTTCATGTTCCTCCAATGGATCTTTTATCTGCATTTGTAAAAGATCATTAAACAAACTATTTTTTGAAGTATAATTTACTAATTTATTGATAATTATTTTAGAGCAACTTAAGGGTAAATAACACGCCAGTATTGCAATATCCAATTCATTGATATTTTTATCATTTTCAATTTGAATTTTTAAGTTATTGATTATTTTGATTTCTTCATCGGTTTGGAAAAATAGGTATTCATTTAAAAACGATTGTTCAGCAAAAGAAATTATAAAATCTACAAATTTTTTTATTAAACTTTCATTTCTATTTTTATTTTTGATTAAAAAAAGAAATTCTTTTCTGATATAACATAAAAATTTTTCTAAAAATTTATCTCTAATTAATGCTTTTTGTAAAATAAGTAAAAAAAGTTCTTTTTTTAGTGCTGTGTTTACTAAATTATTATTTAATAATAATGCATTTGTGTCTATAAGTTGCTCAACCTCATTTTTAGAATCTTCAAAAAAAATAAGATTTTTAGCATTATTAAATAATGCGTTATGATCAATCGTGTCTTTTTTAAATAGAAAAATAAATAACTCAATTAAATCAGAACTATTACTCTCAGATACATTGGATAGTTGAATAGATTTAAATAAATTTAAAACTGTATTAACTAAAAGTAAATTGTTGGGGGCAATATTTAGTGATTTTTTTAAATAAAATAAAGATTTTTGAAATTCTCCAGTCTTTTGGAAAATAATTCCTAGAACATTATAAGCATTAATATTATTTGGTTCAATTTCAATTACTCTTTCAAAACACTTTACAGCATCATGATATTTTTTTTGATTATATAAAGTTATACCTTTGTTAAAATGTGCTAACGAAAAATTAGGTTGTATTTGAATTACTTTTTCAAAATAATTTATCGCTTCTAATGGCTCTCCTGTACTCAATAATAAATTACCAATATGGAGGTTTATATTTGGATTATTAGGACTTAGCTTTTGGGCTTTAGCAAGTAGTGGCTTAGCGAGATTAAAATTTTGTGATTGTGAATATAATGTACCCAATTGAAAATTGGCCTCTAAATGATCTTTGTTTAGAACTAATATTTCTTTATATAATTTTTCAGCTAATTGGATTTTTTTATTTTTATGATTTTCAATAGCTAAACCCAGTTTTTTCTGAATTTTTAAATCACTTGATTTCACTAAATTGTATAGCCTAATTTTGAACTTTTTATAAAATTACTATCACTGAAAAAATCATTAATTTTTTTTCTCAACCTATAAATATGAGTTTCCACCGTATGTGTTTCTAATTTCGAATTATGACCCCACACTTCAGTTTGTAATTTACTAATTTTAACTGGTGTTTTTGAATTATTTAAGAAAATAATAATATTAGTTTCTCTTTCTGTTAAATCTAAACTTTTATCTTTATTAAAAATTTTTCTTGAATTTAAATTTAATTTATAAAGTCCAAGATCAATCTCAGATTGCTGATTATATTTGTTTTTCAAGAATTTAATATTAATACTCTCAATTAATTTAGTAATACCGATTGGGTAATGATTTATAGTTATTTGGTTTTCAAAACCTTTTAATTTTTTATTTGAAATTATTAAATAGTTATTTTCATTTTTTAAATTCAATTCAGAAATTTTTTTTATGTTAAGTAAGTTAAAAGTAATATGCTCATCTATTTCTACCAATATCTGATACAAAATTTTAAAATCATAAATTACCAAAGTTTGAATATTCATATATAATATAGAATATGACAATTATTTTGAAAGATAAAGCAACTCTTGTATTTGATGATTTTATTTTCAGATGTGCAATTGGAGTAAAGGGAATAACAAAAAAGAAGGTTGAGGGAGATAAAAAAACTCCAATTGGAACATTTTCTCTAGGAAATTTATATTATAGAAAGGACAGGTATATTAAACCTCTAACAAAATTAAAATGTATCCCTATTAAAAACAATATGGGATGGTGTGATGATGTTAATAGTAAAAAATATTATAATAAATTAATTAAAATTAATAAAAAGATTAGATACGAAAAATTATTTAGGCAAGATAATAAATATGATTTTATTATTCCAATAAATTATAATTCAAAAAAACCTAAAATATCAAAAGGTAGTGCAATTTTTATTCATCTAACAAAGAATTTTAAACCAACGTCTGGATGTGTGGCACTTCAAAAAAAAGACTTTTTAATTCTAGCTAAATTGATAAATAAGAAAACTAAAATAAAAATAAGCTAATCTCTTAACCCAAATATATTTGAACCAATTCTTAAAAAGGTTGATTTAAACTCTATTGCATTAAGATAATCTGAGGACATTCCCATACTTAGTTCTGTTAAGTTAACTAATTTATTTAATTCACTCATCTTTGAAAAAAATTTCAAGGAATCTTCTTCAAAAGGTGGGATGCACATGGTTCCAATTATATTAAGTCCTAAATCTCTAGAAAAATTGTAAAAATCTAATAAATTTTCCTTCATTATCCCAGATTTTTGGCTCTCTTCGCCAAGATTTATTTGAATAAAAATTTTGGGTCTTAAATTTTGTTTTTTTTGTTCTTCAGCAATTTTTTTTGCCAATTTTTCACTATCTAAAGAATGGATATAATCAAAAATTTTGACTGCAAATTTAACCTTATTAGTTTGTAGTTTTCCAATTAAATGAAGCTTTATTTTTTCATTTTGTTTTTTAATATCTGTCCATTTTTCAATAGCTTCTTGAACTTTGTTTTCACCATAGTCTTGATGGCCGTATTCGATAAGTGGTAAAATATGATCAATTTTAAAAGTTTTGGATACAGCTATTATTTTAGGAATTTGTTTTTTTTCATTTAATTCGAGTAATTTTGATTTGATTGAGGATTGAATAGATAATAGATTTTTAACAGTCTGATGCATAAAAAATTTCTTAAGAAGTATTACTTTATAGATAAATTTAACAAAAGAAACTTGGATAAACAGCTTAAAAATACCACAATTATCTATAGAAATTATAAAAAAAATTATAATTTAAAAGAAATACTTAACTTAAAAAACTATTGTAAAAAGAAAAAATTCAGGTTTTTGATTTCTAATAATTTAAAATTATCAATGAAATTAAATCTAGATGGAGCCTATATTCCTTCATTTAATTCTAGCTTTAAACATCTAAGTTATAAATTTAAAAAAAATTTTGTACTTTTTGGTTCCGCTCATAATCTGAAAGAAATTAGGTTAAAGGAAATTCAAAAAATAGATTTAATATTTTTATCTTCAATATTTAAAGAAAATAAAAATTTCTTAGGTATTAACAAGTTTAAGTTAGTCTCAGAATTTTCAAAGAACCCAATTGTAGCTCTTGGGGGAATATCACAAAATAATGAAAAGCTAATTAAGTTAACAAGGGCTGAAGGTATTGCGGGTATTTCTTATTTTGAAAACAAAAAAAAAGGCCCCTAAAAAGGGGCCCTTTTATATAGTATTTAATCAATACAATTAGAATGCAAATGCCACATTCATTTCGTATGCATTGTTATCAACAGTGCTTGTTCCAGCTACGTTATCCATTGTACCATATGATCCAGATATAGTCATTCCACCAGATGTGTATGAGAATGAAATACCAGTTGCTTCTTGGTCATCTAATGTTGAACTTTCATGCTCAACTGTAGATGTGTTCAATGATACAGATAGATCATCGCTTACTGCGTAAGAGATACCAATCATTGTTGAGTCTCTATCTGAGTTTGCAGTTGCATGGTCAACATCGTTAGTTTGGAAACCAACTGACATAGCTCCAGCAGTGTATATTGCTGCTACGTTTACGTTGTCAATTCCTGCTGCCGCATCATTGTTTTCACCCATTGCAGCGTAAACAGTTAAACCGTCAATACCAGTGTATTTTACACCGTATTCAGTTGAACCTTCTACGAAAGCTGATCCTGAAGGTGCATAAGATGCCTTAAGCGCTAAACCATCAGTTACAGTATAGTCGTAAATGAATAAGTTATGCGTTTGAGCTCCACCACCATGTACTGAAGACGGAGTACCATTGTATGGTCCTGCAGCATGTGCTTCTTCGTTAGCAGTTGGAGTTAAATCATCCCACTGAGTAATTACTCCAGTAGTTCCACCACCAACAAATGTTAATGTTCCCATATCACCAGTATTAATCGCAATACTGTTAGCATCAATTGCTGGTCCATCTAACTCAATACCATGAGTTATAGTCATACCATTATCCATCTCTCCAGTTGTAGAGAAAGAGATTGAGTCTGACATAGACCATGTATTACCACCAACGCCGTTTTCAGCTCCTGTGTAGGTTATTTTGCTAGTTGCTGACATAGTAATATCTGCAGCGTTAGCTGAAGATGCAACTAAGGCAGTACCTAATGCAGTCAAACCTATTTTCTTTAGATTGTTCATATTATTACCTTTCGTTAATTGTTTAATATTAAACACGACTTGTTTAACAATTAATTTAAGTAATTTATTTTAATAATTAAATTTAAGACTTTATTTTGCAATAGTGTTGCAATAATACATCACTAAAAAATACCATTTTATTGGTTTTTTTTGATATATTTGAAAAAATCCTTTTAATTTTTAAGTTTTTTAAACTAAAACCAATTTATGGAAAGAATAATGTCGTATTTTAAAAAAGTTAGAGATTTAGTCATTTCAGGATTCGTTTTAATTTCACTGGTTTCATGTGAAGGCATGCCTGGAGGAGATGCCCGAGAAAATCCTCCAAATCCAGAATTGAGAGTTAAAAAAAATCTAGAGGAAGGTAGAGGATTTAGATTAGATAGCGCTGTTAAAGGATTGGGAAAAGGTGGAGATTTTTTGTTTGCAAGTGCAAATGAACTTTGGAGAGCTTCACTTGATACAATAGACTTTATGCCATTATCCTCAGTAAATTACAGTGGAGGAATTATCATAACAGATTGGTATTCAGATGGAGATAATTTAGACGAGTCGGTAAAAATTTCCATACGTTTTTTAACAAATGAAGTAAGGACAGATGCACTTGATATAAAAGTATTTTATAAAAAATGTAATCAAGTAATTAATTGTAAAGTAAGTCAAAAAACTGGTCCACTTGTTGCTGAACTTAAAAAAGAAATTCTAGCAAAAGCAGCAATTTATAAAAAACAGAATAAAGATAAAAATTTTAAAGAGTACAAAGGTTCAAAAAAACTTTCTAAATAAACAGGTAAATAAAAATTAAGTGAATTCCGAGAGATACAATTTTAAAATAGTTGAACAAAAGTGGCAACAAAAGTGGCTAAAATCAAAGTTTTTTGCATCAAAAATTGATAAATCAAAAGAAAAATTTTATTGTTTAGAAATGTTTCCTTACCCATCTGGCAAGATTCATATGGGTCACGTCAGAAATTACACAATTGGAGATGTATTATCCAGGTACAAAGCCTTAAAAGGTTTTAACGTTTTGCACCCAATGGGTTGGGACGCTTTTGGGATGCCTGCTGAAAATGCTGCAAGAGAACATAAATTAAATCCAAAAGAATGGACAAATAAAAATATCTCAACAATGAGAGATCAACTTAAAAAACTTGGACTTTCAATTGACTGGGATCGTGAAATTTCAACTTGCTCAGAAGACTACTACAAACATCAGCAACTATTTTTTTTGGAACTTTACGACAAAGGTCTTGTTTACAGGAAAAAAAATTATGTAAACTGGGATCCAGTTGATCAAACAGTTCTAGCAAATGAGCAAGTAATTGATGGTAAAGGTTGGCGATCTGGGGCTGTAGTTGAGCGTAAAAAATTAAACCAATGGTTTTTTAATATCTCAAAATTTTCTCAAGAATTACTTGATGGATTGGGTAATTTAAATCAATGGCCAAATAAAGTAAAAGTCATGCAAAAAAATTGGATTGGCAAGTCATTTGGATGTGAAATTGGTTTTAAGATTGAAGGAGATTTACCTGTTAAAGAAATAAAATGTTTCACTACAAGACCAGATACTTTATTTGGATTTTCGTTTTTAGCTCTTTCAATAGACCATGAAATTTCAAAATTTTTTGAGAAAGATAAAAAATTCCAAGAATTTAAAAAGGAGTGTTCCAAAACTGGTACGACTGAGGAGGCCATTGCAATAGGTGAAAAAATTGGCTTTAAAACAAATTTGATAGCAATAAATCCACTAAATCCAAGCCAAAAAGTCCCTGTTTTCTTTGCTAATTTTGTCTTAATGGATTATGGCTTTGGTGCAGTATTTGGTTGTCCTGCTCATGATCAAAGAGATTTCGATTTTGCAAAGAAATATAATTTAGATATTAAAACAGTTGTTAAACCAGATAGTGAAGGTAATGAGTACGAAGTTAAAGATGAAGCATACTCAGGTCCTGGTGTATTAATAAATTCTGAGTTCCTTAACAATCTAAAGGCTCCAGAAGAGTCTATTATCAAAACGATTGATATTTTAGAGGAAAGAAATATTGGAAAAAAACAGATTAATTTTAGATTAAAAGATTGGGGTGTTTCAAGGCAAAGGTACTGGGGATGTCCGATACCAATAGCTTATGATGAAAATGGAAATGTAACCAAAATTCCAAAAAAAGATTTACCAGTAAGGCTTCCGGAAAATATAGATTTGAATTTCAAGGGTAATCCACTTGATGCAAAGAATGATTGGAAAAAAATAAATATAGATGGGAAACAATATTTACGAGAAACTGACACTTTAGACACATTCGTATGTTCTTCTTGGTATTATCTAAGATTTTGTTCACCAACAAATCAGGAGTATGGATTCAAAAAAGAAGATATTGATTACTGGATGCCTGTTGATCAATACATAGGTGGGGTAGAACACGCAATTCTTCATTTACTTTATTCACGTTTTTTTATGAAAGCCCTAGGCTATAAAAATGACAGTTTTAAATTTACTGAACCATTTAAGGGATTATTTACACAAGGTATGGTTTGTCATGAGACTTATAAAGATGAAAATAATAATTGGATCAGTCCAGATGAAATAGAATTTGTTGGAAATAAGTTTCAAAAAAAGAATAATCCTAGCCAAAAGATAACAGTTGGTCCTTCAGAGTCTATGTCAAAATCTAAAAAAAACGTTATTGATCCAGAAAATATAATTAATAATTATGGGGCGGATGCTGTAAGATTGTTTATATTATCGGATAGTCCTCCAGAAAAGGATGTTCAGTGGTCAGAGCAAGGAATGGCTGCTTCTTATAAATTTTTACAAAAACTATGGGTGCTTCACAAAAAGATTAAAAATAAAATTAACAATAACATAAAAATTAAAGAACAAAATTTAAGTTTAGAAAAATTTACTAATCAAATGATAAATAAAATTACAAGTAATCTTGAGGGTTTTAATTATAACGTGATTATCGCAAATATATATGAAACCTACAATTTTTTTAATAAAGTAATAGAAAGCAATTTAGATAGTGAGACGCTTAAAAAAAATTACAAAGATATAATAATATTATTTTCACCTGCAATACCACATTTTGCTTCAGAGTGTTTAAATGATTTAGGATATGAAGAATTAATTAAATGGCCAACACTAGATAAAAAATTACTACAAGAAGAAAAAGTTGATTATGTTGTCCAAATTAACGGAAAAAAAAGGGCTATTTTAAATGAAAGTAGAGATATGGATCAAGAAAGTCTTTTAAACATAATAAAGTCAAATAAATTATCAGAAAAATATGTAAAAAATAAATCTATTGATAAAATTATTTATGTGAAAAATAGATTAATAAACATTTTAATAAATGAATAAAACCCTAACTAAAATTGTATCAGTTTTTATAATACTTGGATTAACATCTTGTTCTTATAGTCCAATTTTTTCAGAAAAAAATTATAATTTTGAAATTAGTGAAATAGTTTTCAAAGGAGAAAAGGATATAAATAAAATTTTAAGAGAAAAATTTAATCGTATAGGTAATAATCAAAATTTAGGTAAAGATGTATATAAGCTTTATATTTATTCAAAAAAAGAGAGAAATATTGTTTCCAAAAACTCCAAGGGAGACCCACTTAAATTTGAACTTATAATTACAGTTGAATTTGAGATTAATTTTAATGAAAGTTTACTTTTGAAAAAAACAATAGAAAAAAATAATATATACAATTATGACTCCGATTTATTCAAACTAGAACAGAATGAAAAAATTATTATTGAAAATATATCTGGAAATATAAGTGATAATATTATTTCATCTATAATTAACTTAGATGATAATTAAAAGTTTCGAGTTAGAAAAATTAGTTATCTCAAAGTTAAATATACATTTAATATACGGGAACAATGAGGGTATCAAACAAGATATAATAAGTAATTTTTATACAAAAAATTATAAAGGCGAGGTGTTAAAATATGATGAACAGGAAATATTAAATCAAAAAGATGAATTTATATCAAGTTTGCTAACCAAATCTCTTTTCGAGAGTGAGAAATTAATTATTATTTCACGAGGTACAGATAAATTATGCAATATTATTATTGAATTGTTAGAAGGAAAAGAAATTGAGTCTAAAATAATAATTAAATGCTCAAACTTAGAAAAAAAATCAAAATTAAGAAATTTATTTGAAAAGGAAAAACAGCTAATTTGTACACCTGTTTATGAAGATGACTCCCGATCATTAAATTTTATTATAAATAATTTTTTAAAAGATAATAAATTGAACCTCTCTCAAGAAATTAAAAATATTCTTATTGAACGATCAAATGGTGACCGAATAAATTTAAAGAATGAACTATCTAAATTAAAAAACCTATCAATCAGTAGAAAAAAATTAAGTATTGAGGATGTATTAAAACTTTCTAATCTTACCGAAAATTACAGTGTTTTTGAATTATCAGATAATTATTTAGCTAAAAATTCAAAGAAAGTTTCAAAAATTCTAAATGAAAATAATTATTCTTCAGAAGACTGTATGTTAATAATAAGAACAATATTAAATAAATCAAAAAGACTTTTAAAAATAAAAACCGAAATAGATAATAATTTAAACATTGATCAAGTTATATCTAGCTTCAAGCCTCCTATATTTTGGAAAGAGAAGGATATTGTAAAGAAACAAGCTCAATCATGGTCGACTAATGAGGTGAAAGAAATAATATTTAAAATAAATGACTTAGAAGCTTTAATTAAGAAAAATGCATCAAATTCAATGCTTTTTGTCTCCAATTTTGTAAGCAATTACTAATAATGTTGTTTAATAATTTCTACCAACCTATCAAGCTGGTCAGCTCCTTTATACTCTAAGCTAATTGTTCCAGAGTTATTTCTTTTATTCTTAACAAATACCCGCATTCCAATTTTAGTTGTTAACTCTTCTTCGAGATTTGTGATATTTGGATCTTTTTTCTGTGAAGGACTATTAGAATTTGATTTCAAAATACGCACTAAACTTTCAGCTTGTCTTACTGATAATTTTTTTGAAATAATTTTTTTTGCTAAAAAAATTGCATTATCTAATCCAACTAAGATTTTTGCGTGGCCTTGTGATAATTTCTCCTCAATTACTAATTCTATCAACTCTTGTGGAAGAGATAGCAGTCTTAGGCAATTCGATACATGTGCTCTGCTCTTACCAATGAATTTTGATACCTTATCCTGATCGTAACTAAATTCATCTATTAATCTTTTATAACCTTCGGCTTCCTCAATTGGATTTAAATCTTTTCTTTGAACATTTTCAACAATCGCAAATTCTAATGATTTAAGATTATCTACATTAATTACAACTACTGGAACTTCATGAAGCCCTGCATATTGGGCTGCCTGCCATCTTCTTTCTCCAGCTATTATTTCAAATTTATCTTCTTGATCAGTAGATGGTCTTACAATGATTGGTTGGATAATACCTCGCTCTCTTATGGAGTTAGTTAATTCCTCTAGACTCACTTCATCAAATTTTTTCCTGGGTTGATACTTATTTCTAATTAGTGAGCCTATGGAGACACTTTTTTTATTATCAACTTTTTCGCTATCCCCTATTAAAGAAGATAATCCTCTTCCAAGTCCTTTTTTTGATTTAAACGGATTAATCATGCTGCACTCTCCACTAGTTTATCTTGGTTTAAAAATTCCACTGTAAAACTAAAGTATGCTCTGCTGCCTAGGCAAGCTTTGTCATAAATCAGAACTGGAACACCGTGTGAGGGTGCTTCTGATAATCTAACATTTCTTGGAACTGCAGTGTTATAAACTTTATCCTTAAAATAGTTTCTCGCCTCAGTCTCAACCTCTCCAGATAATTTATTTCTCTTATCATACATTGTCAGGAGTATTCCTCTTATGTCTAAAGATGGATTTAAGTTCGATTTTATCCTCTCAATCGTTTTCATCAGCTGTGTGAGCCCCTCTAAAGCAAAGAATTCCGTCTGAAGTGGTACCACAAGCTCATTAGAAGCTACCAATGCCATAATTGTAAGGAGGCTTAAAGATGGTGGGCAGTCAATTATGATATAATCATAAGATAGCTCAGAATTGTTTAAAATCAGTGCTAATTCATCCTTTAATTTAAAAGCTCTTCGGCTATCACCTGCTGTCTCAACCTCTAGTCCAGACAAATCAACATTTGATGATATCAAATCTAAATTTTCAAACTTTGTAGTCTGAATTACATCTGAAATATTTTTATTTCCATTCAATACATTATAAATTGTTTGATCAGAACTTGTTGTATTGGATAGTCCGAGACCTGTTGTGGCATTTCCTTGTGGGTCAAGATCAATTACAAGAATTTTTTTTCCTTTCATTGTTAACCCGGCAGCAAGATTAATGACAGTGGTGGTCTTACCCACTCCACCTTTTTGGTTTATGATTGAAATAATTTTTCTATTCATATTTTTTTTTTAAATTTGAAATTTTTACTACCGATGACTCTTCACTTGTTAGACTTTTCATTTCCTCTATATCAAATTTCCATTTTTTAGAAACATCTTCCAAAATTTTTTTTCCACTCTTTCCTAAATACATGACTATGTATTTAAAATTTTTAAAATTTTTTGTTGCTATTTCAAAAATGGTTGGCAAAGGTTTGAATGCCCGACAAATTATTACATCTGTAACTAAATTTTTTTGTTCAAAAATATTTTTTTGGTAAATCTTTGCCTCTAATTTAAACTTTTTTACCATCTCTTTTAAGAAATTGCTCTTATGATAGCTCTTTTCATAAAAAATTAGCTTAAAACCTTGCTTTTTGGGTTTCATCAAAATACCTAAAACTATACTAGGTAGCCCCGCTCCAGAGCCCAGGTCAGTACAAACGTTTATATCATTTTTATTAATAAATTCAATGGTTTGTGCGCTATCATAAATATGCCTTGTATTTATTGTGTTTTCCGTCCTTGAACTTATTAAATTTATTTTCTTGTTTGTGATTAAAATTGACTGTGAATATTCCTCAAGCTCCCCGATTGTTTCACGTGAAACATTTGGGATGTGAATTTTATCTGTTTTTATTATTTTAGAATCAATCAAGCTATATGCTTAATAGACTTTCTTTTGACGTGAGACAACAAAATATAAACTGCAGCTGGAGTTATCCCATCTATTCTAAGTGCTTGACCAAGTGTTTTTGGTTTAATTTGCTTAAATTTTGATTTGACTTCATTTGATAATCCTGAAAATTGATCATAATCAAGATTTTCTGGTATTTTAAGATTTTCATCTCTTTTAAATGCTAAAATATCTGCATTTTGTTTCTTTAAATAACCTTTATAATGAGCCTTTATCTCAATTTGTTCATCGATTTCACGTGAAACATATTGAATTTCTGGCCAAATTTCCCTAATTTTACTCATATTTACTGACTTTTGGCTCAGTATTTCTAATGCATTTCTTTTTACCCCGTCTTTAGCAATATTAATTCTAAATTTAGATGCTTGTGAAGGTGAAATTAAAGAGTTTTCCATTTTATTTAGACTTTTTTGCAGTTTAGATGCTTTATCTTTATATAATATTTTTCTCTCATCTAGTATAAGTCCGATATCAATTCCTTTTTGAGTTAGTCTAAGATCAGCATTGTCAGATCTCAAAGATAGCCTATATTCTGCCCTTGATGTGAACATTCTATAAGGCTCAGCAACTCCTTTTGTAACTAAATCATCTATCATAACACCTATGTATGCCTCAGATCTATCAAGTATAAATGGCTCTTTACCTTTAATAGACAGAGCAGCATTTACTCCAGCTATCAATCCTTGCGCTGCTGCCTCCTCATATCCTGTTGTTCCATTTATTTGTCCTGCAAGGTAAAGATTTTTAATTTTTTTTGTCTCTAAAGTAAGGAATAGCTCCCTTGGGTCCACAAAATCATATTCTATTGCGTATCCCGGCCTTAAAATCTTAACGTTTTCTAAACCATTGATATTATTGCATATTTCTTGCTGTATTTCAGCAGGAAGTGAGGTTGAAATTCCATTAGGGTAGATTGTTTTGTCGTTTAAACCTTCTGGCTCTAAAAATATTTGATGTTTTTGCTTATCAGCAAACTTTACAATTTTATCTTCTATTGATGGACAGTATCTAGGACCAACTCCCTGGATGCTTCCTGAGTACATAGCACTGCTTTTTATATTTTTAGATATGATCTCATGAACTTTTCGATTGGTATAAGTCATCCTGCATGAAATTTGTCTATTGATATTTTTTTTTGTCAGGAAAGAAAAAAAATATGGATCTTCATCTGCATGCTGCTCCTCGAGTTTTTCGAAATTAATTGTTGTTGCATCCAATCTTGGGGGTGTCCCTGTTTTTAATCTTCCAATTTTAAAATTATATTTTTCTAATTGTTCACTTAAACCTGTTGATGGTTTTTCATTAAATCTTCCTGCAGGTGTTTTTTCTTCACCAATGTGAATTAAACCATTTAAAAAAGTTCCAGTTGTTAGAATTACTTTTGATGAAAGTACTTTTTTACCTTCTTGTGTAAAAAAACCAATTATATTGTTTTTTTCAAAAATAAACTCTATTACAGGATCTGAAAAAATGCTTAAATTACAATATTTTACAAGTTTTTCCTGCATATATTTCTTATATAATGATCTATCACTTTGGGTTCGTGGTCCCCGCACTGCAGGGCCTCTACTTCTATTTAATAATCGAAATTGTATTCCTGATTTATCTGCAACTTCACCCATTACACCATCAAGTGCGTCTATCTCTCGAACAAGATGACCTTTACCTAATCCACCAATAGCTGGATTACATGACATCTCACCAATAGTATCAAATTTATGTGTAAATAAGGCAGTATTTACGCCCAATCTAGCAGATGCTGCAGCTGCTTCGCAGCCAGCGTGACCACCACCAATTATAACTACATCAAAAGAAGTGTCATTTTTCATACCTGTAATTTATTATTGATCTTAAAATTTACAAGAAAACACTTACAAATGACTTAAAAATAAGCAAATTCAACGTTTATTTACCTATACAAAAATCACTAAAAATAGAACCCAGTATTTCTTCAACATCTACTTTTCCAACAATCATACCTAGATGTCTAGTTGCTAATCTTAAATCCTCCGCAGCTTTATCAAATTCCTCTTTAGAATTTTTTACTTCAAAATTTTTTAAATTATAAACACAAGCTTCTAAACTTTGTCTATGTCTTTCTCTAGTGATTAAAGTTTCATTTGAACTTACAAATTTATTTTTTAATTTATCTTTAATTCGATTTATTAATTCATCTAAGTTAGTTTCATTTTTAATTGATAAAAAAATTGGATTAAATTTTTCAATTTGATGATTAATATTTTTATAACCAAGGTCTATTTTATTGATTACAATTATAGCTTTTTCATTTACTAAATCGTTCATAAAACCAGTAAAATCAATACTTTTTGGCTCTATTACTATAATATTAAGATCAGCATCTTCAGCTCTCTTAAGTGCTAATTTGATTCCTTTTTTTTCTATCTCGTCTTTAGACTCTCTAATGCCTGCAGTATCAGAGATAACAACTGGATATCCATCTAAATTTAAATGGGCTTCAATAACATCTCTTGTTGTTCCTGCAATTTCTGAAACAATAGCCACATCTCGATTGGATAGATAATTTAGTAAAGAAGATTTTCCTGCATTCGTAGGTCCAAGAATCGCAATTTTAAAACCTTCCCTAATTCTTTCTCCAACTTTTTGATCATTTAAAATTGTTTCAATTTCATTTCTTATTTTTTCGGAATCTGTTTTAATATTTTTTATTACATCTTCTGGAAGGTCCTCCTCAGGAAAATCTATTTTAGCCTCAACGTTTGACAAAATTTTTAAAAGTTTTTCTCTAAGTGAATTAAATTTTTCAGAACTTCTTCCGCTCATTATTTTGACTGCTTGTTGTCTTTGAATTTCAGTTTCTGCAGAAATAAGATCAGAAATACTCTCTGCTTTAAGAAGATTTATTTTGCCATTTTGAAAAGCAATTTTTGTAAATTCACCAGGCTCAGCTAATCGGCAATTTTCAATTTTTGATAATTGATCTAAAACTGCCCTTACTACTGCAATACTACCATGAACATGTATTTCCACCATATCCTCGCCTGTGTAGCTCTCTGGGGCTGGAAACCACAATAATATGCCTTCATCTATAAGCTCAGAATTATTGATTTTATTGAACTTCTTGATTGTAGCGATTCTAGCTTTCGGCAATTCACCTGTAATTAGTTTATTTATTATATTCTTTGTCCCACTTCCTGATAACCTAATCACTGCAATTCCAGAAACTCCAGGACCTGAAGAAAGTGCATATATAGTCATGATGGCATTATAGTTTTATATTTAATATAATTAATTAATTCTCTCAGAAATAATTTGGTATTTAAAGTTTTTTCTTACAAAGTTTTAAAAGTTCATTTTCTAAATCTTTTGAAAATGCAGCTGAGTCATATAATGGAGTGTTTAGAATATTATCAAAAATATGGTTCCTATAAAAAATTAACTTATCTATATTTTTTGACAGATATACAGCTTTTTTAAAATATTCGTCCTCATTTTTTGCAATAAAATAATCTAAATTTCCATTTATAACTATACTTTCTCCACACCTTGAATTAAAATTATACCCTTTCATAACAAGTACTGGAACCCCAGACCATAATGCCTCGAAAGTTGTTGTAACTCCATTGTATGGAAATGTGTCCAAAGCTATATCAACTTCATTGTATAATTTTAAATGATCCTCAATATCTAAATAATACTGCCTATCAAAAAAACGAATTTGTTTTTCGACACCATAACTTTTAAACTTTGAAATAATATTTTTGGTTTGATAACTAAAGGATGATTTTAAAATTAACTTAGAATTTTTTACACTTTTTAAAATCTTACTCCAAGTTCTAACAACTTCATCTGATATTTTAAGAAAATTATTAAATGAACCAAATGTAATATATTTATTTCTTTTATATGGTAAGTTTGGTTTTATTCTTTTGTAGGAAAAACCAGAGTGACAATTCCATATTTTATTAAGTTTAATGATCTTCTCTGAATAATATTTGTCTTCATTATCATAAATTAAATTTTTATCTGCAACCAAGTAATCGATATCGTCAAAACCTACAGTATTGCAGAATGCTAACCATGAAATTTGAGTAGGGGAAACTCTATTATTAAATATTTCTATTCGATTTACATTTGTAAGACCCATAATATCAAATAAAATCTCAATTTTATCGTCCTGTATTTTATTTATTATTTCTTGGTTCGAGAAGTTTGTAAGATCATGCCAATTGTCTGCATTATTTTTTAGTTCTTTAGAGGATTCTTCTAAAACAGAATTTTTTCCTACTTGATAGACTGAAATTTCAAATTTAACTTTATCAATATTTTTAATCGTGTTTTTAACAAAATATGTAACAGAATGATTTCCTATAAAATCACATGACACAAATCCTATTTTAATTTTTTTATTCAAAGAATAGTTTATTTCTTTAATATTTTTAACTTCAAGTTTTGGAAAAATTGTTTTAAATTTTTTTGAATATTTAAAATAATCCTCAATGCCCCAATCATAAAAATAATTATTTACAACACCGTACGTACAGGCATTCACTTTTAATTTTGGATTATTTTCCCAAACTTGTTTTGATAATTGTAATACTTTTTTGGTATCAATTAAGTACCTATGAATATCTATGCCACATAAGTATAATTTTTCATTGTATCCAAAATTTTTTTCTGCTTCTTCAAATAGTATTTTAGCTTTAATAAAATAATCAACTATTTCGATAAATTTTTGAGAATTTTTTATACAAGCGGTTGTATAATTACTTAATACCTCAATACTACCAGGACTATTTTGAAATTTTCTAAATGCGTCCTCAAAATCTGAAAGAGCAGAAATAACATCTTCTTTTGTATAATTTGGAATTAACATTTTGCAAACTCCAACAAGTGAAGATAATCCACCAGGTCTGTTTTCAATTTTAGTAAAATTTTCTACTTCACTTATAATTTTTTGATATTCTTTTTTTTCAAACAATTCTTTAATCTTATTTTGTAGATTTTGATCAAGCATGACTTTAGTTTTAGAACTTAGATTAAATAGATTTATTATTTTTTAAATAATAAAAATTAAATTAATACTCAATATTAATGTTTTATTTTGTATATTTATGAGGGTTTGTTCATTGAATTAAAGAACTCAGCATTATTTTTAGTTGTCTTTAATTTAGAGTTAATAAAATCGATCGCATCCATAGATCCCATTGGAGCAATTATTCTTCTCAGAACATTCATTTTTTGAAGATCATTTTTATCAAAAATTAGTTCTTCTCGCCTTGTACCTGATTTTGTAATATCTATTGCAGGGAAAATTCTTTTCTCTGATATTTTTCTATCTAAAATTGTTTCACTATTTCCAGTTCCCTTAAACTCCTCAAAAATTACTTCATCCATTCTACTGCCTGTATCTATGAGGGCGGTGGCTATGATTGTTAATGATCCACCTTCTTCAATATTTCTAGCAGCCCCAAAAAACCTTTTAGGTCTCTGTAGAGCATTAGCATCTACACCACCTGTTAAAACTTTTCCTGAACTTGGGACAACAGCGTTATAAGCTCTTCCTAATCTTGTTATGGAGTCTAAAAGTATTACAACATCTTTTTTATGTTCTGTAAGTCTTTTAGCTTTTTCAATGACCATTTCAGCAACAGCTACATGACGTTGAGCTGGTTCATCAAAAGTTGAACTAATGACTTCGCCATTTACAGTTCTTTGCATATCCGTAACTTCTTCAGGTCTTTCATCAATTAGTAAAACCATAAGATAACACTCAGGATGGTTTGCTGTTATAGAGTTGGCTATACTTTGTAAAATCATTGTTTTTCCTGCCTTAGGGGGTGATATAATCAACGATCTTTGTCCCTTACCAATAGGACTAACTAAATCAATTAGTCTCGGAGTTAAGTCAGGTTTTTTTTCAATCTTATTTGTCTCAACTTCCATTCCTAATTGTTTATTTGGATAAAGTGGAGTTAAGTTATCAAAAGCAATTTTATGCTTAAATTTGTCTGGCTCTTCAAAATTTATTTTACTAACTTGTAGAAGAGCAAAATATCTTTCACCTTCTTTTGGAGATCTAATAGGACCTTCTACAGTATCGCCTGTTCTTAAACCAAATCTTCTAATTTGGCTTGGACTTACATATATATCATCTGCTCCTGGCAAATAGTTTGACTCCATAGCTCTAAGAAATCCAAAACCATCTTGGAGTAATTGCAAAACTCCACCACCAGTAATCTCTTCTCCTTTTTCAGCAAGTTTTTTTAGAATTGCAAAATAAATTTCCTGTCTTCGGAGTGTACTAGCGTTTTCTATACCTAGTTTTTCTGCCTCGGTAATAAGTTTTTCAGAGCTTTTTTCTTTTAATTCTTGAATGTTCATTTGTGGGAGTTTTGTTTAAGATGCTATAGATATATATGCTGATTCTAAAATTTCAACCCTAGATAGGTTTAAAAACTACTATAAATACAATAAAAATGAGTAAAATCGTTGGTATTTCGTTAATTATCCTAAAAAATTTAGATGATTTAATGTTTTCTTTTGACTTTAATAAACGCATGCATCTACCAAGATATTCATGATAAATCGTTAAAATCACTACTAATAGAACTTTAAGTTGTAACCAAAGGTATGCGAAACTCTCAATTCCATTTATCCAAATTAATATAATACCAAAAAGCCAAGATAAAATCATGGCTGGTCGCATTATATAATTATAAAGTTTTCTTTCCATTGTTTCAAAAATTTTGGTTGTTTGCTCTTTTTCAAAATTTTCAACATGGTATACAAAAATTCTTGGAAGATATAAAAGACCTGCCATCCAAGATATTACTGCAATTATGTGTAAAGATTTAAATAAAAGATATCCATTCATAAATTAAATATTTTTTGAAATTAAATGTTTAAATAAAAAAATATGATCATCACTATCATTTAAACACGGAACCATTTCAAAATTTTCACCACCAGATTTAATAAAGCTTTCTTTTCCTTGAATAGATATTTCCTCTAAAGTTTCTACACAATCTGATGAGAATCCCGGGCATACAACTAAGATATTTTTTTTTCCTTCTTTTGGAAGAGCTTCGAATGTTTTATCTGTATAGGGCTGTAACCACTCTTGAGGACCAAATCTTGATTGGAATGTAGTTTTGATTTCAATATCTGAGTATTTTTCAGAAATTAGTCTAGTAGTTTTATGACAGTAACAATGATAGGGATCGCCTTTATCAAAATATTTTTTAGGTATTCCGTGATAAGATGCTACTATTAAATCCGGTTTCCAACTAATTTCACTGATTTTTTTTTCAATGCTATTTTTAATAGCTTCTATATAAAGAGGTTCTGACTCGTAGTGTGGAATAATTTTTAAGTTTGGTTGCCACCTCATTTTCATCAAACTTCTATAAACTTCGTCACAAACTGTTGCTGTTGTTGCTGCTGCATATTGGGGGTAAAGAGGTAGAATAATTAAATTTTCACAACCTTTTTCTTGAAGGTCATTGATTTTACTTTTAATACTTGGATTTCCATACCTCATTGCGAAATCAACAATTAAATTTTCCTTGTTAATTTGTTTAGATAATTTTTTTGCTTGACTCTCAGTATAATATCTAAGTGGAGACATATTTTTGTCTTTCATCCATATCTCTTTATAGGCTTTTGCTGTTTTAGAGGGTCTAAAAGTGAGTATAAACAGATTAAGTATTACCTGCCAAATTAAAGGATTTACTTCAATTACTCGTCTGTCTGACAGAAATTCTCTTAAATATTTTCTTATATCTAACCAGCTTGTTGAATCAGGTGTGCCAAGATTTACAATTAAAATACCTGTCTTGCCATAATTAATTTTTGGATGATCTGGTGTCATTTAAAATTTCTTACAATCTTTATTAATTCTTCAACCATTTCGATTTCGGTCTCAGGTAGTATTCCATGACCTAAATTAAAAATATATGGGTGATCTTTAAAAATATTAAGATATTTTTCAGCTTCTATTTTAAGAGTTTTTTGATCAGTTAATAATATTTTTGGATCAAGACCACCTTGTATTGGTATTTTGATTTCGTTAACAATTTTTTTTGGATCAACATCGTAATCTATATTTATAGCATCAGGTTTTACAATTTCACAAAAATTTTTATAATCTTTAATACCTCTAGGAAAACAAATAACTGGAATATCTAATTTCTTCACATACTCTACAATATTTAGTGTGGGTATATAAATATACTCTGGAATTTTTTCTTCTAACAAACCAGCCCAACTATCAAAAATTTGTATTACTTGAGCTCCTGCTTCAACTTGATTTTTAATATGAAGTTTTAAAAATTTCTCAATTATTCCTAATAATCTGTTAATTAAAAATTCATCTTTAAAAAAATCATTTGATAAACCTTTTTTGGGTGAAGATTTATTGATCATGTAAACTAGAATTGTCCATGGCGCTCCAACAAATCCAATCATGTCTCTATTATTCATTAAAGGGTCTTCTGATGTTTTGGTGATTGCTTTATAAACTTTATAAACTTTTTTAGTAAAATTTATCTCGTCGGTATCTTTTATCTCTGCTAAATTTATATCTCCTAGTTTAGGTCCAAAATTTTTCTCAAATTCTACTTTCTGATTAAGTCCATAAGGTAACATTAAAATATCAGAAAATATTACGGCGCCATCAAATCCAAATCTTTTAATAGGTTGTAGAGTGATTTCAGATGCTAAATCACTATTAAGACAAAGTTTTATAAAGTCCTGGTTTTGTTTTCTTATTTCCCTAAATTCCGGAAGATACCTTCCTGCCTGTCTCATTAACCATATAGGATTAGATTTGGTATCTTGTTGTTTAATACAGTTAGTTATGGGACTCATACAATTAGATATATATTATTTACTTTATTAGTATTATGTATTGTGAATAACGTAAATTAGTCAATTTCCACACTTAATACATTTATTATTAACAATTCTAACCATTAATTAATGACATTTTTAAAGAATAAATAAAGGATTTTCACATTTTTTATATATTTTGAATAACTATAACCACATTTTATAATTTGGTTAATTTTATAAGAAAAAAATAAAACTCTATACTTTAAAAGAATAAATCTGCATTTTTCTTATTTTACTAATAGTTTATAAACATCTTATACATGAAAAACTTATACCAAATTTATTTAATATCGGACTCTACAGGTGAGACATTGGATAGGATATTTCTAGCTTTAAAAGCTCAATTTCCTAATTTTGAATATGAAACTAATCATTTTTCTTTTACTCGTACTGAAAGTCAAACTTTAAGCATTTTAAAACAAGCTAAAAAGGATAAAAATTCAATAATTTTATATACTATAGTAAATAGTAAACTTGCAAAATATCTTACAGAAAAAGCTTATGAGAGGAAGATACCCTGTTTTGGTGTTCTTGGAGATTTAATATTAAATTTTTCAAAAGTTCTAAATCAAAAAGCATCCCATCAACCAAGCGGCCAACATATCCTAAATGAAGACTACTATGATAGAATCGAAGCAATTCAGTTTACTATGAACCATGATGATGGTAATCAAACGGATGATATAGATAAATCTGATATTATTCTTTTAGGAGTAAGCAGAACCAGTAAAACACCTACCTCCATTTATCTGGCCAATAGAGGTTTCAAAACTTCAAATATTCCACTAGTAAATAAAAATTCAATACCATTTAAAGTTACTGAAAAAAATTTTAAACCGTGCGTTGTTGGCTTAGTTACGGAGGCAGAAAGATTATATGATTTAAGAAAAAATAGATTGAATTCGTTAAAAGAAGACCAAAATAGTGAATATGTAAATATTGATAAGATCAAAGATGAATTAAATAGTGCTAGAAAATTATTCAAAGAAAACAATTGGCCAACGATAGACGTAACAAGAAAATCAGTTGAGGAAACAGCTGCATCAATAATAAAAATTTTTGAGATAAAGAACAAAAAAAATGCCTAACATAATTTTAGCTTCAAAAAGCAAAGTCAGAAAAAAAATATTAGATAATCATAATATCAATTGCAATGTTGAAGTATCAAATGTGGATGAGGATCCAATAAAAGAAGGTTTATTAAAGGAGGGAGCTTCACCAGAAATTATTTCTAAAAATCTAGCAGAATTAAAAGCAAATAAGGTAAGTCAAAAATTTAATAATACTTTAGTATTAGGAGCAGATAGCGTCATCGATTTAATTGGAGAATTAATATCAAAACCAGAAAGTAGGGAAGAGGCTTTAAATATTTTAAAGAAACTTAATGGAAAAAAACATTCCTTGATCAGTTCAGTTTGTATATCTAAAAATGGATCTATGGTTTGGAACTATACTGACAAAGCTTACTTGACCATGAAAGATTTTTCTGAAGATGAATTAATTACTTATCTAAATAAAATAAGCGATGAAGCTTTATATGCTTATAATGTTTATCAAATTGAAGGAGAAGGAAGAGCCTTATTCTCAAATATTGATGGAGATGAAGATACTATAATGGGCTTGCCTATCAAAAAAATTAAGGAATACTTGGAACTACAAAAATGAAAAAATTTTTAGTAATAGGCAATCCAATTGAACATTCTTTATCTCCAAAGTTACATAATTATTGGATAAAAAAAAATAATTTAGATGCAATTTATGGAAAATTGGAAACTTATGATAATGATTTGTCTGAACTATGTAAATCTATTAAAAATGGAGATTTGGAGGGTTTAAATGTTACTGTCCCTTTTAAAAAATCAATAATACCTCACCTAGATATCTTAAGTAGTAATGCATTAAGGACACAATCTGTAAATACTATCTCGTTAAATCAAGGCCATTTAATTGGAGATAACACTGATATAAATGGGTTTGAATTAAGTATAAGAAAATTGAATTATGATGTTAGTGACAAAACAGTTCTGATATTAGGTGCTGGTGGTGTTGTACCATCAATTATTTTTTCGCTATTAAGGATGAAAGCATCAAAAATACTTTTGAGTAATAGAACTAAAGAAAAAGCTAATAATTTAAAGAAGTTTTTCAAAGATATTAATATTATAGACTGGGGTGATTTACCTGATTTTGATATGATAATTAATGCAACTACTTTAGGTTTAAATAAAGATGATAAGTTTGGTTTAGACTTTTCAAAGATTAGTAACAACAAGCTTTTTTATGATGTTATATACTCTCCATTTCAAACAGAATTCTCTGAGGCAGGTAATACTATAGGTAATGTAATTGAAAATGGTTTAAATATGTTCTTATTTCAAGGCCAGCAAGCCTTTAATATTTGGCATAATGTTGAACCAGAAATTAACAAAGAATTAATTGAATTTCTAAAAAAATGAAACTACGAGATTTAAAATTAAACATGATTAGAGTTGGGATAATTGGTGGTATAGGCTCAGGAAAATCATTTATTTCAAAACTTTTTGAATATCCAGTATTTAATGCAGACAATGAGGTAAAATATATCTATAAAAAAAATAAAGATTGCTTTAACAAATTAAAAAAAAAATTACCAAAATTTATAAAAACATTTCCTATTAAAAAAAAGGAGCTCATATCGTCCATAAACTCAAATAAGAAAAATCTTAAAATTATATCTTCCGTTGTCCATCCATTTGTAAGAAAAAATATGAGAAAATTTATAATAAGAAATAGAAAGAGTGAAATGATTATTTTTGATATCCCTTTATTAATAGAAAATAAACTTAATAAAAAAAAAGATATAATTATATTTGTTAAATCAAACAAATCCAAAGTCTTAAAGAGATTAAAAAAGAGACCTAACTTTGATGAAAAATTGATTAGGAATCTTAAAGAAAATCAGGTTATCTTATCTAAAAAAATAAAATTAGCTGACTATGTAATTAATAATAATTTTTCAGTAAATGTGATGAAAAAAAAAGTTAAACTAATTAAAAAAGAAATTTTAAATGAAAGAAATAGTTCTAGATACTGAGACAACAGGCCTATCTGTTAGAGATGGTCATAGAATTGTTGAAATTGGTTGTATAGAGTTAGATGATTTAGTACCAACAAAAAATATATTCCATTTTTATTTAAACCCCGAAAGAAAAGTATCAGAGAAAGCATTTGAAGTTCATGGATATTCAGATGATTTTCTGTCAACTAAACAAAAATTTGCAGAAATAGCTGATGATTTTCTCGATTTTATAAACAACAAAAAAATTATTATTCACAATGCAGAGTTTGATATTGGTCATTTAAATAATGAATTATCTATAGCAGGAAAGCAAAAAATAAATAAATCAAGTGTTATTGATACGTTAGAGTTAGCAAGAAATAAATTTCCAGGTTCAGGCATTAGCTTGGACGCTTTGTGTAAAAGATTTAGAATTGATAATTCTAAAAGAGAAAAACACACAGCCCTAATAGATTGTGAATTACTTACAAAAGTTTACATTAATTTAATTGACCAAAAAGAACCAAAATTAAATTTAGTTGAAGAAATTCATGGTAAGGCTTCATCTACTCAAGGTAAGATTGACTATTACAAAAAAGTTATAACCCCAAGTCAAAAGGAACTTTCTCAACACCAGGAATTTTTAAAAAAAAATTTAAAAAAAAATTTTTTTTAATTTAATCTCTCATTATATAATTTTTCAAAATCTATTTTTGAACCAAATTTTAAATCAGGTAATCCTGAGTTTCTCAAAATAGTTAAAAACTTTTCTTCCAATTCTGGATAAATTTTTACTTGTAGGTCACTCAATATTATTTTTTCTAACTCTGTTTTTTTAATTTGTAAATCTAATATGTCGATTGCGGTTGCATATTTAATTTGAAAAAAACCCCTTTCTTTTTTCTTGTTTGGATTTTCATAAGTTAAGGTTGTAAGAACTTCTATTATTTTTCTTTTTAGTGGTTTAGATATTATATCAACTTTCATTTTATATTCAGGAATAGTATTTCTAATAGTAATCAAAGTTTCAGGATTTGGTATCTCAATTGATAAATCTTGAATGTAACTAACAATAATTTTATATTTATTTTCCATCTTTATCTTCTATATCCTCATATTCACCCTCAATAAAATTTTTTTTATGTTTATCTTTGCTTTTTGAAGATTGACTTTTTGAGTATCTTCTAAGAATTATTTTTCTTGTAATTGGGAAAACTAAAAGAATTCCAATTATGTCTGTAGCAAAACCTGGTATTATTAAAAGTAAAGCAGCAAAAGCGATAGCTGCTCCCGAAACTATTTCATAAAGAGGCATTTCATTTTTGACTAATTGAGACATTCCTGATCTTAAAGTATTAAAACCCTCATATTTTGCATACCAAATTCCAGCAACTGCAGTGACCATTATCAATAAAACCGTATTTAGAGCACCTATCTGTGACCCAATTTTTATAAATAAGTAGATTTCAATAAGAGGTATCCCTAAAAAAAGAATTATTGCTGTGTTCATTTGTCTATAATGTAAATTGCAGGTTGAAATTAATCAACATAGTAAATATTATTAGTATATGAGTTATAGCTTCGAGTACATCGATATAATATTGCTAGCCATGATTGCTGGTTTTATTTTCCTTAGATTAAGAGGAATTTTAGGAAAAAAAACAGGATTTGAGGAAAATATCAACTCAAGTTTCCCTCATGAAGAAGTTCCAGAAACTAAAACCTCACCCGTTTTAAACTCTGAAACTTTTGATGATGCAGCAAAGAAAGACTTCTTGAATGGTGCTAAAATAGCTTACGAAAGCATTATTACTAGTTTTTCTAAGGGAGATTTAAAATCGATAAAAAATCTACTTGCAAAAAATGTATATGATCAATTTGATGAAGCTATAAAAGATAAAAAAGCAAGAAATGTAACTTCTGAAACTACATTTATTGGTATTAATTCTGCAGAAATAAAAGAGCATAATCAAAATAAAAATATGCTAGAGGTAACAGTTGAATTTGTAAGTGAAATTATATCTTGCATCAAAGATAAAGATAATAAAATTGTATCAGGTGATGCTCAAAAAATTAGAAAGGTACTCGATACATGGAAATTTACAAAAGATAGTACTTCAAAAAATCCTAATTGGTTAATAGTAGATACTCAGGCCTAGTTGAATAAAAAAATATCAGATAAAGATAGACAAGATTGGCAAGATTTTTTAAATAGTAATGATAAATTAGAAAACAAAGATCAAAAAATTTCTTCAATACCCAAAAGATACATTGAAAGATCCATTGATTTGCATGGTTATACCCTAGAGCAAGCAAATCAAAAGATGAATTCTTATATTGAAGAGTGTTTTATTAATGGAGTTGATAAAATTAATGTCATCACAGGAAAAGGTTTAAGATCTCAAAATTTAAATGACCCTTATCAATCTAGTAATTTAAGTATATTAAAATACTCAGTACCTAATTTTATTAAAAGTAATGATCATTTAATGAACAAGATTATAAGTATTGATTTTGAGGCTGTTGAAAATCCATCAGCTGGAAATTTTGATATTTTTTTAAGAAAAAAAAAATAATATTTACAAAATAAACTTCGACAAATCTGCGTCTTTAACAAGTTCACCTATATTTTTCTTAATATAATTCGAGTCTATACTAACTTTTTCACCAGCTTTATCTGTTGCTGTAAAACTAATTTCATCTAAAACTCTTTCAATAATTGTATGCAGTCTTCTAGCACCTATGTTTTCAACAGTTGTATTTACTTCGCTTGCAATTGTTGCAATTGTATTTATTCCATCTTCAGTAAATTCTAAATCAACATTTTCAGTTTTAAGTAAAGCTTTATATTGTTTAATCAAACTATTGTCTGGTTCTTTCAAAATTCTTTTAAAATCCTCACTATTCAGGGCATCCAGCTCAACTCTGATTGGCAATCTTCCCTGAAGCTCAGGCAAAAGATCTGACGGCTTTGCTAATTGGAATGCTCCAGATGCAATAAATAATATATGATCTGTTTTAATAGGACCGTACTTAGTACTGACAGTTGTTCCCTCAATTAGAGGAAGTAAGTCTCTTTGAACACCTTCTCTTGAAACATCTCCTCCAACTCTATCGGTTCTTGCTGAAATTTTATCTATCTCGTCCAAAAATACGATACCATTGTTTTCTGTTGTATTTTTTGCTGATTTAATGATTTTATCTTGTTCAATTAATTTATCAGCTTCTTCATTAAGTAAAATTTCATGAGATTCTTTTACTGACATTTTTTTCTTTTTAGCCTTTTGGCCCATAGATTTTCCAAGCATGTCTGAGATATTAATCATTCCAACATTTGCACCAGGCATACCAGGAATTTCAAAAGATGGCATTCCCCCTCCACTTTCAGTTACAGCTATTTCAATCTCATTATCGTCTAAATCACCATCTCTTAATCTCTTTCTAAAACTTTCTCGTGTTGCAACACTTGCTTTATTACCTACAATCGCATCAAGAACTCTATCCTCTGCTAATTTTTGTGCTTTTGAATGAACTTCCTTTCTTTTTTTCACTTTTTCCATTGCAATAGCAATTTCTAAAAGATCTCTTATTATTTGTTCAACATCTCTTCCAACATAACCTACTTCTGTAAATCTTGTTGCTTCAACTTTCACAAATGGTGCTTCAGCTAATTTTGACAATCTTCTAGATATTTCTGTTTTACCAACTCCTGTTGGACCCATCATAAGAATATTTTTCGGAAGAACTTCATCTTTCATATCACCTTCTAAAGCTTGTCTTCTCCATCTATTTCTTAAAGCAATTGCAACTGCTCTCTTCGCATTATTTTGTCCAACGACAAATCTATCTAATTCGGAGACTATTTCTCTTGGTGTTAATGAGTTTTGAATATTACTTTTTTCTTTTTTGACTTTAGCGTTTGGAAGTGTTGTAACATTTGATTTTTCCATATTAAATTTTCTCTACGTTTAAATTATCATTAGTGAATACACATATTTCTGAAGCAACCTTAATTGCTTTCTTTGCAATTTCTTCTGCTGATAAATCTGTATCCATTAATACTTTTGCAGAAGCTAGTGCATAATTTCCACCAGATCCTATTCCAATTACATCACCTTCAGGTTCTAAAACATCACCAGTTCCCGAAATAATAAAACTATTTTCTTTATCGCCAACTGCCATTAAGGCTTCTAATCTTCTTAAATATTTGTCAGTTCGCCAATCTTTTGCTAATTCAACAGCTGCCCTTGCAAGATTTCCAGCATGTTTTTCTAGCTTAGATTCTAATCTTTCAAATAATGTCAATGCATCTGCAGTAGAACCTGCAAATCCTGCGATCACATTTCTTTTCTCAATCTTTCGAACTTTGTTAGCTGTTTTCTTTATGACTGTATTTCCCATACTAACTTGGCCATCGCCAGCAACTACTACTTCATTGTTTTTTCTTACTAATACTATTGTTGTCATGGAATATACATGGATACTAAATTCTATAGTTCAAGACCAGGGCTAGAATTATTGCCATAATTGAATAATAGATATATACCTTTTTCAGATTATGAAACGTAAAGCTAAAATAAGTAGAAAAACAAAAGAGACTAACATTAGTGTTGATTTAAATATTGATGGCAAGGGTAAGTACAAAGTTGACACAGGCATAGGATTTTTAGATCATATGCTTGAGCAGTTATCAAAACATTCATCAATGGATATGAATATTAAAGCTAAAGGTGATACGCACATTGATCTTCACCACACAACTGAAGATACTGGAATTGCAATTGGTGAATGTTTGAAAAAAGCTTCTAAAAAGTTTGTTGGTATAAAAAGATATGCGCATGCAATGATACCAATGGATGAAACATTAACTAGAGTTGCAATTGATGTTTCAAACAGACCTTATTTAATTTGGAAAGTAAAATTGAAAGTAGAGAAATTAGGTGAAATGGACACAGAATTATTTAAGGAATGGTTCCAAGCTTTTTCACAAGCTGCAGGTGTAACTTTGCATGTTGAAAATATTTATGGTGATAACAGTCACCACATAATTGAATCCTGTTTTAAAGGATTGGCAAGATCACTACGCACTGCTTTAGAAATGGATCCAAGAAATAAAACTACAATACCTTCTACAAAAGGTTCTTTATAAATTTAATGAATGTCACAATTGTTGACTACAATTCAGGAAACATAAGTTCTGTAATTAATTCGTTCAAAGAAGTTGTAAAGGATAAGGTAAATATTAGAGTAACATCAGATCTCACAACAATAAAAACTAGCGATAAAGTTGTATTACCAGGTCAAGGGTCTTTTAAAAGTTGTATTGATGGGCTTAAAAGTATTAATGGTTTGATTGATACTCTTAATCAATTTGCAATTGAAAGTAAGAAACCAATTCTTGGAATTTGTGTGGGCCTTCAAATGTTCGCCGACATCGGTTATGAGGAAGTTGAGACTAAAGGTTTAGGTTGGATTTCAGGAAAAGTATCTAAAATTGATAACCAAGGTGGTAAATTTAAACTTCCACACATAGGTTGGAATGAAATTAATATAATGAAAGATAGTAAGATTTTTAAAGGTATAGAAAATAATTCTCACATGTACTTTGTACACAGTTATGAGTTTATACCTAAAGATAAATCGGTTATTTCAGCTATAACTGATTACTCATCTAATATTGTTTGTGCTGCTGAAAAGGAGAATATATTTGGTACTCAATTTCACCCTGAAAAGAGTGATAAAATAGGATTAAAAATAATAAATAACTTTATTAATTTATAAATATGAAAAATATAGATTTAAATCATTTAGTTGGAAAAGATATTTCTATCGCTCTTAAAGAAGCACAAGAACTTTCAGAAAAAAATTTAGAAGGTAAAATTCATGCACATAAAATTTATAACTTTTTGCTTGATCAAATACCAAACGAATATTCAGAATCTAAGTTTCATGTTTTGAGAGGAATATTGAGAGAAAAAATCTGGAATAATGAAAGAATATTTTTTTGGAATGAAAAATTTTTTTCACAGGCTGGACAAGATAAAGTTATAAAAAACCATTTCTTTCCAAATAAAAAAAATGGATTTTTTTTAGAAATTGGCGCATATGATGGTATTGAAGGGAGTAATTGTTTTCATTTTGAAAAATTTCTCAACTGGAATGGAATTGCATTTGAACCTTCAAAAGTCCAATACGAAAAACTTAAAAATAATAGAAATTGTAAAATTTTGAATAAAGCTATGAGCAATTCTATCGTAGAGGTTGACTTTGTTGAGGTTATCGAAGGGCTTACTCAGATGAGTGGAATTAAAAACGAAAACTATACTGCTGAAAAAATTATAAAAAAAAATGGCCAAAGCAAAACAGAGATTTCTAAAATCATTACAACAACCTTTGATCAAGAGATATCAAGTGATCAAGAAATTGACTACCTATCCATAGATATCGAAGGTGGTGAATTAAGTGTATTAGAGACAATTGATTTTGAAAAGTATACTATTAAGGTAGTTTCAGTTGAAAATAATCTTCCGGATAAATTTAATTTTAATTCTTTTTTTATAAGTAAAAACTTTTCTTTTTTTGATAGAGTTGGACAAGATGAAATTTTTTATAATAATAGTCACTTTAAACTAAATTGATGAAGATATTTCCAGCTATAGATATTAAAGATAGAAAATGTGTTCGATTAATTAAAGGAGACTTTAAAAATAAAATTGAATATGACATGTCGCCAATTGATCAAGCTGGCAAATATAAGGACCATGGTTTTAAAAATTTACATATTGTTGATTTGGATGGAGCACTAACCGGGGAGACTGTAAACATTGATATTATTGAGGAAATTGTGAGCAAATTTAATCTTAAAATTGAAATAGGTGGCGGTGTAAGAAACTTTGATAGTATTCAAAAATATACTGACGCTGGAGTTGAGAAAGTTATTTTAGGTAGTGCTGCAATAAAAAATAAAAATTTTTTAAAAGAAGCATGTGATAAATTTCCAAATCAAATTGCTCTAGGATTAGATGCTAAAGATGGATATTTATCTGTCTCTGGTTGGAAAGAAAATTCTAATTTAAAAACTTTAGAATTTTTAAAAGATGTAAATAATTATGGAGCTACGAGATTAATTTATACAGATATTAATAGAGATGGAATGAAGATGAGCCCAAATTTTGACGAAACAGAAAACGTCGCTAATAATTCAAATTGTCCTGTTATAATTTCAGGTGGTGTTTCTTCAATAGATGATATTAAAAAAGCTAAAGAATTAGGAAATAAAAATATTGAAGGAATTATTGTTGGTAAAGCTATATATGATGCAGATATTAAATTAGATGAACTTGCAAAAGAAATAGATGCTTAAAAATAGAATTATACCTTGTTTAGATGTAAAAAACGGAAGAGTTGTAAAAGGTATAAATTTTGTTGATTTACAAGATGCAGGAGACCCAGTAGAGCAAGCTAAAATTTATAGTGATGGTGGTGCAGATGAAATTTGTTTTTTAGACATCACTGCTTCAAATGAAAATAGAGATACCATTTATGAAGTAGTGAAAGATACTTCTAAAAAATGTTTTGTACCTTTGACAGTAGGTGGTGGAGTTAGAAGTGTTGATGATATTAGTAAACTTTTAAACTGTGGGGCTGATAAAGTTTCAATTAATACAGCTGCAGTACAAAATGCTGATGTTGTAGTTCGAAGTTCAAAAAAATTTGGATCTCAATGTATCGTCGTTGCAATTGATGCTAAAAAAAATGAAGATAGATGGGAAGTTTTTACCCACGGAGGTAGAAATAATAGTGGAATTGATGCTTTAGAATTTGCAAAAAAGATGGAAGAGAGTGGAGCAGGTGAGTTATTAGTGACTTCAATGGATAGAGACGGTACTCAGGTTGGTTATGACATTGATCTTATGTCTAAAATTTCTTCAATGGTGAACATACCCACAATAGCATCAGGAGGAGTAGGTGATCTTGATCATTTAGTCGATGGTATCAAATTAGGCAATGCTAGCGCGGTTTTAGCAGCATCTATATTTCACTATGGTAAATATTCTGTCAAAGAAGCTAAAGAATATTTGGACTCAAAAGGAATACCTGTTAGGATTTGAGATGCTAAATACCCTTGAGAGCCTATTTAAACTTGCAAGAGAAAGAAAATCTTCACCAGTTGATGGTACTTATACCAATAAACTTCTTAGTAATAAATCTTTGAGTAAAGCAAAAGTAAAAGAAGAAATAAATGAATTGATACAGGCAGTAGAAGAAGATACAAACAAAATTCATGAAGCTGCAGATGTGTTTTATCATCTTGTCATGTACCTCGAGGCCAATAATATTAAAATTGAAGATGTGATGAGAGAATTAGATAAAAGAAAAAAATGAGCCATAAATTTTATAAACCCGCAAGATCAAGATTACAAAGAAGTGAATTAGCTGTACCGGGATCATCTTCTAAAATGTTTGAGAAAGCTCTTAGTTCAGCAGCAGATTATGTTTTTTTAGATCTTGAGGACTCTGTTTCACCAAATGATAAAATTACTGCAAGAGCAAATGTTATTAAAGCTTTGAATGAAATGGATTGGAGAGGAAGTGGTAAAACTGTTTCTGTACGAATAAATAGTCTAGATACTCATTATATGTATTCAGATTTAATCGAGATCGTCGAACAAGCTGGAGAAAATGTAGATACAATTTTAGTTCCAAAAGCAGGAACAGCAAGCGATGTTTATATGGTTGATTGTTTATTAACTCAAATTGAAAAGAATAAAAAATTAAAAAATAAAATTGGAATTGAGTGTTTAATTGAAACTGCTTTAGGAATGTCTAATATTAAAGAAATTGCAACTTCAAGTGAAAGATTAGAGGCGTTGCATTTTGGTGTTGCAGACTATGCTGCTAGTTTAAGAGCGCGAACTACTGTTATAGGTGGGCTTAATGAAAATTATCCAGGAGACCAATGGCATCATGGGCTATCAGAGTTAGTAATGACTTGTAGAGCATATGGAATAAGAGCAATTGACGGACCTTTTGGAGATTTCAATGATCCAGATGCTTATACTTCAGCTGCTAAAAGGGGTGCTGCAATTGGTATCGAGGGTAAATGGGCTATACATCCTTCACAAATTGAACTAGCAAATAGTGTATTCTCTCCGCCAGAAACAGAGGTTACTAAGGCTAAAAGAATCTTAGAGGAGCTAGAAAAAGCGGCTCAAGAGGGAAAAGGAGCTGCTCAGCTTGATGGCAGGATGATAGATGCTGCATCAGCTAGAATGGCCGAAAACATTGTAAATATTGACAAGTTAATCCATAATAAATAAATAAAATTATGGACATTCACGAATATCAGGCAAAGAAAATACTTTCAAACTTTGGAGTAACAATTCCCAGAGGTGGAATTGTTTACAGCCCTGAGAATGCTGAGAATAAAGCTAGAGAAATTGGTGGATCAAGATGGGTAGTAAAAGCACAAATTCATTCTGGTGCTAGAGGAAAAGCAGGAGGGATAATTGTTTGTAATACCCCGTTAGAAGTTGCTCAAGCAACAGATAAATTATTAGGAAAAAAATTAGTTACAAATCAAACAGGACCTGAAGGAAAAATTGTAAACAGAATTTATATTGAAGAAGCTACAGATATTGAAAAGGAGTTATATTTAGGATTAGTTTTTGATAGAAGCTCAGAAAGCATTATGGTTGTTGCATCGACAGAAGGTGGAATGAGTGTAGAAGAAATTTCAAAGGAAAAACCAGAAACAATTATTAGATCTAAAATTGAAGTTGCAGTTGGAATGCAAAATTTTCAAGCTAGAGAATTAGCATTTGGTCTTGGAATAGAGCCAGACTTAATTAGAAGAGCTTCTGATACTATAATTGGATGTTATAAAGCTTTTAGTGAATTAGATGCGACAATGGTTGAAGTTAATCCATTGGTAATTTCAAAACAAAAACAAATTTTAGCTTTAGATTGTAAAATGAGTTTTGATAACAATGCTATGTTTAGAAGAAGCCAAGTTTCAGAACTTAGAGATAAAACACAAGAAGATTCAAAAGAAATTTTTGCATCTGATAGAGGTTTAAATTATGTTAGTTTAGATGGAAATATAGGCAACATCATTAATGGTGCTGGTCTTGCAATGGCATCAATGGATATGATTAAATTAGCTGGAGGAGCTCCTGCAAACTTTTTAGATGTAGGAGGTGGAGCAACACCAGAAAAAATAGTTAAAGCCTTCAAATTAGTTACAATGGATGAAAAAGTTAAAGTAATTCTCGTAAATATTTTTGCTGGTATCAATAGATGTGATTGGGTTGCAGAAGGAATTGTAGATGCCCTTAAAAAAATTGAGATTAAAGTTCCATTAGTCATTCGTTTAGCGGGTACTAATGTAGAAAAAGGAAATAAAATCTTAAAAGAGAGCAAGATAAATTATATTGAAGCAAATACTTTAGAGGATGCAGCTAATAAAGCAGTTGCAGCACTAAATAAATAAATCATGACTGTGCTTGTAGATAAAAATAGTAAGATAATTATTCAAGGTTTTACAGGTAAAATGGGCTCTTTTCATGCAGATGAGATGATAAAATATGGCTCTAATGTTGTTGGTGGAGTAACTCCAGGAAAAGGAGGCTCAAAACATTTAAATTTACCAGTTTTTAATACAGTGAAAGATGCTGTTAATGAAACAGGAGCTGACGCTTCGATTTTATTTGTACCCCCAGCTTTCGCAGCAGACTCCGCAATGGAAGCGGCTGATGCTGGAATTAAAATATGTGTAGCAATTGTTGATGGGATACCTTCTCACGATATGATCAGAATAAAAAGGTATATGAGAAGATATATCAAAAGTTCTAAAATGACTTTAGTAGGACCAAACTGCGCTGGAATTATTAGCCCTGGAAAATCAATGTTAGGAATTATGCCAGGTCATATTTATAAAGAAGGAAGAGTTGGAATTATTAGTAGATCAGGAACATTAGGTTATGAAGCAGCTCAGCAACTTAAAAATTTGAATATAGGTGTTTCAACAAGTGTAGGTATCGGGGGTGATCCAATAAACGGAAGTTCATTTAGAGATATTATAGAAAAGTTTGAAACAGATGATGAAACAGATGCAATTTTAATGATTGGCGAAATTGGAGGACCACAAGAGGTGGCAGCTGGAGAATTTGCAAAAGAAAACATGAAGAAACCAGTAATAGCATATATTGCTGGATTGACTGCTCCAAAAGGAAGAGTAATGGGTCATGCAGGTGCAATAGTTTCAGCATATGGAGAGAGTGCAATTGAAAAAGTCGAGATTTTAAAAGAATGCGGAATTACAATTTCTAAAAATCCATCTGTTATGGGGGATACAGTTAAATCAGTTTTAGAGAAAATGTAATAATGAGTTACGATGATAATAATATATTTGCAAAAATATTAAGAAATGAGATACCTTGTAACAAAATTTATGAGGACGAATTTGTTTTATCCTTTCATGATATAAATCCTCAAAAAAAAATTCACGCTTTGGTAATTCCAAAAGGAAAATATATTGACTTAGATGATTTTAGTCAAAACGCATCTCCTGAAGAAATGGTCGGATTATTAAAAGGTATAAATATTGTAGCAAAGAAATTAAATATATCTGTTGATACAGGCAAAGGATATAGAGCATTAGCAAACATAAGTGAAGACGGAGGACAAGAAGTGCCACATCTACATTTCCATTTGTTTGGTGGAGAGAAAATTGGTAAAATGGTCTCGTGAAAATTAATGTAGACAGAAGTTTTTTAGAAATAAATTCAATAAGTGATCTAAACCGTTCAAAAAGTCCAGGTTCAAACTTTAAAATTAGTGAAGTAGATCCACCAGATTTCCATCTTAACAAATTTTTCTATAAGCAAATTGGAAGAAAACATAGATGGACAGATAGATTAACTTGGGGCGATAAAAAATGGATTGAGTATGTAGAAAATCCAAGAATAAAAACCTTTATTTTAAAGGATAATAATAACCTTGCTGGATATTATGAAACTATCCGTGATCTCGAACATAATCATTCTGAAATCGCATATTTTGGTATTTTAGAGGAATATTTTGGAAAGAAATGTGGAGGCTATCTTCTTACACAGGCTATTCATAAATTATTTGAGGAAGGAATATCAAGAGTTTGGCTACATACTTGTTCACTGGATCATGAAAATGCAATTAAAAATTATTTAGCCAGAGGAATGCAAGTATTTAAATCTGAAAAAATAAATGTTGAGGTTAATTAATATACTTTTGTAAAGAAAATATTTTTTCTTCAACTTTAATATTAATATTAATATCACTTAAAAAAGTTTGTATTAGATTTTGATATATATCTTTAGTTTCCCAACCCATTAAATCTAAACTTTCTTTATGAAAAAAAACCTTAATCGAATTATTTTCGTATTCAAAATTAAAGACATAATAAAAAGGATAATCCTTATCATCTTCTACCTCGGTCATTTTTGAAATTAAAAATTCTTTATCTAGAATAAAATTTAAAGGTGTTTTATCTAGTGGATATCTATAGTAATTTGTGATTTTATCAGAATTGATAACCAGGGATTTACCATTTGAAACGAGTATTTTATTATAAATATCATAATATTCACAAAAAATTTTCTTAGGGTATAAAATAATACATTCTCCTTTCTCTATATTATTATTATCTATCTTCTGAATAAATTTGAATTGCAAAGTATTTATATTTTCTAAGTGATTTATGATTTTTTGATTTGAAGAACTGTGAGCATTTAAATTAAAAAAAAAAATCAAAAAAAAGCCTAGGTATTTTTTCATTTAAGCACTTCTCTTTTGCCAACATGATTTGCTTGGCTTACTTCCCCATTTGCCTCCATTTGATCAACAATTCTTGCTGCCCTATTATAACCAATTTGTAATTTTCTTTGCAAAAAAGATGTTGATGCTTTTCTCTCAGATTTGACTATTTCAAGTGCCGTATTGTATAATTCATCTAGATTTTCATTATCTTTCGAATCATTATTACTTTCTTTTTCATCTGCGAAATTTAGAATTTCATCAACATAATCTGGTTCAGCTTGATTTCTTAAAAAATTATTTATTTTCTCTATTTCTCGCTCTGATACAAATGGTGCGTGAATTCTAGTCATTCTGTTTGCAGAAGTCATATAAAGCATATCTCCTTTTCCAAGTAATTGTTCAGCACCTTGCTCACCAAGGATTGTTCTACTATCTATTTTGGAAGTAACTTGAAATGATATTCTGGTTGGAAAGTTAGCTTTAATTGTTCCAGTTATGACGTCAACACTTGGTCTTTGAGTAGCCATTATAATATGTATTCCTGCAGCTCTTGCCATTTGTGATAACTTTTGAATGTAATTCTCTATATCTTTTCCAGCAACAAGCATTAAATCTGACATTTCGTCAACAATTACAACAATATAAGGCATAGAAATTCTATGTTTTTCGTTATATCCATCAATATTTCTTACTCCTACTTTTGTCATTAATTTGTATCGATTTTCCATTTCTTTCACTACCCATCCTAAGACAGAGGCAGCTTTTTTTGCTTCAGTAATTACAGGACATAGCAAATGTGGAATTCCTTCATATGTAGAAAGTTCCAACATTTTTGGATCAATCAATATAAACTTACATTTTTCTGGTGAGTGTTTATATAAAAGGGACAAGATAATTGTATTAATACAAACTGATTTACCCGAACCTGTTGTGCCAGCTATAAGTAAATGAGGCATGGTGCTCAAATCACCTGTTATCGGTAATCCCGAAATACTTTTTCCAAGTGCAATTGGTAATTTGATATCCTTTTTTTTATAATTAGAGTCAGAAATTATTTCCCTTAAGTAAACATTTTCCCTCATTGGTTTAGGTAATTCTATTCCTATAGTATTACTTCCAGGTATAGTTGCAATTCTTGCAGACTCCGAGCTAGTGTTTCTTGCAATATCTTCAGAAAGATTAATTATTTTTGATACTTTGACACCAGGTGCTGGTTCAAATTCATACAATGTAACTACAGGTCCTTGACTTACTTTTTTAATTTCACCTTCAACACCAAAATCCAATAAAATTTTTTCTAAAGTTTTTTCATCAATTCTATTTTCTGAAGAATTTTTATCTTTTTTTGAGGAAGCCTCTAAAAAATCTAAGGAAGGTAATCTATATTTTATCATTTTTTTATTTGATGGTGATATATCTTTTTCAAAAGAAAAATTTTCTTGGATTCTAGTTTCACTGTTAATATAGTCATTGTTGTTTATTAAATTTTCATCGTAATTTTCAGCAATATTTCTGACAGGAATTTTTTTTGATTTAAAAAAAATTGAACTAATATATCTAATTGATTTAAATTTGAAGTTTATACTTAAAAGAAAAAAAAGAAAAATTAAAATTATTAAAAATACATAACTTATTTTATGATTTAGTTTTATTAAATTTGTAATAAAAGTATCTTCAAATAAATTTCCTATAAATCCATTATTCCCATTAATTGTTAACCAAAATGTATCGGTATGGAAAATAGTAAAAAATAACGTTCCTAAAACTACATACACGATTGTGAAAAATAAGCTTTCAATAATATGCAAAATCTTTTTATTAATTATTACAGAAAAGGATATAAAAAATAGTGAAATTGGAACTAGTAAAGAAATTAATCCAATAGATTGATAAAATATATCTGAAGCATAACTTCCTTTTATTCCTAATAAATTTTTAATTTCAGCATTGTCTGGGAATATAAAGTTGGGGTCCTCTGGTGAGTAACTGAGGAGTGATATTAATAACAATACTGAAAAACCCAGTAAAATTATACCCATTAGTTCTGAAAGTCTTTTAACAAGAAAACTAGTTGCTTTATCTAAGAGAATTTTAATTTTCATTTTGTTATTAATGATTTGTCACTTTGTATCATTTAATTTTTGCTGGTAAAATTAAATAATATTATGAACATTTGTCTATTAGGAAATAATTTAACTAATCTTGTTTTAGCCAATATATTACTTAAGAAAAAGATTAATGTTAAAATTATTTGTCAATCTGAAAAATCACTATCAAAAAATACCAACAGAACTATAGCTATTTCTAATGAAAATTATAAATTTTTAAAAGAAAATATAAAAGGGCTTAGTATTTTAGGATGGCCTACTGAAAAAATTAAAATTTATTCAGATAAAAATATTTCCTCGGAGTTATTTGAATTTAAAAATAAAAGCAACAGTAATTTTCATTTATTGAAATACATTGAATTATATAATTTATTAAAAAAAAATAAATCTATAAAATTTAGAAAACTTAAAAATTTAAATTTTGAAAATTTAAAAAAAAATAATTTTGACTTAGTCATTAACTCAGAACAAAATAATACAATTACAAAAAAATACTTTCAGCGAAAAATAGAAAAAAAATATAAAGCTTTAGCTCACACTGCAATAATAAATCATAAAAAAATTGTAAACAAAGTTGCTGTACAAATTTTTACTAGCAAAGGACCTTTAGCATTTCTCCCTTTATCTAATAATCAAACATCAACCGTCCTTTCTTATAATTCTGATAAATTAATTAACAAAAAAGAATTCATGGAAATTATTAAAAAATATAATTTAAAATATGAAATAAAGAATATAAGTGAAATTGAAACTTTTAATATTAAGTTTCTAGTATTAAGAAATTATATTTTTAGAAATGTCTTAGCTTTTGGAGATTTGATACACAAGGTCCACCCTCTAGCAGGACAAGGATTTAATATTACCATTAGAGATATTAGATCTCTTTTAAATATTTTGGATGAAAATATTAGATTAGGAATAAATGATGGTGGACTAATTGCGAAAAAATTTGAGGAAAATAATAAACATCTTAATTTTATGTATGGATTAGGAATAGATACTATAAATTCTTTTTTTAAACTTGATAGTAAGCTAAATAATGCTTTATCAGAGCCTATATTTAAAATTTTGAAAGGTAATAAATTTCTGAATAATTATGCAACATTTTTATCAAATTAATTTTTCTTTTAAAAAATTATTGCAAAGTTTTATTATTAAAATTATCTAAAATATAAGTATTTAGAATTTCCTCTAATTTTTCTTTTCTTAAGTTTAAATCTTTACTCTCAAGTAAAACTTGTTTTTCCTCTAATGAAAATGGTGACGCCATTGAAAGAGTATTAATAGTTTGATCTAAACTCTGTTTTTCAATTTCTTTCCAATTAATCTCATACCCTTGTTTTTGGAATAGACCTTTCAAATTCTTAAATATTAGCTCTAAATCTGAAAATTTCATTTCATGGGATTTTTCTGATAGATCTGTAGAAAATTCGTCGTATTTTACTGAACATTCTCTATATAAATTATCATTATTTACTTCATTTAAAATCTTAAATCTGCAAATTCCACTTAAAACTATTAAATATCTACCATCATCAGTTTCATTAAAACTTGTAATTTTTCCCGCACATCCAACTTCATGTAAATCAGGTTTCTTTAGGTCACCTGTCTTTTTTGGCTGTATCATACCTATAATTCTATTGCTTTTCATACTTTTATCGATCATTTTGATATACCTTGGTTCAAAAATATTTAATGGAACAGTTGTACGCGGAAATATAATAAAATTAGATAATGGAAAGACAGGCAATATATTTGGAAGATCTTCTTTTTTCATAGCATTTAAAATATAACAATTAATAAATGATTTCAAATTTTTTTGATAAAAAAAAACAGAAAATTTTAGAGTTATATAACAAAAAAAAGTATCAAGATGTAATTAAATTTGGAGAAAAGTTAATTAAAAAAAAATCTAATGATACTCAACTAATTTATTTATTAGGTTTAAGCTCTATAAATCTTCAAAAATTTTTGAATGCAGAAAAATACTTTGAGAAATTATTAACTTTAAAAAAAACACACGAAATATATTATATTTATGGAAACGTACTCAAAAATTTAAAAAAATATTCTGAAGCATCTGCTTCATTTGAAAAAGCAATTGAATTAAATCCAAATTTTTCAGAGGCATTTAATAATTTAGGTAATATAAAAAAATCTTTAAATAAACCAGATAAGGCAATTGAATGTTTTAAAATGGCCATCAAGTTAAAAGATAATAATATAGAAGCACTCTTTAACCTCGCATCAATATATCAAGAAAATAATAAATTTGAGGATTTAATTAAAATATATAAAAAATTATTACAGTTTGATAAGAATCATATCAAAACTCTTTACAATCTAGGATCAGCCTATCTATTTTTAGGAAATATATCAGAGGGAAAAAATTACTTTGAAAAAGTGTTAAAATTAGATCAATCAAATATCCCAAGTTTTAGAAATTATGTCAGTGTAACTAAAATAGATAAGAACGATAAGTTATTTAAACATTTTCAAAATTTAAATTTCGATAAATTAAATAATCATGAAAAAATTCTAATTTTTGATGCTTTAAGTAAATGTTATTTTGATCAAAAAAATAATGACTTAGGTTTTAACTATTTAGTAAAAGTAAATTTAATAAAAAAAGAAATTACAAAATTCTCCCTCTTAAAACAACAAGACAAATATAAAAATATCAAAGATTTTTTTGAGAATACTGCCAATTTTAATTTAAAATTTAGCGATGGAATTAAAAGTAAACCAATTTTTATACTTGGTATGCCAAGGTCAGGAACCTCTTTATTGGAGCAAATTTTATCAACACATTCAAAAATTCATGGAGCTGGAGAGCTAAATTATCTAGAGAAAATTATAAATCAGTTGGGTTTAATAAAACCAAAAGATACAAAATATTACTTTACTGAAATTAGAAATTATTATTATAAAAATTTATCAAAAATTTCCGAAAAACCATACATAATTGACAAGACTCCACTTAATTGTAGATGGATAGGTTATATTGTTAATGCTTTTCCAGAAGCGAAAATCATTCATATAGATAGAAATCCTATGGCAGTTTGTTGGTCAAATTATAAGACATTATTTGTTGATAATGGACTTGATTTTAGTTTAAGCCAAGAAGATATGGCTAAATATTTTATTTTGTATAACGACTTAATGAAATTTTGGTTTAAAAAATTTAAAAATCAAATCATAAATATAAATTATGAAGATTTTGTACAAGATTTCGAATTACAAACAAAAAATATTCTATTAAAATTGAACTTAGATTGGGAAGATGAGTTAAGAAATTATGAAAAGACTCATAGAGTAGTTAAAACTGCATCTTTTAATCAGGTTAGAGATAAAATTAAAAAAAATACATCAAAACAATGGGAAAAATATAGTGATTACCTTAAGCCTATGCAAAATATTTTGAAAAATAATCAGATTAAATTTTAAATTTTTTAATACTTCTTGCAATTCAAAAACACGCTAATTATAATAAGTCTATTAGGCGGGCATAGCTCAGTGGTAGAGCGTCTCGTTGCCAACGAGGTAGTCCACGTTCCTTTTGCAAGACTAATCAATCCTTATTCGACATGTAAATGTTTTCGGCCACACTGACGGCCACAGTTGATAATCATATTTTTAACACAACAAATTAATAAATTTAAGCATGCGAATTTTACTTATAGTTTTTATGACTAACTTTTTACTCACTACCTCTAATGCGATAGATGAAAAATACAAGCTACCCAATATTCAACCGAAAGATTTAGTAAATGAAGGTTACAAGCTTCACAATGTGATTCCTATTGAAAGCGAAGGCCCAAGAATAATGTTATATACATTTACTAAAAATACTAAAATTGTGTCATGTGTAGTAGAGCTTGATGCAATGTTTGCTGATGGGCATATATGTTATAATGTGACTAATTAAGATGAACAAACTATTATTTTTAATAATAATTTTAGTACTGTTACAAAACTTAGCGAAATCAGAAAATATAAATATACTACATTGTAAAAGTATAGATAATAAAAATGGATATGATGAAATATGGGAACTAAAAAATAATTCTTTAAAATTTTATTCAATAAAATGGAAATCTTGGGCTTTTGAAATACCAAAAGAAAGAATAAAAGTAAATGAAAATTACATGATTTGGTTTGCAGGTTTTGAAACGTGGAAACTTAATAGAAACACTTATGTGATGACTAAAGAGCGTCAACAGGCGGATGTAGTGCAAAAATTTACTTATAAATGTGAACTAGGAATTATAGATGAGCTTGATTTAATTAAACTTCATAATTGATGAAATATAAATATATTAAAAAATTTAGTCCCACCACACCTTATGAAGAGATCAAATATTTTGAGATTGATATTTTAGGAGACCCTCAAAATTTGCAAGAGAAAGACGATATAGATATCAAATATTATTCAGAAGATAGTTGTAAAGTTGTTGAAATAGTAATTACAAAAAGATCACTGAACTAATAACTAAAAAGATTTCGGCCACACTTACGGCCACAGTTAATCTCCAATTCTAATCATTTTGCCTCTTGCTTAATTTTTAAAAAGCTAATAGTTTCAACACTTATAGAACAAGCGGGCATAGCTCAGTGGTAGAGCGTCTCGTTGCCAACGAGAAGGTCGTGGGTTCGAGTCCCATTGCCCGCTCCAATTTAAGCCTATGTTTTTTGTGATAACTGAACAATATTTTATAATTAATCGGCTGATCACAGTATGAGTTTTTCAACAGATAAAAATGACCAAGATCAATTAAATAAAATTATAATTAGTTATAATACAAAATCACTAAAAGAAGCATTACTGGAAGCTAATTATAACAGATCAAAGGCACCTAATTTAAGTAATATGCCACAATTCCATAATATTATTGGATTAATTAACTTTAGGTTGAATGACTTGAAACAGGCAATTTTTGATTTTGAAACTGCCATTAAAATTAATCCTAATTACCAAACAGCATATTACAATTTAGGTCTAGTTTATTTTAACACTAAAGATTTAAAAAAATCCTATGATTGTTTTGTAAAAGCTTTAAACATTAAAAAAGATTATAAACTTGCTAGGGATAAAATTATTGAATTATTATCTTACTACAAACCTGATAATTACAAGGAAAATGAAATATTTGATTTGAACAAAAAAATATTTAATATCCCTTGTAAAATAGATTTTACTAAAAAAATATCAGACAGTCATATAATAGACTATTTTAAAAAGTGCAAAAAAATTGTTTCGAAAAACTTAGCTGATTTAACGTACAATAAGGTACAAATTTTTCGAAAAAAATCTATTTTTCTTAATTGCGAAAGACATAAATCAATCTTTTTTAAATACAATACAATTCCTGAATATTGCTTTGGATGTTTTAAAGTAGTTGTGGAGACTAAAAATTTTTTTGATTTATTAAAAGTTTCTTTAATTTTTGATAAAATTGAATTTTTTAATAATTTTAATAGAAAAAATATGATTGACAAAAGAACAAATGAAGACGTATTTAAAAGTATAATATATTGTACAAGTTTACAACAAGTTCTTGATGTTGAGAAAAAAACAAAAAAAGTTTTTAAGACTTTATTAGATAATTTTACTGTTGAAAGTAAACGTGGTTGCCATGAATATTCAATAAAATATCCAGAATATAAGAAAATTTATAAAAAAGAATCTGAATTGATGAGTTTCCCAAAGAAATGGTCAAATAATGAAAGGAAATTTGACTTAGAAAACAATAAGGAAGGCATTAAAGATCAAATATTTGTTCACGATACTCAAAAAGGAATTTCATTGCATGAATTTCTCATTATAAACAATTGGTTTAAAGATCAAAAAATATCAATCTAAAATATAAAGACCATCTGCCGCTTGCAATTATTAAGTCAAATATTTATAATTAGTCTATATGTCTGATTTAGCCGATAAAAAATGTATTCCTTGTGAGGGAGGAATTCCAAGTTTTAACTTAGAGGAAATTCATAAATACCTTAAGAAAGTTGATGGATGGGATGTAGAGTCTCTAGATAAAAAAGATTACTATATTATTAAAAATTTCAAATTTAACAATTTTTTAGAAAGCCAATCTTTTGTAAATCAAGTTGGAGAAATTGCTGAGCAAGAGGGCCATCACCCTGACATATGGTTTGGTTGGGGATATGCAAAAATTAAAATACAAACACATGCAATTAATGGATTGCATGAAAGCGATTTTGTGCTTGCTGCAAAAATTGATAAAATCAATTAAATTTTAATGTTTAAAATGCCTAGTTTTTGAAAAAACTAATATTATTCCTAATTTATCAGCAAATTTAATAATTTCTTTATCACGAATAGAACCTGAGGGCTGAATAATAGCACTTACACCGTTTTGTACTAGAGTTTCAATTCCATCTATGAAAGGGAAGAAAGCATCTGAGGCTGCTAATATTATATCATTCTCATTAATTTTTTGGAATTTTTTCATTTTATCAATTGCTATTTTACAACTATCCAGCCTACTTGGTTGACCTGAACCAATACCAACAGTTGAACTTTTTTTCGTTAAAACAATTGCGTTAGATTTTACGTTTCTACATACATTGAAAGCAAACAATAGATCATTAAAAATTTTTTTTGTTGGTTTAGTTTTAGAGACAACCTTAAAATTATTTTGTGTAAAAACTTTGTTATCAAAACTTTGAATTAATAAAGAGTCAAAGTTGCTATTAATATTAGCTGAATTTTGTCTACCCAATTTTGATGCATCAATCAGTCTTAAATTTTTTTTCTTTTTTAGGATTTTCAGAGAATCCTTATCAAAACCGAGTCCAATAATTACTTCTAAAAATATTTTATTTAATTCTAAAGCTATATTTCGATTTACTTTAAAATTACAAGAGACAATTCCTCCAAAGGCACTTATTGGATCGCAAGCTAGAGCCTCTTTATAACTCTTAATTTTACTATTATTCACTGATACACCACAGGGGTTTGCATGTTTTACAATTACAGTTCCAATATTTTTTGGAAGTGTTTGTGAAATATTTAATGCGGCATAAATATCATTATAATTATTATAACTTAATTTTTTTCCATTCAATTGTGATATGCCTAAATCATTATATCTACTATAAATTGCTGATTGTTGATGAGGGTTTTCACCATATCTTAAAACACCTATCAAATTTCCATGAATAGTTTTCTTTTGAGGAAAATTAACATTATTTTTTACATTTAAATATTCTGAAATTACTGAGTCGTAGTATGCTGTCAAATTAAAGGCTTCTTGAGATAGTTTTTTTCTTAACTCTAGGCTTGTAGCACCGTTATTTTTTTCTATATCTAAAATGAATTCTTTGTACTGAAGTGGAGAGGTTAGAACAGTTGTATATTGATAATTTTTTGCTGCTGCTCTTACAAGAGTTGGACCCCCAATATCGATGTTTTCAATAAGTTTATTTTGGTCTTTTGTAATTTTTAATGTTTCTTCAAATGGATAAAAATTAACTACAACTAGATCTATTTCTTTATAATTATTTTTTTTTAGTTGTTTTTTATGAATTTTATTTTCTCTTTTACTTAAAATACCTGCATACAGCTTTGGATGAAGTGTTTTAACCCTACCATCTAAAATCTCATCTGCATTTGTATAATCTGATACCTCAGTGCATTTGTAGCCTAATTTCCTAATTTTTTTTGATGTACCCCCTGAGCTTATGAGATTAACTTTATATTTTTTAAGTGTGTTTAAAATTAATTTAATTTCTGATTTATCCGAGAGAGATATAATTGCTTTTTTAATTTTTTTACTCATATCTTGCTAATTTGCCATTCAATTAATTGCTCATTACTTTGTGTAACACCAGATATAAAAATATTCTGGTTCTCAATATAATTATTTTTATTACCAAAATATAGCCCAGTTTCAACACCTATCAATCCATCATTTGAAAAGAACCTCCAACCAGAATTCTCCAACTCAATCAATATAGATTTATTGTCTTGAAGCTTTGTTACCTTAATGTTTGGCAATAGATGAAACCTTATTTCAAAGTTTGTATCTTTAAAGTTTTTTTTTTTAATAAGTGTTTCTTTTCCAAAAAGTATATTTTTATTTATATCAAATTCTATTCTTCGTTGATGAACTACTCCATACCTTGATAAATATCCATCATGCGAACATTTAATACTCCAATAATTTTTTTCATATGTCACTTCATCATCAAACGTTTTAAATCCTTTGCTTACTATACTAGGACCTTTACTTTTTTTTTTAAATTTACAAATTGAAGAGTTATCTAAAATTAATGTCGAATGAGCTGCAGTTGATTTTGAAATTGAATTTAGTTGATGGTTATGATCTTGAAAATAACCAGAGTTAGTAATTAGTTTTTTACCTCTAAAAAAAAATTCAAATGATAATGGTCCACTTTGATAATTTTCGGAGTAATTTCTTACTGGATTACTTCCTGTATCCATAGCAAGGACTGTATCTTTATTTTTTAATATTTTATAGCCAGATACATCAAATTTATCACTCTTAAACTTGTATCTAAAAAGAGATAAATATTCGTCAAAGTCTTTATTATTGGAATTATTATTTCCGTTAAATAATAAACTCTGCTTTAATGATCCCCAAATAAAATCATAAGATTTACCAAGATAATGAATTATCTCATTTAAATATTCTGGAATATCATTTAAAGAGTCTTTTAATAGTTCTCTTATCAAAATAAAATATTTTAAATAAAAAACCATCTGTCTTATATTCCTTGATTTTGGAAAATAGTTATTATCAAAAGATGTGTTAATAATCTTTTTGAGTAAATCTAACCCATACTCCAAAAACCTATTGCTTTTGTATGCTATCCCGGTGAGAGTTATCGCTGTGCACCCAATCATTTTGTCGTTTAAATCAGATGATCTGTCAATTTCATTCATTAGATGATTTACTTGCTTACTAATTATTTCGTTAAAACTATTTTTATAGTTACTTGTAGACTCATTATAAGTTATTTTTGAATTTGATATCCAAGCTATTACCCTTTTAGCAAGAATATCTGTTTCCCAACTTTTTGTTTCATAGTTTTGATTCCTTTTAATCCAATTTTCAATAATTGATTGAGTAACTTCATTTGAAGATTTAAGATCAATTGAAAATAGCCAATAAAAACTATGAAGTTTTTTAAAATCATTATATTTTAAAAGTTTATTTTCCCATATTGATTGAACATTAAAATCTTCAATCTTGTTTTTTTGTTTTTCATATTTTATTAATGAACTTAGTATATTAAGACTTGGTTGATAAACTAAAACATTTTCGTCAACTCTTGAAATTTTTTTATTATAAATAGATGAATTTAAATAAATTTTTCTTACTTGATTTTTAAAAATAAAATAAAATTCATTGATATAATTAAAAGAACTTTTTAAAAACATTTTACATTGATTTTAGTTTTTCAATATTAGTTTTAATATCCCCATCGTTCTCTTTAAAAACTGTGGTTCCAGATACCAAAATATCAGCTCCAGCTTCTAAGACTTTTTTTGAATTACTAAAATTAATTCCTCCATCTACCTCAATATCGAAGTGATATTTACCTTTATCCTTTATTTTTTTTAATTTTTTTATTTTATCTAATACTTCAGGCATAAATTTTTGCCCACCAAAACCAGGATTAACACTCATAACTAAAACTAAATCAATATTTTCTATTTCATCTGTTAAAGTTTTTATTTTAGTTTTTGGGTTTAAAGACACACCAACTTTTTTACCTAATTTTTTTATTAAATTTATAGATTTTCTCAAGTTATCAGTTGCCTCAGGATGAATAGTTATTATATCAGCACCAGCTTCTGCATAATCTTCAATATATTTATGTACTGGTGAGATCATCAAATGGACATCAAACGGAAGTTTGGTATATTTTCTTAGATTTTTTATTACTGGTGGCCCTATTGTTAAATTTGGAACAAAGTGACCGTCCATTACGTCGACATGAATTAAGTCAGCTCCACCTTGTTCTAGCCTCTTAATTTCACTACCAAGCTGACTGAAGTCACCAGATAATATAGATGGAGAAATTTGAATTTTTTTCATTTGATACTAAAAATATTAGTATCAATTTTTTGTTCTATTTGAATTAGTTTTTGCTAAATATCCTATATATTTCTCTGGCAATTTCACTTTCAAGAGGGAACGAAAGCATGCCCATAACTGAATATCCAAGTAAATAAGGCATTAAATAGAAACGACCCATATAAAAGAACCAAGCCACATAAAGTGGCACTAAAGGTCCTATAATGAAGCTTGGAGTAATTGGTTTAAATATTTTTATAAGTGGATTTGTAAGTTTTACAAATACTTTCATAAAGAAAAATTGTGAATCCTCCTTCTGAAATATATTCATCGCAACTCGTCCAATTAGAGTCCACATTATAACTCCAAGGATATAATCAATTACATAAACTAAGGGATGAAAGTTTGCTGACATTTTTGATCTTATCTAGGGGCGAAAATTTCGCCCCTAAAATAATACATTTTAATTAATGTTGTTTTCCAAGTATGGTTTTACCACTTGGTACACGCACATCATCAACCATCTTCTGAGTAGCTGCGTCTGGTGCTGCAGTTATTAAACTGACAACAATCATAGAAACTAAACTTACAGCTGCTCCAACTATTCCAAAAGTAAGTTGTGTTATGCCTAAGAACCCAGATCCACCGCTTCGTACCCAAACTAGATAAGCAGTTCCTGAGATTAGTCCTAATAGCATTCCTGCAACAGCGCCTGGTGCATTAGCCCTCTTCCACCATACACCAAGTACAAGTGGGAAGAATAGTCCAGACATCGCAAAGTCAAAAGCCCAAATTACCGAACCTAGAATACCTTGTATTTCTAGTGCAGCAATTGTAGCTCCTGCAAAACCAATCAATACAAGTAATACCCTTGCAACAATTAATCTTTTTGCAGTTTCAGCTTTTGGATTAATGATTTTGTAGTAAACATCATGTGATAACGCATTTGAAATAGCTAAAACTAATCCATCCGCAGTTGACATGGCAGCAGCCATACCTCCAGCAGCAACTAGTCCAGATATTACATAAGGTAATCCAGCAATCTCAGGTGTTGCTAATACAACAGCACTACCTTTCATGAAGAACTCATTAAGTTCTAGAGTTCCATTGCCGTTAAAGTCACTTACAAACATCAACTTCGCTTGGTTCCAGTTTTGATACCAGTCAAGAGCTTGAACTTCAGTTATCGATTTACCAATAATTCCAGTAGCCAAGTTAGGATCCATCAATGAAATTTTTGATAGAGTAGCTAACATTGGAGCAGAAGAATAAAGTAGGAATATAAAGAATAACGACCAACCTACTGATCTTCTTGCTGTTCTTACACTTGGAGTAGTAAAGTATCTCATCATAACGTGAGGTAATGAAGCTGTTCCTGCCATCATACAAACCGCTAATGAAATAAATGCCCAAGGTGTTGCATTAACTGATGAGTGTGCTTTAGTAATTGCAGACAATCCTTTTGGAACTGTAGCTAAATCTGCAGCTGAATTTTTAACAAATCCAAATTGACCTTCAAGCTCTGCAATTCTTGCTACTTCGTCAGCTAACATGAAGTGTGGGAAGAAACCTGCACCAATATTGTTACTTATCCAGAATACTGGAAGTAAATAAGCAATAATTAGCACAATATATTGAGCAACTTGTGTCCAAGTTACTGCCCTCATTCCACCAAGCATTGAGCACATCAAAATACTAGCTAGTCCAACGTAAACTGCTATTTCAAAAGGAATATCCAATGCAACAGAAGCAATTGTTCCTGTAGCGTTAATTTGAGCTGTCACGTAAGTGAATGATGCAACAGTTAAGACTATAACTGCACTAAATCTTGCTAAGTTACCACCGTACCGAGTTCCTATAAAATCTGGAACAGTATAACATCCAAATTTTCTAAGATATGGTGCTAATAAAGAAGCAACTAGTACATATCCACCAGTCCATCCAACAAGCAGTGCCATATAACCATAGCCTTTAAAGTAAATACCACCTGCCATGGCTACAAATGATGCACCAGACATCCAGTCTGCTGCAGTTGCCATTCCATTAAATACAGTAGGTACCTGTCTTCCAGCTACGTAATAAGCGTCTGTTTGAAGTGTTCTTGATAACCAACCAATTAAAGCATAAATCAAAACTGTAAATGATACAAAAAAGATACCAATCATCTTTGCTGTCATTCCAGCTTGTTCAGCTATTGCCATTATGATGATAAATACTAAAAAACCCCCAGTATATATCCCATAGACTTTAGGTAAGTTATCTATAAATTTACCTTTTATCATTGATCACCCTCTCTTTCAGTAAATCCGAATTCATCATCTATTTTCTCTTGTCGACCGGCAAACCAGAAAATTAGAATGACGAAGATTGCAAGTGATCCCTGACATGTAAACCAATACGTTAAAGGATATCCAAATGGTCTAATGCTTGATTCTTGCATTTCGGCTCCGAAAAGAAAGATGCCAATTGAGAAAACAAACCAAATTGCTAATGTGATAAAGAGCAAATTCCTAGTTTTTTCCCAGTGTTGTTCTTGTTTTGACATTTTTTCTCTCTCCTATAGGTTAAATAAAGAACCATACCGATAATCAAATTTATTTAAACCCCTAAAAACACTCGATATTGTGTCATTTTTACATTATAAATCAACATATTAGGTAGATAAATGGCCCTTAAATACAGATTCAACTTGAAAGATATAAAACTTGAAGATTTCAAAGTTTATTTAGTTGCAATGTTTAAAGGTATTTTGCCAAAGAAGAAAATTAAAAATGTTGATGATTTGAAAGAATTTATTCAGCAAAAATCAGCATGGGTATCACAAGTTACTTTATATAATTATTTAAAAACAAGAATGGGCACTAAATGGGTTCTCCACTTTGATGATGAAACATTTTTAAAATCAATTAACACAGCCAAATGGAATATATATGTAATTTCGCTACAGGATTTATCCTTTTACACAATTTCATATTTAAATGTTTTTTATAATTTCCGAGAAACTAATAAAGTTTCTGAAATTTATAATAATATTTTGGAAAAAGAATTAGAGAATGGTATGCCTAGGGAAATTGTTGATGAAGCAAAGGCAAGTTTTCAGAAAAGATTAGATCAAATTAAATGGGATGACTATTATAAGTCTTGGCCATTCAATGAAAGTGCACTTGCATTATATAATTGGGCCCCAGTAGCTAATGAACTAAAATCTATAGATAGAAAGATAGTCCTTAATTCTATGATTTTGAAATGGGATAATATTAAGGAAGAGTTTTCTAAACTAATAAAGATCTAGATATTTTTTCTATTATCTACCAAGCTTTCAACAACAGAGGGATCAGCTAAAGTGGTTGTATCTCCTAATTGACCATGTTCATTTGCAGCAATTTTTCTTAGAATTCTTCTCATTATTTTACCCGATCTTGTTTTTGGTAGTCCTGGAGCAAATTGAATTAAGTCAGGAGTTGCTATTGGACCAATTTGTTTCCTTACCCAAAGTTTTAAATCTCTCTCTAAATCAAGAGTACTTTTTTCTCCAGCATTTAAAGTTACATAACAGTACAGACCGTTTCCTTTTATATCATGTGGGTAACCAACCACTGCTGCTTCAGCCACTTTTGGATGCGCTACAAACGCACTTTCAATCTCTGCAGTACCTAAATTATGACCAGAAACAATAATTACATCATCTACTCTTCCTGTAATCCAATAATAACCATCTTTATCTCTTCTGCAGCCATCACCTGTAAAATATTTCCCATCAAATTGTGAAAAATAAGTATCTATAAATCTTTGATGATCACCATAGACACTTCTCATTTGTCCAGGCCATGATTGTGAAATACAAAGTCTACCTTGTGCTTCTCCTTTTAAAACCTTGCCATCTTTATCCAAGATCTCTGGTTTAATTCCATAAAATGGTTTGGTTGCAGATCCTGGTTTTAAATCTATCGCTCCAGTTTGAGGACTGATTAAAATTCCACCTGTTTCTGTTTGCCACCAAGTATCAACGATTGGGCATCTGCTATCACCAACAGTTTTATAATACCATTCCCAGGCTTCAGGATTAATTGGTTCACCAACAGTGCCTAGGAGTTTTAGAGTTTTTCTAGATGTTTTCTTTACAGGTTTATCACCTTCTCTCATCAAAGCTCTGATTGCTGTCGGAGCCGTGTAGAAAATATTTACTTTATATTTATCAACTATTTGCCACCACCTAGATGTATCAGGATAAGTAGGTATTCCTTCAAACATAATTGTAGTTGCTCCATTAGCAAGTGGACCATAAATAATATAACTGTGTCCTGTAACCCAGCCTATATCAGCTGTACACCAGTATATATCTTTAGGTTTATAATTAAAAATATATTGGTGAGTCATTGATGCATAAACCATATATCCGCCGGTTGTATGCAGCACACCTTTAGGTTTTCCAGTTGAACCAGATGTGTAAAGAATAAATAATGGATCTTCAGCATTCATTTCTTCAGGCTCACATTTTCCTGAGACTTTACTTGTCATTTTGTGATACCAAACATCACGATCATTGTACCAATCAATTTTTTTAGTACCTGTTCTCTTTACTACGATACATTTCTTTACATTGGGACAACTTTGTAAAGCTTCATCTGTAATAGACTTTAAAGGGATTGTTTTGCCACCTCTTACACCCTCATCTGCAGTTATAACATAATCAGAATCACAATCATTAATTCTACCTGAAATACTATCTGGTGAAAAACCTCCAAATATTATAGAGTGAACTGCACCTATTCTAGCACATGCAAGCATTGTGTAGGCAAGTTCTGGTATCATTGTAAGATAAATTGTTACCCTATCACCTTTTTGAACTCCCAGATTTTTTAATCCATTTGCTGCCTTTGAAACTTCTTTATGAAGTTCTTTGTATGTAATTTTTTTTTGAACTTTAGGATCGTCTCCTACCCATATAATTGCAGTCTTACTAGAATTCTTTTTAAGGTGCCTATCAATGCAATTTGCTGATGCATTTAAAGTACCATCATAGAACCATTTGATATGAACATCATCTTTACTATATTTTACATCTTTAATTTTTTTATAACGTTTAATCCAATCAATTCTTTTTCCTTCTTTTTTCCAAAATCCATCGTTGTCTTTAATCGATTCGTTATATTTTTTTGTATATTGAGATTTATTTACTGTAGCTTTACTTATCCATTCTTTCTTAGTTTTATAAATAGTCTCTTTAGATTTTTTGGAGATTATTTTCTTTACTTTTTTTTTTTTAATCATTAATTTTTATTAATTAATTCTACCCATCTTCAAAATTATTTTCCAGCTTTTAGTATCAATGGGCATGACAGACAGTCTACTTTGTCTAATTAGAGATATTTTCTCCAAACCCTTAGTTTTTTTGATGTTTTCAAGTGTTACAGGAATTTGAAGTTTACTTTTAAATTTCACTTTAACAGCAACAAATTTATTTTCCCTATCTGTTGGATCAATGAATGCCACTTTAATAACTTCGACTATACCGACTATCTCTTTACCTATATTGGAATGATAAAAAAAACAAAGATCTCCCTTTTTCATTTTTCTTAAGTTGTTTGCTGCTTGATAATTTCTAACACCATCCCAGTCAGCTCCTTTTTTTCCAGCATTGATTTGTTGGTCAATTGACCACACATCCGGTTCAGATTTAAGTAACCAGTAGTTCATGGTTTCATTTGCTTAATTTTAAATCTAAATCATCAAACATTTTTTTCAAATAAATATTATAATTGTTCGAGGACCCTATTGATGAGGAATACACAGGTTTATTTGCTTGATTTAAACTTAATGTTTTAATTGGAGCGACATAATTATGGTGATTTAAGCATTTTTCATCCCACTTTAATTGACAATGATTAATAATTTTTTTAACTGTAGTTTCATTTTTTTTAACTAAATCCTCATAATTTATGTTCAGGATATCTTTGCCAATCTTTTTATTCCAAAAATTCATTATTCTTTTATACAAAGAATAATATTTAACTAATTCATTTTCATCATACTTCCAAGCTTCATTATCAGTAAACAAATTTTTATAAATTGATAAACAATTATCTTTTGCGTTCCTTTGGCAGTGTATCAATTTAGAGCTTGGAAAAAAATATTTTACAAAACCAAGATAAAAATAGGTCTCTAAGCTTTTATCTGTGATTACATCATTTTTAATATTGAATGATTCTAGATAATTAAAATATTCTTTTTTTAAATTTAAACTTGAAAACTTGCGAAGATCATCTACTAAAATTTTGTTATCTTTAAAAAAATTTGATTTTAAGAAATTACTTAGAAAATTTATTTCACCAACACTCGAAACTTTGTCATGGCTTGATAGTATACTTTCAACCAATGTTGTACCTGATCTTGGCAGACCAAATATGAAAACAATCTTTTTTTTATTATCAATAATGTCATTTTTAAATGTAAAATTCGAAAAAAAAGTCTCAATAATTTCAAAAAGTTCTATTTTTTGATTTATATCAGATTTCAAATTGTTTTTTTTTAGATGGTTTCCTTTAGAATAATAATTAAAGGATTTTTTATAATCACCTTTATCTTCAAAACCCTTGCCTATTGCAAATAATAGGTTGATTTTCTTGTCATCATTGAGCTGTTTTGTATTTAGTTTTTTCACCATATCCATTAGATGATTTTCATCATTTTTAAAATTAGTTTGTGAACTTAATAATTTATCTGCTTCAGTTGATGATGGAAATTTATTTAAACATTTTTCAAGAATTAATTTAGCTTTTTGAGACTGTTTTGTGCTCTGATATGCGAACCCTAAATTAATATAAATTTTCTCAATATTCTCGTTAATCTTTAATGCTTTAATATAAAGTGATATAGCTTCTTCAAAATTATTAGTTTTTATTTTTAAGTTTGCTAAATTGAATATTGAACTAATATAATCTGGTTTTAATTGTATACACTCTTTAAAACATTTTTCTGCCTGCTTTAGTTTACCTGAATTATTATATAAAATGCCTAAGTAGTTTTTGGCGTCAATATTTTTTGGATTTATCTTCACCGCCATATTTAAACATTTAAATGAATCAATTTTATTATTTTTATTAAGATAGCTTAAGCCTCTGAGTGTCCATAGTAAATCATTGTTATTTTCTTTTTCTAATAAAAAATTTGTTTTTTCTATTACAAAGTTATAATTTTTTTCTTTAAACTTATTGATAATAACCTCTGCATTATTTTGTATTCTCATTTTATTTTCTATTTTTTATTTTTTTCTTTTCTTTTTTAAGTTTTCTTTTTTCCTTTAAAGAAAGTTTGGCTTGTTTCATTACGCTTGCATCTTTAAATGATTTACCACTATATCTTTTTGACATTTACAATATAACTCCAGCTCCTTTTAAAGAATTTGCATTTTCGTCAAGTGGCAGTCTTGGACTTGCAGGAAGATTCAAATTATCAAATTTTTTGATTTTATACTTTTCAAGACCAACAAGTGCAATCATGGCTGCATTATCCCCACATAATTTTGTTTCAGGAAAAATTGGTTTAAAATTATTCTTCTTGCATACTTTTATTAATTTTTTTCTAATACCTTTATTAGCAGCTACGCCTCCAGCGATTACAAAAGTTTTATTTTCTTTATTATTATTCTTTTTGAATTCATCAAATGCTATTTGTGTTTTTACTTCTAAAATTTCTTCAATTGTTTTTTGAAAAGATGCCGCAAGATCATACTTTTCTTGTTTAGATTTTAAAGTGCTTGAAATTCTTAAAATCGCAGTTTTAAGACCTGCAAATGATAAATTACATCCCCCTTTATTTATAATAGGTTTAGGAAGTTTAAATTTATTCGCATCTCCATGCTTTGCAAAACTTTCTAACTTTGGTCCTCCTGGAAATTCAATACCTAAAAGTTTTGCAGTTTTGTCAAATGCTTCTCCTAAAGCATCATCAATTGTTGTTCCTAATCTTTTATATTTTCCAAGTCCATTCACACTAAGATATTGTGTATGCCCTCCTGAAATTAATAACAATAAATACGGAAAATCTAAGCTTGTATTAAGCTTTGGACTTAACGCATGTCCTTCAAGATGGTTTACGCCAATAAAAGGTACATTTAAACTTGCAGATAATGCTTTGCCAAAATTTAAACCAACAGTAAGGCAAACAATTAAGCCTGGACCAGATGTTGAAGCAATTGCAGAAACATCTTTTAAATTCACACCACTCTCATTAATTGCTTTTTTTGCAATTAAATCAATTTTTTCAACATGAGATCGTGCTGCAAGCTCAGGAACTACACCTCCAAATTCTTTGTGAATATCAAATTGACTTGAAACTACGTTAGATAATATTTTTATCTTATCGTTTTGATCTTCTTCTATAATTGATACTGCAGTTTCATCGCAACTTGTCTCAATTCCAAGGATTATTTTTTTTTCATTCATAAATATTTATAAATAATACAATTAAACTATAAGAATGTAATAAAAATTAGAATTATGAAAAGGGATAAATTTATTATTGGTACTCGAGGAAGTCAGTTAGCTCAAATTTATACCGAAAAAGTGATAAACCATCTTAAAAAAGTTTCATCGACCCAAATAGAAATAAAAAAAATAGTCACAAGTGGAGATGAAAACCAAAAGGATAGGCTATCAAACATCGGAGGAAAAGGATTATTTTCAAAAAAAATTGAAATAGAATTAATTAAGAATAACATTGATATGGCTGTTCATGCTTTAAAAGATATGCCATCAATTGAAACAGAGGGGCTAATAACAAATTTTTATTTAAAAAGAAATTCGCCCAATGAAATTTTTATTAGTAATGCTAATATAAATTTTCTAGAACTTAAACCTAATTCAATAATAGGCACTTCTTCTTACAGAAGGGAATACCAACTAAAAAGTATTAGGTCGGATTTGAATTATAAATTAATTAGAGGAAATGTGGATACTAGGATAAAGAAATTAGAAAGTGGAGATTACGATGGAATTTTACTTTCCAAAGCTGGCATTGAAGCTTTAGGTTTCACAAATAAAATTACACATGAATTTAATACTGAAGAATTAATACCATGTGCTGGACAAGGTATTATTGCAATACAATGTAGAGAAAATGATCAGGAAATAATAAATATCCTAGAAAAAATTAATGATGATCAGTCGAGAATAATTGCAAATGCTGAAAGAAAAATCTTACAAATACTTGAGGGTGACTGCGATACAGCAGTTGGTGTGTATGCAAAGATTGATAAAGATCTTGTAAATATAAAAGCTGAACTTTTTTCAGTGGATGGCAAACTAAGATTTTTTGTTGAAGAAAGTGAAAATAAAAAAATGGTTAAAGATTTAAGTATTAAGATCGGAGAAAAATTAAAATCAGAGTCAAAGGGATCTTATAAAAGGTAAAATGCATATTTTATTTACAAGACCATTAGAGGATAGTAAAGAATTAATTTTAAAATTTAGTTCTTTAGGACATAAAGTTTCTCATTTACCTGTAATAAAAGTTGAACCAATTAAATATGATGAACCTGACTATAGTCAATTTAAGGGAATAATATTTACAAGTTCAAATGCGATTAAGAATTTAGATTTAAATAGAGTTGATAAAAAAATTGAATGTTATTGTGTTGGTTCTGCAACAGAAAAAGTTGCAAAGGTAAATGGTTTTCTAAATATTATTTCTGCAGAAGGAAATGTAAATAATTTAAAAGAATTAATATTACAAAACTTTGAACCAAAGAATGGATCACTTCTTTACGTAAGTGGTGAAATAGTTTCTAGCAGGTTAGATAAAGATCTAATTTCTGAAGGTTATTCTTTAAAGAGAGTGATTAACTATACGGTTTTATCAACTCTAGAAATAAAAGAGGAATTTAGAGCACAATTAAAAGCCTCAATCCCTGATATAATTTATGTTTACTCAGAAAATAGCGCTAAAAGTTTATTAAATTTACTCAAAAAATATGATCTTTTAGACTGTTGGATGGATACCAATTTGATGTGCATGGGTGAAAAAGCATCAGCAATTTTAAATGAGGTCAAGTGGAAAAAAATTTTTCTATTTAATTCTGGTGAAGAAGAGTTTTTGCTATATAAAATTTAGCCATGGGTGTTTTTGAGAATTTTTCAGGACTTTTTTTGTCTGTATGGCAAAAGGGAATGTTAGGCGTAAACTTTGTTGAGATCTTAATAGGTCTTGGAATATTCTTTATATTCTTAGTTTTTAGAGGTTTAATTAGCAAATTAATCATTAAAAAATTAGAACTAATTACTAAAAGAACTACAAATAAACTTGATGATACGTTCGTTAAGGCAATGGAGGGGCCAGCTAGATTTCTTCCAATTGTTCTTGGAGTATTTTTTGCAAGTTACTATATGTCTTTTGCAGAAGAAACGAGGTTATTTTTAGATAACGTAAACAGAACGTTGATTACGATTTTACTTTTTTGGATTATTCATCAAATTATTGAACCAATTTCCTACATACTAAGTGGATTTGATAAGATTTTAACTAGAGAACTAATTGGCTGGATTATCAAATCATTAAAAATTTTAATTTTAATCTTAGGAGCTGCAGCTGTTTTAGAATTATGGGGAATTAAAATTGGTCCAATTATTGCTGGACTTGGTTTATTTGGTGTTGCAGTTGCTTTAGGAGCGCAGGATTTATTCAAAAATTTAATATCAGGAATTTTAGTACTTGTTGAAAAAAGATTTAAAATGGGTGATTGGATTGAAGTTGAAGGAATAATTGAGGGTGTGGTTGAAAAAATAGGTTTTAGATCAACTGTTATACGAAAATTTGATAAGTCTTTAGCAATTATTCCAAATTTCCAATTTGCAGAGAATGCTGTAATTAATAAAAGTCAAATTACAAATTGGAGAATTAGTTGGACGATAACACTTCAGTATGACTCTACCGTTGAACAATTAAAAACTATACGAAATGAAATAGAAGATTTTATAAATAGTTCAGAAGATTACGATACTAAAGTTGGCGTTTCTGTAAGGGTTGATAAATTTGCTGATAGTTCAATAGATATGTATGTAAGATGTTATACAAAAACAAATAGTTGGAGTGAGATGTTGTTGGTTAAAGAAAGACTAGCAATTAAAATTAAAGAAATTGTTGAGGGTAATAAGGCATCTTTTGCTTTCCCAAGCACTTCTGTATATGTAGAAAAGAAATGATAGCTATTTTTTATTTAGCTTTACAATTATTAAAATTGTATTCTTATGTAGTAATCGCTAACGTTGTTATAAGCTGGTTAATAGCTTTTAATGTCTTAAATACTTCAAATAGATTTGTTTATTCAATATTAGAGTTTACTTATAAGCTTACTGATCCAATACTTAATAAAATAAGGGGTTTTTTGCCTAGTCTAGGTGCTTTTGATATATCACCTATCATTCTTCTTTTGTTGATCTGGTTTGTAGAAATGTGTATGAAACTCTACATAGCACCACTTATTTTTTAATAATCATGATTTTAATAGACGGAAAAAAACAATCGGCTGAACTTAGAGAAGAATTAAAAACAGAAGTAGATGACCTGAGAGAAAAATATAACAAAGTTCCAGGTCTTACAGTAATCTTAATCGGAGATTTGGCACCAAGTCAGATTTATGTAAGAAATAAAGAAAAATCAGCAACACAAGTTGGTTTAAAATCTGAAGTTATTAAATACCCAGATACTGTAGATGAAAAAACAGTCTTAGATAAAATTGAAGAACTTAATAAAGATGAAACTGTTTCAGGTATTTTGGTTCAATTGCCACTTCCAAAACATATTAACAAACAACACGTTATAGAAACTATTTCACCACATAAAGATGTTGATGGTTTGCACCCTATGAATGTTGGTAATCTTTCATCTGGATACCAAGGTTCAATTCCATGTACACCTCTTGGATGTTATTATTTATTAAAAAAAATAGAACCTAACTTAACAGGAAAAAAAGCTGTAATGATTGGGCGGTCAAACTTAAATGGTAAAGCGATGGCACAACTTTTACTTCAAGAAGATTGTACAGTAACAATAACTCACTCAAAAACAAAAGACCTTCAGCATGAATGTCTAGAAGCAGATGTTATCGTTGCTGCTGTTGGAATTCCTGAACTTATAAAAGGTAATTGGGTGAAAAAAAATGCAATAGTTATTGATGTTGGAATAAACAAAACAGAAAATGGTTTAGTAGGTGATGTTGATTTTCAAGAAGTTTCAAAAGTTGCAAAAGCTTTAACTCCAGTTCCAGGAGGAGTTGGACCAATGACAATTGCCTGTTTGTTAAAAAATACAATTGAGTGTTTCAAAAGAACCTTAAACAAATAAAGATTATTGCCAAAGTTAACAATTTTAATTGTTATATTTTTTATTTATAATTCTTATACATAAGCTATGAAAAAAGTGCCTTATCATCATTTACCAGACGGTAGTTTTAGAAATCCTGAAGGATCTACAGAACGAAACTCAAATTTTAAGTGGTCATTTAAAATATTTAATAAGGAAAAAAAAAAACTTGATATGGCTATTCCCGAAGACCACGCTATTGAAAAACAAAAAGTACTTTCAGATTTAGAAAATCTAAAAAATGACGATTATGTTGGCTGGATAGGACATGCAACCTTCTTAATTAAGCTTGGAAATACAACAATAATAACTGATCCAGTATTTTCAAAAAATGCTGGACCTTTAATCTTTGGTCCAAAAAGATTTACTAAAACAGCCTTAAACTTAAATGAACTTCCGAAAACTGATTTATTTCTTCTGACACACAATCATTATGATCACCAGGATATGAGAACAATCAGAAAATTTCCTTTCAAAGATGCAAAAGTTTTACTTCCTTTAAGACTTGGAAAATATTTTACAAGAAACAAATATAAAGATGTGAACGAAATGGATTGGTATGACGAAATTAAGATTAATGAGGATCTAAAAGTAACATTAGTTCCTGCAGTGCATTGGTCAAAAAGAAGTTTGACAGATACTAACAAAACATTGTGGGGAAATTTTTTAATTGAGTATAAAAATAAAAAAATACTTTTTGCATGTGATACTGGTGTTGGAAATATTTATAAAGAATTAGGTGAAAAATATGGGCCTATTGATTTAACTTTTATTAATATTGGTGCTTATAATTTTTATCCATTATCTCCAAATAAAGATAAATCTTCTTATCATACTAATCCTGAAGAGGCTCTAAGTATTGCAAGAGATCTAAAAAGCAAAAAAGTATTAGGAATGCATTGGGGAACTTTTGTTTTATCTTTAGAGCCAATTATGGAACCCCCAATTAGATTTAAAGATAATGCAAAAAAATATGGTTTTAAAAAAGAAGATGCAATTATTTTTAAAATTGGAGAATTCCAATCATTAAAAAATATATTTAATTTTTAAGGTCCTCAACTATTTTAGGTATATATTTTTTAAAATTAAAAAAACCTTTGTTACAGAATTTCCATGAGTTTTGGTCAAGTCTTCTGTAGAGAAACTCAATATTTTTTAAAGAGCTTTGATTTATATAATCTAAATTTTCACCAACTGTTGGATAAAGACAATAGGCACTTTCTAAATTTTTTATTTCGTTTATATCTATAATCTCACAATTAATTGATTTTTCCTCTAACCTTTTCTTTTGTTCCTCAACTAAACTAGCCTTAAAATTCACTACATTTTCGGTGAGTTTAATATTTCTATTTTCATTTTTATTATCAATAAGAAAAATTTTTTTGAATCTTTGAATTGCAAAGTCAGTGATTTCAAATGCTAAGTTATTTTCAAAAACTAGTAAGTTTTTTTCTTCAATATTTATTGGATTTTCAAAAGTTTTATGAAGAATAGTATAATTTTTATCATTTATTATCGGGGGTGCATTTTCGTTAAGTTTTATATTTTCAAATCTATTATTTGTAAATTTTTTAATATTCCATTCACTTGCAAGATAATGTTTTCCTTGAGTTTGAATACCAGCAACCCAACGCCAGCCCAAAGTATTAGATGCAGTATCGCCATCATATAAGTGTTGCATAAAAAATTCTGCACCTAGTTGCCAAGGCAATTCTAGTGTAAATATCCAAATACTCGCAAACCACATTCTTGTATGATTATGCAAATAATTAAAGGTCTTTAATTCATTTACCCATTCATTAAAGCATTCAATTGATGTTTTGCCCTCAATGGCATTTAAGTAATTTTTATTATCTTTTAATTCTTCTTTAACTTTTTTCAAATCTATTAAGTAGTCATCCCATACTCCTGATCTAAGTTCCAACCAACCTTTCCAATACGTCCGCCACAGAACTTCTTGAATAAATTTTTCATTTTTTGAAAAAGAATATTTATTTAATGATTTTTTTATTACTTCTTTTTCATTAATCACCCCATGTGTAATGTATGGTGATAGGCAAGATGTATTCGATCTTTTATTGGGTCCAAAATCAAAATTTCTAAGTGTAGAATATTCACCTAGATTATTTTCAACAAAATTGTCTAAATTTCCAATAGCTGCAGCTCTTGTAGCTTTTAATTCCATTTTTTTATTATCTTAATTTTTTCTTATGAAAGTTAATAAATCTTTCAACATTTGATTTATTGAAAGTTTTATTTTCCTCGAATGATACCTTTTTCATTGAGTAAGCATTACTTGAGGTTTGCCTGGATTGAATTGTAATATTACCTTTATAAAGTTTTAGTTTAACAGATCCATTAACTTTATTTCTTTTTAGATCAACTATTTTTTGAAGTTTAAATCTTTCCTTAGAATACCAATAACCATTATAAACAAGTTCTGCATACCTTGGCATAACCTCATCTTTTTTATGCATTGTATCTTTATCTAGAGTTACAGACTCTATTGCTCTGTGTGCTACAAGTAATAATGTTCCTCCTGGAGTTTCGTAAACTCCTCTTGATTTTATTCCAATGAATCTATTTTCAACTAAATCTACTCTTCCTATTCCATTTTTACCGGCTAATTGATTGAGTTTATCCAAGACTTTTGCTGGAGATAATTTTTTTCCATTTATACCAATAGGGTCGCCGTTTTTGTAATTAATAGTAACAAAGCTTGCTTTATTTGGAGCCTTTTCAGGAGAGGTTGTTCTTTGAAAAATAAATTCAGGTGCTGAATTTTTAGGATTTTCTAAAACTTTCCCCTCTGTAGAAGTATGAAATAAATTATCATCCACTGAGAACGGCGGCGCTCCTTTTTTATCTTTAGGGATTGGTATTCCATGTTTTTTTGCATAATTAATAAGATCAGTTCTTGATTTTAATTTCCAAATTCTCCATGGTGCAATTATTTTAATTTTAGGACCAAAGTAATGATATCCTAATTCAAATCTTACTTGATCATTTCCTTTTCCTGTTGAACCATGTGAGACAGCATAAGCATTAAATTTTTTAGCTACTCTAATTTGATCTTTTGCAATCAGTGGTCTTGCAATAGATGTTCCTAATAAATAAACACCCTCATAAAGAGCATGACCTCTTATCATTGGGTAAACATAATGTTTAACAAAAATATTTTTAAGATCTTGAATAATGATTTTTTTAACTCCCAATTTTTTTGCATTCTTTATTATTTTTTTTTTGTCTATTTCCTGCCCAACATCAGCAGTGTAGGCTATAACTTCAGCATCGTAATTTTCTTGAAGCCATTTAAGAATGATAGACGTATCCAAACCACCTGAATAGGCGAGTACAATCTTCTTTTGTATTTTCATTTAAGTGCAGCTTTTTTTTGCAGCGTTATAAGCTTTTGTAAAACCCATTAAAGAATAGTCATCAGTAGTTTGAGTACCACTTTGTTTATAAGCAGTTATCATTAGTCTAGATGCCTTTTTCATTCTTTTAATAATTTTTTGCTCTGTTTTTCCACTTGAAATCCATGCAAATTTATTTTGTGGTAAGTCAAACTCAAATTTTGATTTTCCAGATGTAGCTAATATTGCATTTTGAGGATTAAAATCGTAACCAGATGTTATACTTACTTCATCAGAAATCTTATCCTCAGGTCTAAAGGATACAAATAATCTAGCTTCTCTATTACTTGCTTTAGGTGATTGTCTAACTGGAACAGAATAAGCAAAACAGATTTTTCCAGTTTCATTAAAAACTGCAACAGCATTCCAATCTTTGAATGTACCTAATTTTGTTAAATCCTCAGACTGAGCAAAGGTTATTGATAATACAGATAATATTAGTGTTTTTACAATTATTTTTTTAATTACGGACATGGATTAGGATATTTTTTTTGTACATTATTTATTTCTTTTATTACGTCACTATCAAGATTCACTTTTACACTTTCTACGTTAGTTTTCAACTGCTCCATAGTTGTTGCTCCAATAATTACACTAGTCATAAAGTCTTGAACTTCACAGAATTTTATAGACATTTGACTCATATCTAGATCAAATTTTTGACTAATTTTGTAATAATCTTCAACAGCCTCTTCCATATTTGGTTTTCTATACCTTGTCCAAAAATCAAAATCTCTTTCCATCCTTGATCCTTTTGGAAATTGTTTATTTCTATATTTGCCTGTTAAATAACCACTGGCTAAAGGTGAATATGATAAACACCCTATATTTTCTCTGATAGATACTTCTGCTAAACCAACTTCATAAGACCGATTTAATAAACTGTATGGATTTTGAATTGACATCATTCTTGGTAGATCTTTATCTTTAGCAATTTGAAGATAATTCATAACTCCCCATGGGGTTTCATTTGACAAACCAACATACCTAATTTTGCCTTCCTCAATAAATTTTTTTAAATTTTCCAAAACATCTTCAAATCTATTCCAGTCATTCTCTTTATGTTCATAGCCCAATCTTCCAAAGTTATTTACGTTTCTTTCAGGCCAATGTAATTGATAAAGATCAATATAATCAGTTTTTAATCTCTTTAGACTTCCATGCAGTGCATTTTCTAAGTTTTTGCCAGTAAAACTATTTTCTCCATTTCTCATATATTTTCTACTAGGACCACCCACTTTGGACGCGAGTATTACGTCTTTTCTTTTTTTTGTTTTTTCAAACCAATTTCCAATTATAGTTTCTGTATGACCATATGTTTCAGCTTTTGGTGGAACTGCATAAAGTTCAGCTGTATCCCAAAAATTTACTCCATTATCTAAAGAGTAATCCATTTGTTCAAATGCCTCATTTTGGGTATTTTGTTCACCCCAAGTCATTGTCCCAAGACAAATTGTACTTACATTTAGCTCAGTATTTCCTAGTTTTTTATAATTCATAATTTATGTAGTATTTGTTACATTTATTTTGACGACTTGAAAATCTTAAAAAAAAATCTTATATAAATAATATGGAATTCAATAAAGATAATATTTTAAATAAAGCGTCAACAGCTAAGCAAACTGTTGTTATGGATGAAGGCTTAAGAGCCTACATGCTTAAAGTTTATAACTATATGGCAACTGGTGTCTTGCTTACTGGAATAATAGCACTTTTATCATTTAAAATGTCAGTTGTAACAGATCCAAACGGAGCAATAGTTGGCTTAACAGAATTTGGGAATGCAATTTATTTATCAGGTTTAAAATGGATTGTAATGTTAGCCCCATTAGGAATTGTGTTTTACATGAGTTTTGGAATTAATAAAATGAGTGCTTCAAAAGCTCAAACAACATTTTGGGTATTTGCTGCATTAATGGGATTATCTCTTTCATCAATATTACTTGTTTACACAGGTTTAAGTGTAACAAGAGTATTCTTTATTTCTTCAGCAACATTTGGTGCAATGAGTATTTATGGTTACACAACAAAAAGAGATTTAACTAAGATGGGATCTTTCTTAATGATGGGTTTAATAGGAATTATAATTGCATCAGTGGTAAATATATTCTTAAAATCATCAATGATGTATTTTGCAATATCAATAATTGGTGTTTTAGTATTTGTTGGCTTAACGGCATACGATACACAAAAAATTAAAAACATGTATGCTGCCTCTGATAGTGGTGAGTTAATGGGTAAAAAAGCTGTTATGGGAGCACTAACTTTATATTTAGATTTTATAAATTTATTTATAATGCTTTTAAGATTATTCGGTCAAAGAAGATAAAAATTAAATTTTTTTCCAATCAACTTTATTCAAGAGTATCTTAAGATCATATGAATTTTTTAGTATCTTACCATTAGTATCTGTAATTAAATATTTAAGATTTTTGTTTGAAGGCTTAAAATTTTTACAAATTTTATATATAGCTTTTTCAGCAGCATTTTTTAAAAACACTAAAACTTACCTGCTTTCCTGAAATAGAAAGTCCATAGTCTTTCCA